>NZ_JAGEKG010000004.1:0-504303 GCF_049887755.1 Methylobacterium sp. NFXW15 | reverse complement strand
CTGAGCGCACGGTCGAAGGGCTGTGGACGGCCATCGGCCGGCTCATCGACACCATCACGCCAGACGAATGCGCCAACTTCTTCGCCGCCGCGGGATATGAGCCAGATTAAACCGAAAACGCTCTAGCCTCGTATAAATTGTAATCCCACCAAGCTAGCTTTTCGATTCGTTCGATAATCTTGTCGCTGAACCGATATTTGATGACCCTCGCGGGCGAGCCCGCTACGACGGCAAACGGCGGCACGTCTTTCGTGACGACAGCGTGCGCACCAATGATTGCTCCGTTGCCTACGCTGATCCCATCTTTGAGATAGGCACCCAGTCCAATCCAGACATCGTGTCCGATCGTCGTCTGGGGCCGCATCTCGAAGTCGATCCGATCCAGCTTTCTCTCCCAGCCCGAGATACTTTCCCGAAAATGGCGCTCGAAGTGGACGAATTCAGTATATGTGATGGGGGATGACGTCAAGTTGTCGACCGGATGCTGTGTGCATCCAACGGCGATACTATTTGCAACGGAGCAGTAGCGGCCGATTTGCGCATTGTAAAAGTCGCCATTTGAGCCGAAATACGTGAACGCGCCCACTCTTGCTGGGGCTCCCCACGTATTGACGCCAAACAGGTTCATCGGTGCTTCAAATTCGGTCGCGTCATCGACGGGAAAGACGCCCTTCGGCACCATTCCTATCCCGATGTCCTGAAGGTGGGCTACAAATTCCGAGGTAAAATCGACAGCTACGAGCACGGGCGCAATCCATTTAAATGAAACTACTGATTTTTTGCCTGAAGCGCTTCCTACGATCCCTAAATCCCGACTGCTCCTCTATCATCGCTTCGCTGCGCTCGTAATGACGAAAAAGCTATGTGGTTCAACTAAACCGTATTGGCTTTGGCCAGCATTGCCCATCTTGCCCTGAAACCGCGTGGCGTACCGGCCCCGCCGGTGAGCCGCGCCACGGCATCGCGCGAGTAATGTGTTGACGCCATTCGGCATCGCGCACCATCATCGCAGTATCAGACTGATTGATCGGTCGTTGATTCACCGGTTGAAGAAACGATGCAGTCGAAGCGGTCTCTCAAAGCTTCCGCAAGTGGCCGCAACTAGCATGCGTGTTCATCGAGGGCATGTTACGCATCAACCCAATCAACCATTGCGTCAGTGCTTTGCTTATATGCAAGTGAGCTCGTCGCCTGCCGCTCGGCGAATGTAGTCTCGAACCAGTCGCCCACCTCCGTGATGGAGGTGGCTCCAATCCGTCGGCCATTGAGGCGTCCGCGCCACCCCCAACTCGGTTCGATCGGAACAGGTGTACCGATCGGGCGAGGCGATGCCGTCTGGCTCTCAATGGCTTGAGCCAATGCAGCGTCGCCTGCGGCCTGAATGCCGGCGGCAGCCTCTGAAGAGATCCGGCCCTTCGCAACTTGGTTTCCGAGGTCGACAACAACCCGCTCGCGCCAGAGGGCATAATCGATCGGACAGGGCCCGATGCGGGGCGCCAGGGTCGAGGCCGCCGCGAGCGCGGCCTCGAACGAGAAGGGTTGCTGCCCCAGGAAGTGGAACCCTGTCCCCTCATGATGGGAGCCGATGTTTTCTTCGAGATCCGTTCCGTAGGCCGTGCCCGCGCCGCTGTCGTGATGCATCGACGTACCGATGCTCTTGTCGTGACGGCCGATGACGACGATCGGCCGGTTGACGAAGGCGACGCCGGCCGACAATCCCGCCGCAACCCGGTAGCTGGTATACTCAGCGAGGCGCTGCGCCATGAAGCGGCCGCCCATGATGTCCCGAACGCGCCGGATGAGGTTTCGGTGCAGGACTACGGCGCCGGTATGCCGAACGTTGCCCGAATTGATGCTGCGGCGTGCAACCTCGTCGCCCTCCATCAGGATGACCGTATCGCTGAAAGTGGCACCATCTAAAGTGTTCGCGAGTTCAGTGGCCATGAAATTTGGCCAATAATATCGGATCCGGTTTGCGTAGATCATCTCGGCGTCGGAATGAGATGCGATGTCATCGATCACTGCGAAGCGCGAGCTCAGGATCTGGTCGTCGTCGCCGAGATGCCCCAGCCATTCGCCCCGGGCATGGCGATAGGCCCAATCCGCGTTGCTCGCGTAATCGACACGCTCGGGAGGTTGCAGGACGGTGAGCCGTTCGTCGCGCAGACTGTTGATGAACTCCCAGGTGCCGTCCTCGGAATGGTTGTCGCTGACCACGACCTCGACGCCATCCGGAATCCGGGACAAGAGGTCGGGCAGGACGACTTCCAGCGTCTGGCGCCCGTTCAAGGTCGGGATCAGCACGGAGTGCCGTGGCGACGCGTGGGTGGCGATCGCTGGTCGCGGAGGCAGAGGCGGGGCGGCTTCGATCGTGATGAAGGTGGAGATAAGCGCGAGCGGGGCGGCTCCTTCCGAAGGCGGCGCGACTTCCCGCGCCTGAACGACAAGCCTCGTCGCGGAATCGACGATCAGGGCCTTGGAGAGACGCGCCGTCAACCGTGCCGCGCCGTCGAGACCGACCTGCTGAGCGGCGAGAATAAGATCCCCCAGACGAAGCTCCGCCGCCTGCCCGGCGCAACCGCCGTGTGTGCCCACTTGGATCGTGATCAGGACGTCGCATCCGACCGGTAGCGGGAGGATCAACTCCGCTTCCCTCGACGTGGTCCAGCGATAGACGATGTCACCGTTCGTTTCTGCTCCGGCCCAGCCTGAGCCGAACCATGCGGCATTGGTGAAATCCAGCCGGTCCGGCACCGCTGACAGGCCCAGGGGTGGTCCGAGGCGGGTGCGGATCGCCTCGACGGAGCGTTCCAGGAGCCGGGACCGCATCTCGTCCACATCCGCGATCGGCTGGGCGAAGTAGCCGACGACCCCATGCGCCTGCCAATGATCCAGTTTGGTGCGCAGATGCGACGAGAGCCAGCCGGGCTTTGCTGCCAGGCTGTTCGGGTAGCTGTAATGGAATGCCCACCAGGCAGCGTTCTCGTCCGAGAACGCATTCTGGCGAGGGCCTTCCGTCAAACTGCGAACCCCCTGTCCTGCGGCGAAGCGGTTCAAGTGGCTCTGCCCCAGCGCATGAAGTGGTTTGTTCCAGAAGAGGGCATGGAGGCCGACGCTGGAACTGGCGGCTGCGATCCGATCGACGCGGCGGGCGAGCATCTGCCCCGAACAAAGAGGCGTCAGCGCATCGGGGATGGCAATGAAGTTGGCGTGGCGCTCCTTGATGAACTCCATCTCGGCCAGGGTCATCCGGCGGCAATCGGGGTGCTCGCTGGCTATGACCGCCCAATGCGGCGGAGCGTTTTCGAGAACGTCGAGCAGTTGATGAACCTGTGAGCGGTATGAACAGCTCGCGTCGAAGAAGAATGAACCGTTCTCATGACCGATCACGAGAAGTGAGCTTTCGTAATTGTTGATCTGGTCCTCGATTTCCAAGAACGGCTTGTTTTGAAGATCATAGGCGAGTGCCAGGGCCGAGCGTAGCTCCCGGGTGGCAGCGATTGTCGCCTGATCGCTCGTTGAAGCCGGCTCGGTCGGCTGAGCCGGGGCCGACCAGGTGTGGAACCCGCGCGGATCGAGTGTGTAGGTCAGCGGAAGCGGTGCTCGCGAGAAGATTGATGTTTCTTTATGGAGGATGAGCGTGTTTGGAAACAACATGCGCAGATGTGGCACCGGGCACCATGTAATGATGATGTCCGGATTGAAGTCACCAAGGGCATTCTCAAGCACTTCTGCAAACAACGCTCGCGTGGCGAGCGCAGCGGGCCGATCCAGGCTGTCGGCTAGTGTCTCGACGGCGTCCGTAGAAAGCGGATCGAAATGGCGATGCAACAGGGTGTTTACATCGGCATGGGGGTTCCAGAGCCGGTTGACGAGGTCATCTTCGCTAACCGTGATCACGGCGTGACGGGGGATGCCGACTTTCCGTGTGACGGGCAGGAAACGCTCGTGAACGAGCATTCGCACGTCATGGCCATCCCGCATGAGCGCACGAAGCCAGGGCGCGTCGCAGCCGAGATGGGCTGATCTACGGAAGAACGATGCGTTGTCTGTTAGAGGATCTTCATAGAAGAGAATTCTCGGATCAGCCATCTATCATAGCACCCTGCGATCGAATTTAATCTTCATTAAGTTCACGAAATACTGCGGCAAGCAGCGTGATGCGTGGCTGCTTGCGGGGAGAAGAAAAACGGCCAACGGTCGACGAATAATTACTACAGGCGCACAGTCAACGCGTCACCCGGCCTCGTCAATGGCTGCGCACCCTGAAGCATGGCCAGCGCCTGCACCTCGTTACGCGTGATAAGGTCGTCGACGACATGCCCGCCGTATTGGGCTTCTGAGGCGTGATCGGTCGGCCACACGCGAAGTTGGCTATGGCGCCGCCCTGGTCGGCATGGGCGATGGCGGTGTCGTTCGTGGCTGAGAGGGTGAGACGTCACGCTGATCTGCGGAGTTTCTGTCGTCCGCCCGTCGCGGCCACAGTTTCAGCCATGTGATCGAGGTGGTGGTGCGCGACGTGCCGACGAAGCACGGCCTCGCCCATGCCCGCGACCCCTGCCGCCTCCTAAGTCGACACGCCTTGCTGCATCATGCGGGTGACGGCCGAATGCCGGAGGGTGTGCGGTGAGACGCCCTGTCTGTGACGAGCTGTCATCATGCGGGGCTGGATCCGTCGATGTTGAGCAGCCGTCGGATTAACCAATTGCCGCTATTTTGCGCATTCATGCAGCGGGCACCCCAGTGGTTTCGGTGGTGCCTGTCTCGGCTGTGATGATCAAAGAGGCAGTTTTTCGACGATGACGATCAAACAGCGGCTCGTTTCGGTCTTGGCCGCCATAGGCCTTATCCTCCTCGGTACGGCAGTGCTTGGGAACTTTGCGCTCCATTGGAGCCATTCAAGTCTGAAAACGGTCTACGAGGACCGAGTCGTCTGTCTCCGACAGTTCAGCATCATTCGTGACGCCTACGATGACATCATCGACGTATCGCGGATGCTGCGTAGCAAGACCATCGCGTTCACCACGGCAAAGGAAAAGATAGACCGCGACCTCTCCAAGCTGCACGCCCAATGGACCGCCTATCAAGCGACTTCATTGACACCGGAGGAACAGATCCTCGCCAAGGATCTGCGGGTTCGGATCGATCAGAGCGGTGTTGTCATCTCCGAGATCCTTAAGCGCATCGCGCAAGGCGGTACTCCGGACTTCGATGCGACGCATGCCGATCTGTTGAAGACCACGCAGGCCTCCAGCGCGACACTGAGCAAGCTGACCACGCTGCAGGTCCGCGAAGCGGAGGCCGAGTTCAATCGCTCCGAGCGCACGGCAGGCTGGTCCCGCCTCGCCCTGCTCGCGGCACTCGTCGTTGCGGCGCTCAGCATCGCCTACGGTGTCTATACGGTCGTCGTGCAGGTCACCCGTCCGCTCGGCAGGCTCGTCAGCGTGCTCCAGCGAATGGCTCGCGGCGAGACCGATGCCGAGATCGCGGAGTCGGTCCGTCACGACGAGATCGGCGCGGTCGGCAAGGCGGTGGACGGCATCAAGGCCATGGTCGCCCGGAAAGCCGCCGAGGAGGCGGAGGTGAAGCGCCTGGCCGATGCAGCAGCAGCGGCCGAACGGCGACGCACGATGATCGAATTGGCGGATGGCTTCGAGCGAGCCGTTGGCGGCATCGTCGGCACTGTTTCGTCGTCTGCCACGGAGCTGCAGGCGACAGCCAGCACCATGACCGCGACCGCGACCGAAACAGCCACCCAGTCTACGACCGTCGCCGCTGCTGCCGAGGAAGCAGCCTCCAACGTCAACACGGTCGCGGCCGCCGCTGAGGAACTCGGCACGTCCGTTCAGGAAATCGGACGTCAGGTCAGCGGCTCAGCACGCCTCGCCCAGCAGGCGGTTGTGGCGGCGGACCAGACGGCTCACCTCGTCCAAGCAATGAGCCAGACGTCAGCTCGGATCGGCGACATGGTTGGCATGATCTCCGGCATCGCCGGCCAGACGAACCTCCTCGCCCTCAACGCGACAATCGAGGCCGCACGGGCTGGTGAAGCTGGGCGGGGCTTTGCGGTGGTCGCTGCCGAGGTGAAGGAACTGGCCAGCCAGACAGCGAGGGCCACCGATGAGATTTCACGTCAGATTGGTGAGGTCCAGGGCGTCACGCAAGAGGCCGTTGCTGCCATCGGCGGCATTACGAGCCAGATCCGCGAGATCGATGTCGTTGCCACCAGCATTGCTGCGGCAGTCGAGCAGCAGGGTGCTGCCACCCAGGAGATCGTGCGCAACGTGAGCCAGGCGGCCATGGGCGCGGGCGAGGTGACGAGCAACATCGCCGGCGTCGCCCAGGCCTCGGATGAAACCGGGGCAGCCGCAAGCCAAGTGTTGGCGGCGGCTTCGGAACTGTCACGCCAGTCCGAACATCTTGGGGCAGAGGTCGGGCGCTTTCTGGCGACCGTCCGCGCGGCGTAAACCACCAACGATCCGAGGATCACAACTGCCTATTCCTCGTTGACTGTCTGCTATCCGATCCGCGCAGCCGGAAAGCGGACAGTCGAAAATTCACCCGAAGCGGTCCTTCCGACCGCGACCGGCTGCGGTCGCCAATGATCCCTTCGCGTGAGTCCGAAAGCAGACAGTTGCAGCCCCCAAGGTCTGGCGCAGCTAGATCAGCGCGAAACCCGTATCCGCGCGCACGATTTTTCCACTTGTAGCGAGGTGCATCCCGGTCACCCTCACGCCGTCTACCGCCGCACGGTCGAGGATGCGCCGCCGCGTCGTGGCCGCCTTCGCGGGATCGGTGTCCCAGATCACCGTCCAATCCGGATGCGGCATCTGCAGGATCCACGAGTGGACGATATCGCCCCAGATCAGCAGCCGGTCGGAGCCGTCCGCGATCAAGACGCCTATATGTCCCGGCGCTCTGCCTTGCCGGGGCGATCGCATGGACCGCATGGGACGCTCGCGCGAACCTCCGCCGGGAGGCTGCCATGTCAGCGAATCGGATCGCCGCGCAACTCGCGCTTCAGCCGGGCCTCGGAAGCGGCAGACCAGCGGCCATGTCCGCCAGCGCACCACACTCGCCGAGGTCCTGACCGGTCGCCAGACCTTCGCGCAACACGCCGAGGCGCGGGGCAAGCCCGGGGAGCACGGTTATATGTCAAGCACTCCGGCACTCTTTGTGGCTATACACGTTGTGGTTGAAAATAAGATACCTCTCAACGCATCTCAAAAAGAACTCAAATAAAAGCGAGCTTGTCGCACAACTTGTGAGATTTAGCGCCATTTTCTACTGTATAAAATATTATCATATGTTATTGCGATGCCGATGATTCGGTAATCACATTATTTTTACAAGAAGCGCTGGAGGGCGCTCCGCATTAGATTGATGTTGGGGGTCGATCGTGACGATTGTCTTTCTTGGTACGTCCAACTGTGTCATGGGCGCATCTATGGTTGACGCTGCCAGACAATCGACCGACGAGCAGATCGTCAATGCATCGATCGGAAGTTCTCCGTCGGAACTAGCTCTATACCTGCTTAATGATCTAAAACTTAAGCAGCATGATGTTATTTTTATCGATTACGCAATAACAGATGGATTTTATTTATTGAACGGCAATATCGATGAGAGCCGTGTACGGCGCGCGTTCAACTCGATCACGCAAAGGCTCAGCGTCGTTGGCTGTTTGCCGATATGCATCATCAATCCCCTGCTCGGATCATTCGACGCGGATCTTCCGGCTGAAAAACTACATAGAAGCATCTGCCAAGAGCTAAGAATACCAATATTCGATGTAACCGCGCTCGTTCGGCAGGTCGCCCGTCTCGGGTGCGAGCCCGGTAAGTTGATGCGAGATCCCGCACACCATTCAGCCGCCGTGAGTATGTCGCTGGGGACCGAGCTCATCAGCGCGGTTGAAGCTGTTCGCACGGCGTCGCGGCAACAAGAGGCAATCACGCACACACGAACGATCGCTCTGGCGCCCTTAGTTCCGATGGAACGCCGAGCGCTCTACAAAAGCTCGTTGCGGTCTTCTGAGATGGCGATCTTGCGACAGGGCGAGCCGCTCAATCTTCCCATCTCACGTGATGAAACAGTATTAGGTCTAGTCGTAAACATGGGGGGATCTGGCGCGAAACTTAGGTTGTATAGCTCGGAGGGTGAAGAGATCCGGGATCTCATATATGATTGGTCAAACACCGATCCCGATGCCTACATGAGCATCTTCGTCGCTTTGCGGAAAGCGCTTCCAGGTGGCGCTGAGGGTGTAACCCTAGAGGTCCTGCCGGTCGATGGTCCGGAAACGGTTCCCGAGCCGGGCAGGCCAAGCGTGCTCGATCAGCGCTACGACGAGATACGGGTTGAGGGTGTTCTCGTTGCAGGCGCGGATACTTCCCGGGTAACCCGGCATGGTGTCCTGCCCAACGGCCTGGATCTGCTCGCTGAGCGATATCAGGCACTGGCTCAGTCGATATTCGCTCTAGTGCACGCGTAGAGGCGCGGTTTCGCGGCGGCCAGACCTGCTCGGTCTCCGGCCCCTTCCGCCCACAGACCGTGCAGCGCAGACGTAGCCCTCCGTCGCGGACGGCCATCGTCCGCGGAAATCGGTCCAGCGCGACCTCGCCTTCGCGGTGGCGCGGTACGGATCGCCCTGTCCCGACCTGTAGGCTGACGAGGGAATGCGCAACCCGATCAAAGGAGCCTCGGCCGCTTCAGCGACCCGAGGCCGATTTACAGCTATCAGGCGAGGTGCCAGCCCAGTTCAATTTGGGCCAAGTGTAGGTTTTGGGACTCGGCCGACTGTGATAGAGACATCGCAAGGTCTGCCCGCGACACACCATGGTCGAGTTGATCGGTCCAATAGCTCAATCCGTTGGCTTCAGCGTGGCGGCCCAGCGCGTTGACATAGAGCGCGTCGACGTAGGCGATATTCGATAGCTTGCCATAAGTCGCTTGACTCTCCGCTGAGTTCAAGAAGGCCTGCGTGATGTTGGAAATTGTTCCGCCGTGGTCGAGCTGGTCCGTGTAGTACGTCAGACCACCTGCGTCCGGCGCCCGGCCGAGCATGGTGTAGTACACCCGTGCCACCTGAGCCGCCTGCGCATCGGGCACGAACAGGCCGGCGTCGAGGGTTGGCTGCAGGTTGACGAAGTGCTCGGGCGAGAACACAAAGTTTTGTGCCACATCGACGCGGCTGACGCCGTGGGCGAGTTCGTCGAGGTGATACTGCAGACCGCTCGCATCAGCGGCACGGTGCAGGGTGTTCTGGTAGAGTTGCTGGATGAAGGCGGTGTTATCGGCGGCCCCGAGGCGTGCTTGACCCTCTGGTGAGGCGAGGAAGTTGGCGGCCAGAGACGCTGGGTTAGTTCCGTGCGCGATCTTATCGGCGTAGTATTCAAGCCCGAGCGTATCGGGCGCGCGGCCGAATATGCCATCGTACAGCGCGTACACCGTGCCGCCGGCGCTTGCCGCAGAGTATTGAATGGTTCCGAACGCATTCGGGGCGCCGTAGAGGGCCTGGATCCCGGAGATATCAGAGGGGGTCAGGTCAGTGATGGAGCGGTCAACGATGGAGTTCATCACTGCCGGGCCGGCATTGTAATGGTCGAGGCCGAGCGCGTGGCCGATTTCATGCACCGCGACGACGAAGAAGTTGACGGCGTCGTTGCTGACAATCTGACTGCCGGAGGCGTGCCAGCCCTCGCCGCTGTCGAAGGTCACGGCTGCAGAGATCATCTTCGAGCCGGAGTAGGTGTAGTTGGTGGTGCCGAGCACCTTGTCCAGCCCATCCATGTAGGAGAGGTTGAAGGTGATCTGGGCACCGCTGATCGAGGCCTGCTGCTTGAAGGTGATGTTGGCCCGGCTCGACCAGTCGGCGAAGGCCGCGCTGATCTGGCTGATGAAGCCCGCCGACACCGTCGAGTCCACGGCCCAGGTGACGGTGCCGCCGCCCGTGCCCACCGCCCCGGTTCCCCAGCGAGGGCCTTCGAGCACGTAGTTCGCCATGTTCGCTCACCCCGAGAATCCGGCTGCAGCGCTACACGTAGAATAAGAAAAAACCGTCAACTCCCCTCTGTCGCACCGGCCGATCCTGACTGACCCCCTCCCCACCAGCAGCGGCATCGCTCTCGGGTAAACTGTGATCCGCAACTCGCCGCGCGTCGTCGCGAGGGCACGCAGAGCCGCCAGTTGCTTGCCACATAGTGGAACGGTCACATCGTCGGCGTCGTCAGGATCACGGCGGTGCGCACCATCGTCCCACGGAATGTGACACAGCTGCTCATCGCGGCTTGAGCTTTGATCCAGCTAGCTCCAATAGCTGTCTTCAGGTCGTTGGTTTGAAGTGCGGTATTATTTTCCACGACACATCATCGGGCCAGTCCCACCATTCAGCGGCCAGCATTCTACGAATCATCTCGTCGTCGAACCTCTGCCTAATGGGACGAGCTGAGTTGCCCGCCACTATGGTATATGGTTCGACAGACTTCGCCGCGAGGCTCTCTCCGCCAATAACCGCGCCGTGACCGATCTTCATGCCAGCCATGGTTGTTGCAGTCCGGCCAATCCAAACGTCAGATCCAATCTCAACACTCATGTTCCTTGAGTTGACCGATATTTGGTAAGGTCCGGCGGCAGACCATATCGAGCGGCTGGATCGGTCAGTCGAGCGCAGTGAGGGCTTCAGCCGCGTCCTGAGCGGCGAGAATGGTGGTGATCGCGGCTTCGTCCATGGCCAGGAGGTAGAGCGGCCCCTTGCCCTACCCTCCCCTGGCCGCTACTAAATCCGTGGTTTCTGTCGCCGTATCGGTCGTCAAGATAAGAAAAGATGCGAAGCAGATACCAAATAGCTGTTCTTCATGAATAGCTTGGGCCTGTAGCTCAATGGTTAGAGCCGACCGCTCATAACGGTCTGGTTGTAGGTTCGAGTCCTACCGGGCCCACCAGCTAACCCGTTGAAGAATATGGTTCCTGGCAAATTCTCTGCGGACTTCTTATAGGTTCAATGAACCTAAGAGCCCACTGACCGAAGCCGACCGAAGTCCAAAGCTGCCGCCTCTTCCTTCAGGTGCTCTGGCGCAAACCGCGCATAGACGCGCTCGGTGACGGTCGTGTTGGAATGCCCGAGATACTGCGCGATCCTTGACATGGGTCGGCCAGCCGCCGCCATGTGGACGCCTGCTGTGTGCCGCAGGACGTGCGGTGAGACGCCTTCGAGTTCGGCGGCCTTCACGCAGGCATAAAACCCCGTCTTGATATTCGCGACCGGCTTTCCAGCCCACTCAATCACGTAGTCTGTCAGCGCCGCGTCGCGCGCGGTCTGAAGCGCGGCGCGCAGCGTCGGGTTCATCGGCACGTTCGCGCGACCCTTCCGGGTCACGCTGTCGGCGGTGCGCAGATTCACATAGCCATCGTCAAACGATACCCGGTCCCAGGTCAGTTCCAGCACGGCACCGACGCGCGCGCCCGTGGCAAGCATGACATGAATGGCAGTCTTGATGTGTAGCGGAGCCGGCGCGTCGAGCAATTTGCCGATCTCGGCATGGGTCAGGTAGCGCTCGCGCGCGGCCGGCTTCTGCGGGCGCTCGATCTTGGGCGCCTTTTCGGCCCCGAGCGCCCAGACAAGCGCGGTGCGCAGGTGGCCGAGCTCAGTCCAGATCGTGCCGTCATGGACACATGTCGCCTTCCCGCGGACAACCGTCTTTCGGCGTGCGGCGGTGTAGGCGCGGCAAGTGCTCGTCTTGATTTGGTCCGGTCGCAGATGGCCGAAATGCGGGCCGATGGCCTTCCATTCATGCTTCATGGCGACCGCGACCCTGCGGCCTTCCTTCTCTGCCCGGTAAGCCTCCCAGATGTCGGCTACCGTGGCGCCGACAGGCGCGACTGCTTCGCGCTTGATTACGTCGAGGGCTTCCCTCTCCGCGCTCTTGGCGTCGCGTGCGTTAAGACGATAACGTCTCCGCTTTCCATCGACCCACCACGAGACGACGTATCGTCCGTTGAGGCGTCCGATCCGATAGTCTCCTGGCATCGCTCGAACTCCTCGACCGCTTCCGTTTTAATCCTAAGCAGGCGTGACCCGACCCTGAAAGCCCGTAGGTCGCCCCGACGTATCAGGTTGCGGACGTGATTTGGTGAACAGTCCCAGCGAGCAGCAACTTGCTCGGGGGTCAGGGGACGAACGATCATAGTCTGCCCTCCCTCTTGAGCCGCATCATCGTCTCGTCCGTCACCTCATCCCGACCGGGGATTCGTTCGCTACGGGACATCAGAAGTCCCCCGGCGCGACCTGACAGCAGACGATCCCGCGCGAGCGCCACAGCGCGACCACGCTGGCTCGGTCTTCGAAGACGAGATCCGGCGTGCGGCCCTCGTCGAGCCATTCGGCCTTCACGACCGTATCGGGGCGGTGGTCTCCGGCCCTGCGGGTGCGGATCGGGATATGGCCGAGCTCGTATTCATCGAGCCAAGCCGTCGTCTTGTCCCGGACCTCGTCCGACCGGCCCGACCAGATCTCGACATGCGCACCGGTCGCGTCGAGCGCGAGGAGCGTCCGGATGATCGGGTGGCAGGGCTCATCCTGGTCGCAGGCGGCGTAGAACCCGCGCCAGTCCTTCCGGCCCGGGCCGTTCAGGAAGTGCGCGCGGTGCTCGGTGAGGGCGAGCGTGCCGTCGAGGTCGAAGACGACGAACATGGGCTGGCCCTTCATTGTAGCTTCCTCCGGCAAGGCAGGGTGACGGGGCGAGGATCGTCGGCCCGGCTGTCGTAGCAGCGCGGATCAACGCCGTCGTAGCAGCCGCAGCGGCCGAACTCGTCAGAGCCGCAGCGCAGATTTCCGCAGGGACAGCACATCAGCGGGCGGACCTCTCGTCGGTGATGGAGGTGGATCCGGGGAAGTCGTCGTCGGCCGCGTCGGCGTAGGAGGCCGCCCGGTCCAGTTCGGAGAGGATCGGCGCCAGGGCCTCGTTCGCGCGCGGGTCCAGCCCGTCGCGGAAGGCGCTCAGCGCGGCGTTGCCCTTACCGGCCGCCTCGCGCGCGGCGGCGTAAAGCCGGTCGCGAGCGCTGGGCTGCTGACGCTGTTCCGTCGGGCGGTCGTCCGCGTCGGTGGAAGGCTGGCTCGGAGCAGGCAAGCGCTCCTCGGCCAGCGGCTTCACCGTGTAGGGCACGCGCCGGGCCTTCGTGGCAGTGAGCGCCATCGTCACCGCCGAGGAGATCCCCGACATGTGGCTGATCCGGATGCCGCCGACGGCCACGCCGCCGAACTGCACGCCATCGTCGCGGAAGAGCGTCATCCGGCGACCGGCATAGGCCGAGCCGTCGGCGCCCCAGATCCGGAGCATGACGCGCCGCATCGACTTGCCGGGCTTGTACGGCTTACCCCCGTCGCCCTCGAAGTAGATCGCGATCGGCTGATCCGGCTCGCTCATCTTCGATACCCGGGTGACGCGGATGGTGCGGGGGCCGACGATCAGGTCGTCGGCATTAAGCTGGTCGCTTCTGGGCGCAACCGTCTGCGAGATGTCGATCACGCGAAGATCTCCCGCTCGATGCGCCTTGTCGGGATCGCGCCAGCCGTGGCCTCGCGGTAGCGGGTCATCGCGTCCCGAAGGCGCTGCTCGAAGTCGTCGGCAGCGGCCAGGATCTTCTCCTGGATCCCCTCGTCGGCGTGGGCGCGGATCACGGCGAGCGGCAGACCGCCCGAGTAGGAGACGAGGTCACACCAGCGCCGCTCGGAGACGAGGAGCCCGGTCTGGATCTGGAGGAGGTATTCGGGCGGGATCGTGCCCTCTGCGACATGCACGAGGAAGGTCTCGACCTGATACTTCTGGCGCCGCGACTTGCACTCGACGAGGCCGTCGCTGCCGACCAGAGCGTCGGGCGAATAGCCGAGGGTGAAGCCCCACCGGTCGTTGGTGATGAAGCCGACGGACTCGGTCTCGGCGTAGTGCTTGGCATAGAGGGCGAGCGCCTCGACCTCGTCCTCCTGGCCGCGCAGCATGTCATCGCTGACGAAGCGCGGCTCGACGTAGCCGGTGATCCGCTGGGCGAGCAGTTCGTACAGGTGCGAGCGCTCCTTCTCGTTCTTCGCCGGCTTGAAGGTCGGCGTGACGATCAGCGACATCTCGCTGGCAGTGAGCATCCCGCAGCGGGCCGCGATCCACTCCTCTGTCCCTTGGTAGAGGTCGGAGTGGATGCGCACCGTGGACGGGCGCTCGCAGTCGTTGTGCAAGGCCACGTCAGGCTCCTGCGTGCGGGGTGGGACCAGCGCCGCGACGGGCGCGGCCGGCGGGGGAGAGGATCACCGGCCCCTCCCCGTCACGAGGTTCCGGTCGGTGCGGTGCTCGGCGAGCTTCGTGCGCAGATCGGCGACGTGGGCGCTCTCGCTGCCGTCGCCGAACCGGAGCGCTTTCATGCCGAAGTCGCCGCGGTCGAGAGCGTGGAGGAAGTCGGCCACGGCCTGAGCGAGCCGGTCACCAGCGAGGGTGACGGACGGGGCGCGGAACGTCGCGTTCATGCCGCCACCTGCAGGTCTTCGGCGTCGTACTCAGCGGCGGCGAGCGCGATGGCCGCAGCCTCGTCGGCCTCGCCTTGAACGATCTCCTCGATGCGGTCCCACGCGCTGGCCTCGCAGCCGAACTCGCGCTCGATGACCTCACGGCCGAAGCCGCCGGAGTGGATCTCGACGATGGCGTAGCCGTCGCGGAGCAGGATGATATCGAAGCGGTCGGGGGTGGTGGGGGCGGCCATGTCAGAGGCCCACCCGGAAGTAGACGCGGCCGCTCATCCAGAGGCCGCCGGTCGCCATGGCTGCGAGGACGAAAACCAGCGTCATCGCCTGCTCGAAGTTGAGCTGCTGGAGCGCGGCCATCAGAAGCTCCACGCCTGGATGCCGTGGGCGGCGCAGTAGGTGCGGGCCTCACGTTTCCCGGCGACAATGACCGTATCGACGGTCACGCCACCGGGGCCTTCCTTGATCGTCAGGAAGCAGCGCGTCTTCGTCTGGGTGAGGTAGGCGACCCGCATGACCGGCTCCGTCGCGGTGGCGATGGAGCGATTTAGCCAAATGGCAAAAATACCGTCAAGCATTTTTTGCCACATGGCGAAATTATCTGAGCGAGGTGCTCGGGCTTAGTCGATCTCCTCCTGCTTGACCGCGATGAGTGTCGCGATAGTGATGTCGCAATCTGCGCAACTGAAGTCCTGGTGCTGAAGCAAAGCGCTTTCCAGCAATTCCTCCACGTTGCCAGGGGCGTCTCCGAAATCGGGCGACTCGATCACTCGCTTGGTTATGTGGTGGCAGCCGTGACACCGCCGACGCATCGTGAAGCGAGCCAGGATCCGCGGAACCCATGAAGACTCGAGCCGCCCAACGCTTTATAAGGGCCATCTATAGATCATAAAGCATAGAGTTCGCGCGTAATATTTCAGCGTCGCGAAGTTTTTCTGACCCGCATAGAGACGTCCCGTACTAGACCTATTATTTCGAGCGCATTCCACTCGCTCGCCTCTGGGTTCATCGGCACCTTAATCGGGCGGTGATTTTTGTTCGTCGAACGCGGACAGAACCAGACTTCGTCGTCATGCAGCTCGATTTCCTTCACGGACCACTCACGAAGGTGTCCACCTTCGCGCGTCCGCTGAAGCACGACAATCAATCCATCAGAAAGCGGCTGTCCGGTTTGCTCGAAGTCTACGCATACTACGCGACACCCGTCTGGCATGGGCGGGTCGGCCGCATTCATGCTGTCGCCCTCCACCGTGAGGGCGAAGCGCCGAGCCTTGGGGAAGTCTTCGTCCTCTGGCTCGAAGACATACTCTGGCTCACCGTCATCGAACTCGACGACTTCACGGAAAACGCCTGCGGCAGTACGGCCGGCAATCGGAACCGGCATCAAACCGCCAAAGACCGGCGAGGCGGCGGGTGCCTCCATCTCAAGTAGCTCCGGCACAGTGCAGCCAAGAGCCTTGGCCAGGTTCTCCAGGTCAGTCTTCTTCGGCTCGCGCTCGCCAGTTTCGAAACGCTGGATCTGCGATAATGACAGACCAACCATCGCTGAGAGCTTCTCCAGCGACAGTTTGAGCGCCTTTCTGCGCCGCTTCAGCTCGGGCATTGCCATCCGGCGAACCTGCGTGCGGCGGCGGCGACCATCCAGAGCCAATCGGCAAACCCCTGATTGACTTTTTTCGCCAAATGGCAAACTCATGCGAAATGGACCTCGCCGCATACCTCGCGAAGCGCAAGATCAAGGCTGCTGCCTTCGCGGCGGAGATCGGCGTGCCGCCATCGACAATCACGCGAATCCTCAGGGGGGAGCGTGATCCTCGAGGCGCAACCATCCGAAAGATCGTCGAGGGATCCGGCGGCAAAATCACCGCTAACGACCTCATCAGCCAGCCGGAAGCCGCGTGATGCTTGTAGGCCTACAGATCGACCGGCACGGGATTTCCGCCGTAGACGCGAGCTCTCTGTTCCGCCAATACTTGGGCTTCGTCGTAAATATCGGCCATCGTGCGAGATTTGCTGAAAACCTGCCGGACCAGCCTTTCGGCGCAGTAGGTACATCTTTCGTCGCCCTCTGCCAGATTTGTCAAAGACCCCATCAGATCCTCGACCTGATCGCGGCTGAAGACGTCGCGCACCATCATGTGTCGGATCAGCTGCACAGTCAGGGTTTCGAGCGCGCGGTAGCGGTCTTCGAATTCGTCGGCGGTCATGGTTTAGCCTTCCAGGGCCATGAGCTTCGGCGAGGAGGGTCGGGTGCCAGCCCGGCCATCCACCATCACCGCATCGGCGCATCGGCTGGCTCCGACAAGCAGGCGCACCGCGCGAAACCTCCTTGACGGAACGCCGACATGATCGCGCGCTCCCTCCCCCATCGCGCAGAGTTTCGTCTCGCGATCGCCCACGCGGTTTCCTCTTCTGACCGCCGGGTCGACGTCCCTCTTTCCGCATCCCTGCCGCGTTGCCGCCAAGCTGTCGGCCGGGATGCTGTTGTGCCTGCGTTCCTCGCCATCCTCCTGCATTCGAACGCCCCTCCTTCGACATCCTCAAGATGTCGCGAAGGATTGGCGCCGTGCGGACAAAGATTGACCGGAAACGGACAATGGTGACGGCCACCGAAGTGCAGGACCAGATCCTGCCGAAACTCGTGAAGCTCGTCCGGCTGGCGCAGGCCGGGACCGGCTCGAAGATGACCGCCTACGACGCGGTTGACCGGTCGGCAGATCGACGAGGCCTTGGCCGAATTCCAAGATTTCTGGGTCGGCGTCCCCGGTGTCCGGGGGCTGAAGCTCGACTGGCTCGCCACCCTTCGGAACCGCCTCCGCGACACTGCCCGCCGCAGCGCTCGACCGCGCGACGCCCCGGCCCGGCGCGGCACCGGCAACGGCTACCTCGACGCTCTCCTCGACGACAACGGGGCTCCCCTGCCCCGGCATGATCTGGAAGGAGCCCGGTCCCGGTGGTCGCTTCGGCGTCTGGGCGGGCGTCCGAACCATGATGTTCCGCTTCGTCGAGCATTGGGGCGAGGAAGCCGCCGCGCTCGGCTGGAGCACGGACTCGCTGTTCGGCGTGCATTCGCTCGCCGGGGCGCTGCGCGCGGACAGCGTGGGCGCCCTCGTCACGATCTACCCGCGCAAAGTGATCGCCATGGACGAGCGCACGATCACCCTGGAGCGCAACGGCTCCCGGCAGGTCTTTCGCGGCCTGACCAACCCCGCCGAGAGCCTCCCGATCTGGGAGTTCTGGCGCTCAACCCGAAAGGTATGACCATGACCGAGACCTTCGTCGCCGCGGGGCAGACCGCGATCCTTCTCACCACCGAGATCGTCTCCGCCTACGTCGCCAAGAACCCGGTGCCGGTATCGGGCGTGCCGGACCTGATCCGCAGCGTTCACGCCTCTCTGGTCGGGCTTGCCGCACCCGTACCGGCCGAGCCCGCGCCGGAGCTGCCTACGCCCGCCGCGATCAAGAAAAGCGTCCGTCCCGACGCGCTGATCTCCTTCCTCGACGGACGGCCCTACAAGACGCTGAAACGGCATCTGACCGTCAACGGCATGACGCCCGAGAGCTACCGCGCTCGGTTCGGCCTGCCTGCCGACTATCCGATGACGGCGCCGAGCTATTCCGCGCGCCGATCCGAACTGGCGAAACAGCTCGGGCTTGGTGTCCAGCACCGACAGGCAGCGGCGTAAGAGAGCGTCCGCGTGCGGCGACATTCGAAACGTGAGGATCTCCGCACGCGGTGCTGATGAAAACCTCTCTGCGTCGCGAGGGTCCCGATCCGCCGGCGATGACGTGTCTCGACGTCGAACGCAGGCTGATCGCCATGTTCATGGCCCTCACCGACGCTCCGGTCTTCAGCGCCCGCGCACGGCGCATCGGGCCGACCAGCCCGAACATCGCGCCCGGCCCGCTCTTCTGGCTGGAGTTCGCGACCGTCGTGCTGGGCGCTGGCACGCCCGAGCTGATCGCGCTGCTGACCTGGGCCAGGGCGAAGGCACGGCGGCGGATCAAGCGCCATCATCGACTGCGGCTGCTGAAGGACGTGCCGGGTGGGACCGTGACCGATCACTGCCGGGAGTTCGGTGTGAATCGGCGGACCTTCGACCGGCAGCGGAAGCGCGCGGCTGAGAGGATCGTCGAGGCATGGAACAAAGACCGGTCGGTTGGGCCTGCACCCTGACCGCTTCCGACCCAACCTCGACGTGCGAGCTGGCGTCAGTGATTCCCAAAAGCAGTCGTGCCTATGCTCTTGCGAGTTGCGGCTTTTGACCGATGAACCTCGGTCCGCACATAGGCAATGCAACGACGGCGTTGCTCCGCTCCAGAGAGGTGCTGAAAAGCTTCCAAAAGTTCGATTGCATCTCGAAGCTTGGCAGCGCGTTCCTGTACGGCCCCGATTGCACGCAACTCGGCTGGTGTGACGTCAAGAGCTTCGGCAATCTCGCGGCACAAGGCGTCGGTGTGGTCCATTATGTCCCCGTGGGCTTCGTGCGTCTCGCCTACGGTTCAGTTTCCCAGAGTACAAGTCACAAGATTGCGCACAACCGGTTATCCGCTGCGAGAAGGCGGGCATAGCTGCGCCAAGTCCCAGCCAGGAGAGCTACCAAGTAACCAAGCTGCCGTTCTGTTTGCAACCCAACTAAGTCGTTCACACGTGACTAGGCGGTTCCCGAAAGCAGAAGTACCCTGCGCCTAAGCTATGGCGGTGATGCGCCCATCTTGGTCATTGAGTTGAGGCCATTTAAGCGCCAAATGCGAAAATTCCGAGAAAAAATTCAAAACAATAATATTTGCATTGTATATCCTAATTCTAAGCGTGGCAGGAGTTTTCCACAAAGGCTTTGCCAGCGAACACGCTCTCTGTAACCGGGTCACAGACCGTTGCGAATGAGCGGCATCGATCCAACGTCGATGGAAACCGCATGATGCCCCTCCCTCCTGTTCGCGCGCTTTGCGTTATGGCGCTCGGTCTTGCATCACTCCCTGCGCAGGCCCGGCCCCTCGTCCTTGAGCTCTTCACGTCACAGAGCTGCTCGTCATGTCCCCCGGCCGAGGAGCTGCTCGCGGAGCTGGCCGAGCAGCCCGATCTTCTGCCCCTCGGTTTCCACGTGACCTACTGGAACAGGCTGGGGTGGAAGGATGCCTTCTCGTTCGAAGGCGCCACGAATCGACAGGCTGCCTACGCCAACCAATTCGGAAGCGTCAGCTTCACGCCGCAACTCGTCGTCGATGGCGTACGAAGTCTCGTCGGTTCTCGTCGTGATGAGGCGGGTGCCGCTATCGCAGAGGCAAGAGCCCATGCATCAACTGCGGCGACTATCTCTCTTGTCAGCACGGGGAACGAGATCGGCATTACGATTGGCGAAGGGAAGGGAACGGCCCGGATTCTTCTGGTCGGCTTCGACCGGAGGCATCGCAGCTCCATCGCGCGTGGCGAGAACGGTGGACGTACGATCCTTCAAGCGAATGTGGTGCGCTCCCTGCGCGACCTTGGTTCCTGGGAAGGCAAGCCGGTGAAGCTCCGTGCCGAGCGGCCAGCCGGTGAAGATTTCGCCTTGATCCTGCAGGAACCAGCTGGCCGGATCGTGGGCGCCGCGCGCCTGCGAGCTGGAACCTGACCGCTTCATCGCAAGCGTACCGACACGTCGTGAGCCGAAAACAGGATCAGCCACCGCGAAAGGCACAATCAGATCAGAATATTATGTAGTTCGACGTAACATCAAAATAATATCGCCGAATTGAAAGCCGTGCCACTCTCGGCACAGCACTGAAGGATCTGCGATATGTCCAACCTTTTTCGATCCGTCTCTGCCGTTCTGCTCGCTGCTTCGTTTCTTGCAAGCCCGGTCTTTGCTGCTGAGTCGATGAACAAAGACCCTATGGCCAAGGACAACATGGCTAAGGACAACATGGCTAAGGATTCGATGCGCAAGGATCCCATGGCCAAGGATTCCATGCACAAAGGCGGCATGCACAAGGACTCCATGGGCAAAGACGCGATGAAAAAGTAGCGCGACGTGAAAGTCAGTCGGGTGGCCGTCACAGGCTACCCGATTGACGCGACTCTCGCGCTACTTATTCATAAGGTCTGTTCCGAACCGTCGTCACGGGATATAAGTCTTGGTGGAGTCGTCGCTTTAGTGCCGAGGATTTTGGCCGCATAGACGAGGGAACCCGCAGTCGGTTGCAGCCCAAATCTCAATTTCGGCCTTTGACGAAAGATCGGCGCACGTGTCTGATCGAGCGGTTGAGGGAGGGGGAGGTGCCCGATCTACGAACTCAGCCGCCTTTTTTCGACTACGCACGGCTGGATCCGATTGAACACTTCTCGGATGTCCTCGACGACGGCCGGTACGTTCCGGTTCCGGACTCATGGTGGATTGCCTTGAGCGATGTCGCCATGTCGACCGAGGCGATCGAGCAAGGGCGCTACCGGGCGGTCAACCTTGCCGGTGCTGCTGCCATTGCCGCAATCCGCAATGCCTTTTCTAAGATCGAGATCCCCTTCGTCTTCGGTGGCGACGGATCGAGCCTGCTCATACCGCCGGACCATCGCGGGACCGTGGAGGCGATTCTCGCCGCGACGGTGGCCTGGGCGCGCGACAGTCTGGGCCTGACCCTGCGGGCGGCTCTCGTCCCGGTTGCCGCCGTGCGGGCAGCGGGTCGCGATCTGCGCGTCGCGCGCTACGCCGCCTCCGCCGACGTCGCATACGCGATGTTCACGGGAGGAGGCCTTGCTTGGGCGGAGGCCGCCATGAAGGCGGGGTCCTATGCCATCGCCGCAGGGAGCAATGGCGTGCCACCCGACCTGACGGGGCTATCTTGCCGCTTCGCCCCGGTCGCGAGCCCTGGCAGGCTCGTGCTTTCCCTGATCGTGCTTCCCCGTCGCGAAGGCGATCCTGCTCGCCTGCGCGCCGTCCTCGAGGAAATCCTGGACGCCGTCGATGCCGTGCCGGAGATGGGCCGTCCTCTCCCCGTCGCCGGACCGGGGCTGCGGCCGCCCTGGTCCGGCTTGGCGGAAGACGCCAAAGCTGCTGGCCCGCTTCTTGGATCTTCTGTCCTGCGCTACCTCCGGCTCTTGGCTGGGCGAAGTGTGTCCTTCGCCGTTTTCCGTCTGGGGTTTCAGATCGGTCGCTTCTCGCCCCGGCTTTACCGCCGTCAGCTCACTGCCAATGCCGATTTCCGCAAGTACGACGACGGTCTGCGCCTCACGGTCGCCTGTCCGCCGGAGACGGCCGATGCGATCGAGACACGGCTGGCACGGGCCCAGGCCGAGGGCGTCGTGACCTATGGCCTCCATCGACAGGAGGCGGCCATCGTCACCTGCATCACGCCCTCGCCGACGCAGGCCGATCATCTTCATTTCGTCGACGGAGCCGGGGGTGGTTATGCCCGCGCCGCCCAGGATCTGAAGCGCGCCGCGAAAGCGTCGCGATGAGCGGGCCGGAGATCCCCCTCCTCGCAGGGCTCGATCAGGCCGCAATGCAGGCCGTCCGGGCACGCTTTGCCTCCATGGCGGTCGCCGGGGGCGTCCCGATCTTCGAGCAGGGCGCGGAAGGCGACGCGCTGTACACTCTGGTCTCCGGCGCTGTCGGCATCTCGACACGCGATCCGGTGGACGGGCAGACACGCCGTCTCGCCCGCCTGACGCCGCCGGAGACATTCGGAGAGATGGCGCTCCTGTCCGCGGAGCCGCGCTCCGCGACAGCCACGGCCCTGCGCGACACGCATCTCTTGCGCCTGAGCCGCAGCGCATTCGAAGAGCTGGTCGGCGACCATCCCGCGACGTTGCTGTACTTCGCGCGCCTTCTGGCCACACGCCTGCGTATCGCCGCGGAGGGGCGCTCCGTGGGCCATGCCCCCCGCAACTTCGCGGTGCTCGCCGTGACCGAAGGGCTCGACGCTCCGGCTTTCGGCCGTCGGCTCGCCTCGGCCTTCGACGTCAGCTTGCCGGGGAAGACCGGCTGCCTGACTGAATGGCCGGACGGCGCCGATGAGTCATGGTTCCACGAATACGAGACGCGGCACGACCGGATGATCCTGGTCGCCGATCGTGTAACCGACTGCCCGTGGTGCAGCCTCTGTTTGCGTCACGCCGATCACATCCTGCTGCTCGCGGAGCCCGGAATGCCACCGAGACCCGGTGCGCGGGCCAGCATCGAGTCCGTCCTTTCCGCCTGGATCCGGATCGACCTCGCGGTTCGCCAGGACGCCGGAGTCACACTCCCGCAGCCTCTTCACCCTGAGGTCACAAGCCTGCCAGCAACGATGCGGATCCAGGTTCGCGACGGCCATAGCCGCGACTTGGCCCGGCTGGTCCGCCTGACGACCGGCACCGCTCGCGGGCTCGTGCTGGGCGGTGGGGGCGCACGGGGCCTCGCGCATCTCGGCGTTCTGGAAGCTTTCGCGCAAGCGGATCTGCCCGTCGATTTTGTGGGCGGCACCAGCATGGGCGCCATCGTGGCGGCGAGTGTCGCGATGGATCTCGACGTGGCGGACATCCGCGCGAGGATGGTGGCAGGCTTCGTCGGGCAAAACCCGCTCAACGATTACACGCTGCCGTTCCACGCCCTGACCCGAGGCCTGAAGGTGGAGGCGGCCCTGCGCGCGGGCTTCGGCGAGGCGAGGATCGAGGATCTCTGGCTCCCCTTCGTCTGCGTCTCGTCGAACCTGACGACGGGGGCGGCCATGGTCCACCGCAGCGGCGATCTAGCGGCGGCGCTCCGGGCCAGCATCGCCATTCCCGGTCTGCTCCCGCCCGTGGTCTCGGAAGACGGCATCCTTGTCGACGGAGGCATGATGAACAACCTGCCCGCGGACGTGTTGGCGGCCATGCATCGCGGACCGGTGCTCGCCGTCGATGTCGGCAGCGACCGTGCCTTCACCGACATGCCGGAGCGATCGTGGCGGGGACGTTTCGTTCGGCGCCTGCTCGGCCTTCCCGATGCGATGCCGGGGATCGCCCCGCTCCTCCTACGTGCGGCGACGGTGTCGAGCGATGCGCAATCCCTGATGTCGGTGAGTCGTGCGACCGTCGTGCTGAAGCCGCCGCTGGCAGGCGTGGATCTGCGGGCTTGGTCGAGCCTGGGTACGACCGCCGCCGTGGGTTACCGCTGCGCGCGGGAGGCAATCGAGGCCGGTCACCTTCGGGACTGGGCGCATCCGGAAGCCGTGCGCCGGCACACTCACCCGAACGTGGGGCCGTAACGGGGCATGGGACTGTCCCGAATGAGGTGAAGGAGACACCAGCCAAAACCGGGAGCTCATGATGAGAGTGTTGATCGCCGCCACACCCTTGACCGGGCATGTCAATCCGCTCCTCGCCATCGGGCGGCTTCTCGCCTCGCGTGGCGACCGCGTCGTCGTCACGACCGACCCGGCCTTCGCCCGTAGAGTCGAGGATGCGGGACTGTCCTTTGCGCCCTGTGACGATTTCGGGTCGGCTGGGTATCTCGAACCGAACCTGCCGCCCGGTCCTGAACGCTGGACGCATGAATTCGAGCGCCGCTTCGTCGAGCCGATGCTCTCGCAGGCCACCCGGCTCCGCGAACTCGTTGCTGAGGAGCAACCCGATGTGATCATCGCGGGCAGCATGTTCCTCGGCGTGGTTCCCCTGCTGCTCAGCGCGAAACCCCGCCCCCCCATCGCCGTCCTGAACGTCAGTTTCCTGTTCCTCGACCGGCCCGACGGAGCCCCCGTGGGACTGGGACTGCCCCCTGCCCGGACCGAGACGGACCGAGCTCATTATGCACGCCTGAAAGCTCACATCGACGCGACCTTCGTGGGGCCGGTGCGGGCCTGCGTGGACCGGCGCCTCGCCGATCTCGGGCTTCCCCGCCTGCCCGCCTCGCTCACCCAATCCATCGTCGTGCTGCCCGATACCTTCCTACAGCCGAGCGTCCCGGAATTCGAATACGACTTCGGCGTGGAAGGGGACTCGGTCCGCTTCGTCGGGCTGCTGCCAGCCGGAGCCGGCACCGTGCCGGTCCCGGATTGGTGGACGATGCGTGATCGGAGCAAGCGCGTGGTGCTAGTCACGCAGGGCACTCTCGCGAATTCCGATTTCGGCGAACTCGTCGACCCGACCCTGACGGCCCTCGCCGAGCGCGACGACCTGCTCGTGGTCGCGACGACCGGCGGCCGGCCGGTTTCCGCCGTCGGCGTACCGGTTCCCGCCAATGCCCGCGTCGCGAGCTTCCTGCCTTTCGCCGAGATCCTTCCGGACGTCGATCTGCTCGTCACCAACGGGGGATACGGGAGCGTATGCCAAGCGCTGGCGGCAGGTGTGCCGATCGTCTCGGCGGGCTTGAGCGAAGACAAGGCCGAGGTCGGGGCGCGCATCGGCTGGTCCGGCGCCGGGATCAATCTCGCGACCAATACGCCCTCCGCAGCGGCGCTGCGCGATGCCATCGGAATCGTGTTGGCGGAGCCGCACTATCGGCGCCGCGCCGATGCCATGGCCGATGCCTTTGCCCGGCGCGACACGGACCGCGAGATCCTGTCGGCGATCGACGCCCTCGCGAGAACTCCGGAGATGGCCGATGCTCGATAGGCTCGCCATTCCCCGCAGACACTCGGCGACGGCAGCACTCCTTCGCCCCGTCCCTCCACACCGGGAACAGCGCGAAGGCGGCGTGACGGCTCTCCTTGCCGCCGTCGTGCTGGCACTCTTGGCCGGCGTTCCATTGCGGTCGGCCCATCTGCTGCTTCCCGAGCCGGAGGACTGAGCCGACACCCTGTTTTCGAGGCCCTTCCCCAAGGCAGGAGCTGCCGCATGCGCGTCGTCGTCGATTTGAATCGTTGCCAGGGCTACGCACAATGTTGCTACGCCGCACCGGAGAGCTTCGAGCTACGGGGGCACGAGATCCTCTTCTATGACCCGGCGCCACCGGAAGAGGCGCGGGCCAGGATCGAACGCGCCCGGTTGGCCTGCCCCGTTCAAGCGATCTTCGTCCAAGCCGCCGATCTGCCGGAGGTTGACCTGCCACCGGAGGCTGACCTGCCATGAGCAAGCGTCCTGGAATCGTGGTCGTCGGCGCCTCCCTGGCAGGCCTGTGCGGGGCCGAGGCGCTTCGCAGAGGCGGCTACGACGGTCCTCTCACTCTCATAGGCGACGAGCCGCACCCTCCCTATGACCGGCCCCCGCTCTCCAAGCATGTCCTGGCGGGGGAACTGGAGGCCGACGCGACGGCTCTGCCGCACCTGGTGGCCCTGCGCGCCCGCTGGCGGTTGGGCCAGCCTGCGACGGGGCTCGACAGGACCGGGCGGACGATCCGTCTCGCCGACGGGAGCGATGTCCCTTTCACCAAGCTCTTCATCGCCACCGGGGCCAGGGCGCGGACTTGGACGGAGCAGGGTGCCGACCTGAGTGGCATCTTCACCATCCGAAGTCGCGCGGATGCCGTTGCCCTGCGCCGGGCCCTCTCACAGCCCCCGAAGAGGGTCCTCATCATCGGTGCCGGGCTCATTGGGTGCGAGGCGGCCTCCTGTTGCCGCGACCTTGGGTTGCCGGTGACACTCGTCGATCCCAACCCAACGCCCCTGGCCCGTGTCCTCGGGACGATGGTCGGCGAGGTGCTCGCGCAGGTCCTCCGACGCTCCGGCGTAGATTACCGCCCCGGCGCGAGGGTTCGAGCTCTCGTCGGTGAGGCCGGGCACGTACGCCAAGCGCACCTTCATGACAGCGGGATCATCGACACAGATCTCGTCATCGTGGCCCTCGGCGCCATCCGGGAGACGGCGTGGCTCACACAGGCCGGACTTGTCGCCGACAGCGGCGGCGTGACGTGCGACGAGGCGTGCCGCGTTCTGACACGGGAAGGCCCTCCGGCCGTCGACATCGTGGCGGCCGGGGACGTGGCACGCTGGCAGAACCCGCTCTATGGCGGGCGGCTGATGACAGTCGAGCATTGGGGCAACGCCGTCGAACAGGCAGCCCATGCGGCGTCCAGCCTGCTGCGCCCCGAGCAGCCGAAGCCCTATTCCCATCTGCCCGCCTTCTGGTCGAGCCAGTTCGGGCTCAACATCAAGGCGGTCGGCCTCGCCGACGGAGCGGATGCGGTCGCGATCGTTCAGGGCGACCGGGCAAGCCGACGCTTTCTCGCCGTCTACGGACGCGCCGGACGCAGTGTGGCCGCCGTCTCGTTCGATCAGGCGCGCTGGCTCCCGGCCTACGCGGGCCGGATCGTCGCCGGCGCGCCGTTTCCGCCGATTCTCGACGCCACCGATCAACGACGGATTCAAATCTTGGCGCCGGGCTTTCCGCCTTCGCGCACCCAACGTCCCGTACCGGAGATGGCCCATGTCTGACGACACGCTGTTCTCGGAGGTTCTCGATGGAGCAAATCGGGCGAACCCCTATCCAATCTACGAGCGCTTGCGGCGAAAGCCGGTCTCGCGACAGCGGGACGGAGCCTACGTCGTCAGCACCCACGCAGCGATCCGCAGCCTGCTCTTCGACCCGCGGCTGAGTTCGGAGGACCTGCCTCCTTCGAAGCGACCGCGCACCGGCAATCCGCTCAAGGACTGGATCGTCAATCCCCTCAAGAACCGGGTGGCCAACGCGCACCGGCCGTTGATCTTCCGCGATCCGCCCGCTCACGACACCCTGCGCGGGTTCGTCATGAAGGAGTTCACCATCGCCCGGGTCAACAACCTGCACGGACGGGTGGGAGCACTGGTGGACACGCTCATCGAGCGGTGCCGCGGACGGGACGAAGTCTGCCTCGTCGAGGACTTGTCCTATCCGCTGCCCGTGGCTGTCATCTGCGAGTTGCTGGGTGTCCCTGAAGCCGACGAGCCACGGTTCCACGCCTGGGCGACCCAACTCGCGACCGCGCTCGAGCCGGATGCCCGCCGGGACGAGGAGGCGCGTCGCGCGACGGTGACGACCTTCGATGCCATCGCCGCCTACATGCGCCGTCTGATCCGCGACAAGCGCCGCCATCCCGCCGACGACATGCTGAGTGGCCTTGCGCGGCGCGGCGATCCCGGCGCGCCTGCCATGGGCGATGTCGATCTGATCTCGACGGCCGTGCTGCTCCTCGTCGCGGGGCACGAGACGACGGTGAACCTCATCACCAACGGCATGTTGACCCTCCTCAGGCATCCGCAGGAATTGGAGAAGTTGAAGTCCGATCCCGAACGGGCCCCGCGTCTGATCGAGGAGCTGCTGCGCTACGAGCCTCCGGTCCATTTTCGGACGCGCAAGGCGCTCGGCGCCATCGACATCGCGGGGACGACGATCCCGCAAGGCGCACCGGTGGTTCTGCTCTTCGCTTCCGGCAACCGCGACCCGCAACGATTCCCCGAACCGGACCGCTTCGACCCGAGCCGGGAAGACATCCAGCATTTCGGCTTCGGGGGCGGGCTGCATTATTGCGTCGGCGCGCCTCTTGCGCGGATCGAGGCAGAGATCGCGCTGGTCACACTGTGCCGCCGTCTCGTCGAGCCGCGACTGATGGCCGATCCGCCGCCTTACCGCGCCGGTGCGTCGCTGCGCGGTCCAAGCAACCTGGGAATTCACATCTCCGGCATCGTTGAGACGCCAAGATCGGCTTCAAGATGAGGCGCGCGGTTTCCAGCTTGCATTGATTGCCGGCGAGAGACACCAACCTCTGAGCACTGGGCCGGTAGACCCGCGTTCTCACCGTCAAAACTTGGCCTGCCGACAGATTTAAGCCCCTTGTCGACGATCTTACCCGATCCGTGCGCGCTCCAAATCGGTGCAGCTCAAATGAATTGAGCCGTTATTGCAGGATTGGTATGTCAAGCCAGCTCTGTGCGGCACCGATGTGGATCCTCTCGACGCAAGCCCGCAGGAAGCCGTCTGCTTTTGCGACCTAGTTTCTCGGAAGCTGCCATTCCACCACCGGCCAGCTTCGACCGGACCCCGGATGTCCGCTCTTTTGGCTCTGCATCCGAAAGCGGACTGGCAGATTTCCACTTGACTCAGCCGCTCAGAGACGCTTGCTCCCGCGACTGGACTTGGCCGTAAGCCGCAAGTCTGCTTCCAAGTCGCAACTGGGGCGTAGCAGACATGTCGTGTCACGGCGGCTGACTCATGGGAGCGAATGAGCCGATCGGCCTTGCCCCTTCGCCCCCCTCGCACGAAAGGGAAACTTACGGCTCAGCTTCCGGTTGGCCTCCTGCCAAGGAGGGATGCCATGACCGAACTGACCTCAATCAACGCCGGCCACGGCGGCGAGACACATCAGACCGCTGATGCAGACCACCCCGTGCTGACGACTAATCACGGCACGCCCATCTCCGATAACCAAAACCAGCTCAAGGCCGGGCCCCGTGGGCCGGTCCTGCTTGAGGATGAGGTTTATCGCGAGAAGATCAACCACTTCGATCACGAGCGCATCCCGGAACGGATCGTCCATGCGCGTGGCTCCGCCGCTCATGGCTACTTCGAGTGCACCGAGAGCCTTGCGGGCGTGACCGTCGCCGATCTGTTTCAACGGAAGGGGCAGCGCACCGAGGTATTCACTCGCTTCTCCACCGTGGCGGGCGGCGCCGGCTCGATCGACACGCCGCGCGACGTGCGCGGCTTCGCCGTCAAGTTCTATACCCGCGAGGGCAACTGGGACCTCGTTGGCAACAACATTCCGGTGTTCTTCATCCAGGACGCGATCAAGTTTCCGGACCTGATCCACGCCGCCAAAATGGAGGCCGACCGGGGCTATCCGCAGGCGGCTACCGCCCACGACACCTTCTGGGACTTCATCAGCCTCATGCCCGAGTCGACCCACATGATCATGTGGGCCATGTCGGACCGGACGCTGCCGCGCACTTTCGCCAATATGGAGGGCTTCGGCGTTCACACCTTCCGGTTCATCAACAAGGAGGGGAAGAGCACCTTCGTCAAGTTCCACTGGAAGCCCAAGGCTGGCCTCGCCTCGACCATCTGGGACGAGACCGTGAAGATCGCCGGAGCCGATCCGGACTTCCAGCGCCGCGACCTGTTCGAGCGCATCGGGCGCGGTGACTTCCCAACCTGGGAACTCGGCGTCCAGCTGTTCGACGAGGAATTCGCCAACAGCCAGCCCTACGACGTCCTCGACGCGACCAAGATCATCCCGGAGGAGGTGCTCCCCGTCCGCATCGTCGGCAAGATGGTCCTGGACCGTTACCCGGACAACTACTTCGCGGAGACCGAGCAGGCGGCCTTCGTGCCTAGCCACGTCGTGCCGGGCATCGGCTTCTCGAACGATCCGCTGCTCCAGGGCCGGCTGTTCAGCTACACGGACACGCAGCTCTCGCGGCTCGGCTCGGTTAACTTCCACCAGCTGCCGATCAACGCCGCCAAGGGGCGGGCCGCGGCGGCGGGCTGCCCGTTCATGAACCAGCAGCGAGACGGCCACATGCAGATGGCGGTGCCGAAGGGCCGCGCCAACTATGAGCCGAACAGCCTCGCCCGTGCGGGCGAGCCGGGCGGCGCCCGCGAAGACGCCTCCAAGGGTTACGTGACCTTTCCATCGGAGGAGGAGGGGCAGAAGCTGCGCATCCGGCCGGAGAGCTTCGCCGACCATTATAGCCAGGCGCGGCTGTTCTTCCGGTCCATGGACCCGGCCGAACAGGCGCACATCGCCTCCGCGCTGGTCTTCGAGTTGTCAAAGGTGAGCCTGGAGCACATTCGGCTGACGATGGTCGCCAACCTACGCAACGTCGATGAGGATCTGGCGACCCGCGTCGCCGACGGGCTGGCGATGGACCTGCCTCCTGCCTCGCCGACCGCCGCACCGGTCTTAGATATGGCGCCGTCGCCAGCCCTGCGTATCATCCGTGGTCCCCTCGAACGACACACGCTGGAAGGCCGCACCATCGGCATCCTGATCGCCGATGGGACAGATGCAGGCGAGCTGAAGTCGCTCAAGAAGGCGATTAAGGCCGCGGGTGGCCATGCGATGACTATCGCCCCAAAAATTGGCAAAGTGCCGCTCTCCGACGGCTCGGCCATCGCCGCTGACGCGCAACTGTTCGGCCAGCCCTCGGTCACGGTCGATGGCTGCGCGGTGATCCTCTCTGAGAAGGCCGCCGGCAAGCTCGTGAAGGAAGCGGCTGCGATACAATGGGTGATGGATGCCTTTGGGCACCTAAAGGCCATCGGCGCCAACGCCGCAGCAAAGCCGCTGCTAGACAAGGCGGGCGTCGAGGTGGACGAGGGCGTGACCGACCTCAACGGTTTTGTCGAGGCCGCGAAGAAGCGTTATTGGGATCGTGAGCCGAAGGTCCGTACGCTGGCCTAAACGACCGTAATGGGCGATCGCTTATACGTGCTGAGATACGTTTGGCGATCGTCCATATCCGCCGCGTCTGAAATGCAGGGCGTACCGACGGTAGCAGCGGAGGTTTGCCTGAAGTCGAAGGGCTGCTTCGGAGTGGGGCCATCAGAAAAGGTGGACGGCTCGCTACCGACCCATTACGGGCATAGGGAGGGTCACAGCGCCGAACTGAAAGCAGCCATACCTCCACTGCCCTCTCAGCCCCGTAGCTGTAAGCTCGTCAGCGGCAGGCTCAACGTGCAATGGACGCCCTCGGGCGGGTAGCTGATGACGACGTGGCCGCCGCCCATGCCACGTTCGATCAGACGCGAGCCAAACCCCTTCCGGGTGGGTGGGACGACCGGTGGCCCATTTCGTTCCTGCCACTCCATCCGAAATTCGGCATCTTCGCCCTCGCTGGACACAACCCACCGCACATCGACCTGACCGGATGTGTTGGAGAGGGCGCCGTACTTGGCCGCGTTGGTCGCTAACTCATGCATCACCAGCCCCAGCATGAGCGCGGGGCTCGGTCCGATAAACAGGTTCGGCCCCGACATGCGGAACCGCTTCGCCTTGTCCTGATGCAGAGCGAGCGTTCCTTGGACGATATCTCGGACGTTGGCGCTCTCCGAGTGCCCGAGCAGCAGCACGTCGTGGGCCTTGCCGAGCGCGATGAGCCGGGCAGCGAGAGCTTCCTGCGCGGCCGGAAGGCTTGCAGCGTTGCGCAGGGTCTGCGTAGCGATGGACTGCACCATGGCCAAGGTGTTCTTGAGCCGATGGCTCAGCTCTCGGTTGAGCAGATCTTGCGACGCCTCAGCCGCCCTCTGGTCGTTGACATCGCTGACAGCCACCACCGCGCCGACCGTTGCGCCGATTTCATCCTCAATCGCCTCGCCAGAAATCGTAATCCAGCATCGTGCGCCGTCAGGCCGCTGATACAGCACCTCCAGGGCTGCGTGTTTGCAGGCACCGCTGGTGATCTGGGCGAGGGGATACTCATGCCCCTCGACCAGACGACCATCCTTATGAAAGGCGACGAACGCGCCGTAGGCATCGCTGGACGAGGCGTACACCGTGTCATGGCCGAGGATTTCCGCCAAACGTCGATTGCCTAGCAAGATGCGCCCTGAGGGTGCTTCGGCGAGCATGATGCCGACCGGCACAGTTTCCATGATGGATTTCAGCCGCGCCTCACCGGCAAAGCTTGCCGCCTCGGCCCTCTTGCGGTCGGTGATATCGACGGCGACGCCGGGCAAGCGCAGCGGCTTCCCGTCGGCATCAAGGAAGCACCGCCCCCGCGCATGAACCCAGGTCAGCGTGCCATCCCCGCGCAACAGGCGGTAGTCCTCGATGAACTCTCCGCCGGTATCGAGCGCGTTCTGGATGCGCTCGCCAACCCATTCCTGGTCGTCGGGATGAATGCCACCCACAAAGGCGGCGAGCGGTGCGCCTGCAGCGGCTTCCTCTGGGTCAACGCCGTACATTCCGGCGAACTGCGCTCCGGCATAGAGCCGGTCGCCAGGAATATCCCAATCCCACCAGCCCAAGCTGCCGGAAGCCGCGAAGGCAAAGGTCAACCTCTCTTGTGACGTGCGCAGCGTTTCGCGGGTCGCTCGCATCTCCGCATTGAGTTGGCGCTCGCGCAGCACGGTCGTAACCTGCCGAGCCAGTCGGCGTAGCCCGTCTGACTGCTTCGCCGTCAGTCCCTCAGGCCGGGGCTTACGATCAATCACGCACAAGCTGCCGAGCACTTGTCCATTAGGGTCATGCAGCGGCGCTCCGGCATAGAAACGGATGAACGGCTCGCCAATCACCAGCGGATTGTTCTGCGTGCGTGGATCTGTGGTCAGATCCGGGATGGTCAGCAGGTCTGCCTCGGCCAACGTGTAGGCACAGACAGAAGCGTTGAGAGCTGTCTCACACAGTGGGAAGCCAACCCGTGCCTTGAACCATTGCCGGTCGCTCGCGACGAGGCTGACCAAGGCCACAGGCGTATCGCAGACGATCGCCGCCAGTTGAGCGATGTCATCGAACTCAGCTTCCGGCGGGGTATTGAGGAGGTTGGTGGTGCCGAGGGCGTCGAGCCGAACGGGATCGTGAACGAGAGGGGGGAGGAGGGACTGTGACATCAGCAAAGGCAATCAATGTTGCAGCCTTCTAGCCGCATTGCGCCCAACCGTCTCGCGTCCCCTCGTCACGACCGCACTTGAAACTCCTCCTATCTACTTGAGCTATCGGCGGCTCGGGGAGCAGCGTCCGCTTCGACCCATTTGGCACTCGGTAGCAGACGGTCGCAAATCTACCCCAAGCGGCTTTTGAGAGCGTGATGAAGAACCCAGTCACCATAGGCTGACGCTTTCAATATTCACGCTTGCATGTGTCCAAAACCGTGCAGAGCTTCGGGTGTCGCGGCCCGGCGAAAGACCGAGGCGCCTTAAGGGGCATCACCGTGACCTCCAGAAAGAAGGCCTCCGTCTCCCTCGCCGGCTCACCGGCCACCCACCCCGCGACGTCCGAGCGGCGCCGGGATCCGCGCGGCGATCGGTACGATCACTCGCAAGCCTTCGACGCCCGCACCAGTCTCTCGCGGGCCACCCGGCGCCGCGGACCGGTACAGGTCACGGCCGTCGCGGTCGCCGATCCGTTCTTCCCCGCCACCCGCGTGATCGCCTCGGCGAACCGCAACGTCGACGTGCTGGAGATGGAGCGCAGTCACGGCCGCATCACCGTCTCGCAATATGAGGTCGGGCGGCAGGTCCAGGCGATCCTCGAGCGCGGCGTCGGCGCCCGGCTCGGCTCCGTCGCGTACGACGTGCGGGGCTCGAAGGATCTGTCGATCGCTCACGAGCTGGCGATCATCTACGCCATTGAGGACGCCCGCCTTGTCGCGATGCTGAAGGACAAGATCATGCGGGCAATCGGCGTGACAGGCGCCCGCTTTCTCGCCGAGGTCCTGACTGGCCGGCAGACCTTCGCGCAGTATGCCGAAGCTCGGGGCAAGGGGGGCGAGCGCGGCACGGCCTACGTCGCCGAGCACTTCCGCATCCTGCTCGAAGACCTCGACGCCGAGTTCGCCGCCGTCGGCGTGCTTCAGGCGATCCGGGCCTTCCAAGGCGAGCCGACCGGCGAAGAAACGGACAGCCGGGGGCGCACCGTCCCGGAAGGCCAGGGTGCCTACTTCGGGGAGCTGCAGGCGCGATACGCCCCGCAGGCCAAGCCAGAGGTTCGGCGGGCGGTCGCCGGGCGGGGTCGGGTCAGAGATCTGGTCTCCGCTCGTTTCCGGACGTCAGATTGTAATCGGTGACCTTATATTCGGCGCGCCGGTATGCTGTTTCTTTTCTATGTCTGACTTCTGACGACCGACATATATTGCGACGCAGACATACGTTTAGTTGCGCGGATATGCGGGGCCAGATGCTTCAGGCGATCCAAGATAAACACAAGCTCCGACGCCTGCAGAAGGAGCGGCGAAAGATTGACCGCGAATGGACTGAGCGGGTTCGCGCAAGCGACAGAGAAGGTGGTTTTACTCCGACGGTCCGGCGCGAGCACGCCCTCATCAGGGAGCAAATTGATTATGAAATATCAAGACACATAACTGAAGTGCTGCGAAATCAGGCTGAGTATTACTTCATACCATTCCCAGAATATGATGATGAGACAAGCTGGCAAGATAACGGCGATCAGCGAATGCCAACACTCAGTCCAAAAGGGGTTCTCGAAGTTCGGTCGGCTATTCGAAAGGAGCGAAAAGAGGCGTGGGAATTCTGGGCTGGTCGATTAACAACAGCGACCGGTTTGATCGGTGCCCTTATAGGCTTGGTCGCCGTCTTCAAGAAGTAGCCCTTGAGGAACGCTTCTTGACCCGTCGGGCGAAACACGGCATTTGGATCAAGTCGCGAGACGCGTGCCCGGGATCGAGAGATCGCCGGGCGTTTGCATGTCCGCTCCCTTCTTCCACAGCTCAGCCGGCATAGGTATCCTCGGGATGCCGCCGCGGACTTGCGCCATGATCGGCCACCGATGACGCTTCGTAAGCGCTTCTGCTACGCGACCGAGTTGCGGGGCTTCGCCCGTGAGGTCGATGCCCTGGCCCTCGCCGACCAGCGGGACCCGGAGGCACCTATCGTCACCAAGGTCGATCTGGCTAAGCGGATGCGCGAGCGCGCCGCCGAAGTGATGCGCCACGAGGATCCGGCCGAGCGCGGGACGTTCCGGGCCGAGACGGTTTTCGGCAAGCGCAGCACCCGGCCGGTTCGAGCCGAGATCCGGGGGCCGCGTAAGGTTCAGGCTGCCTAAGCTTATTTGGCGCTGCAACCAATGCAGATGCCTTTGGCGATACTGTCCTGCCGCTGCTCATTCTGCGAGCGGCGGTTGATGTTGCTGCGCGAGGTCGGACTAGCGTCCCGGCTTGGCGGCTTAGTCTGACCGAGAGCAGTGACATCGCGAACGGGGGTAATCGCTGCGCCCGTCATCTGCGCCTGCGCAACATCGCCGGCGAGCAGCGCGAGCATGATCGCCGTGGCGCGTACAAAAATAAACATGAAGTCCTCCAGTCTGGGGAACGTCCGGTGATGACGGATGGGTCGTGCGGCCCATTCACCGCCCCGAGCCGCCGCCAGATCAGAGGCGATTTCCAAGGTCCCAAGAGACTTTGAAAATACGGGCCATTTAGGCGCTAATAGCGCAGCAAAATCATGGGCTTATCGGTGGTTTCAGGCTCGCGTCGCGTGGGCCGCCAACGGGCCCGGAATAAAATCCAGACGGAGACGAAGGCCTCCCGCGCCACTCGGGCGCTCGGCTACCTCCGGGTCTCCACCGAAGAGCAGGCCGCCAGCGGCCACGGCCTCGACACGCAGGAGAAATCGGTCCGCGCCTTCGCGGAGAGCCAGGGTTACGAGCTGATCGCGGTGCTGACCGACCCCGGTGTCTCGGGCGCGACGCGTCCCGCCGATCGTCCCTCCTTCGGGCAGGCGCTGGAGATGGCGGCGGCCGGCGCCTTCGACGTCCTGCTGGTGGCGAAGATCGACCGCCTCTCGCGCGACATCCGCCACGCCATGACGACGGTCTCCGACCTCGCCGAGCAGCACGAGGTTGCGTTCCGCTCGGTCACGGAATCGGTGATCGACACGTCCAACCCGATGGGGCGCACCTTCTTCGCGATCTTCGCCGGCATGGCGGAGAACGAGCGCTTCGTGATCCGGGACCGGACGGCCGGCGGCCGGGTCGCCAAGGCGAGCAAGGGCGGCTTTGCCGGAGGGCAGGCGCCCTACGGCTACACGAGAGATCTCGAAGGCGGCCTTCGGATCGTCCCGGAGCAGGCTCGCATTGTCCGCCGCATCTACCAGGAGCGCCGCCGCAAGCGGACGCTTCAGGCCATCGCGGACAGCCTCAACGCCGACGGCATCCCAGCCCCGCGCGGCGGTCGCTGGGCGGTGTCGACGATCTCCTACGTCACCGACAACCCGAAGTATCGCGGCGCGATCGAGTACCTGTTCCGGTGGAGCGGGGCCGAGACGCACGTGCTCGCCGAGGGCATCCACCAGGCCATCGTCTCATGAACCGCGAGACGCACACAGCGGCCGATGCCGAGCGCTGGGTCCGCGCGATGCAGCGCGATCCGGCCGCGAAGGCCTACGGCGATCACCTCCGGCGGAAAGGCCTGCTCCCGCCTGTCGTGAAGGTCTCCACGAAGGTCCAGCCCGCATGATCGCCGCCCTCCTTCGGCTGTTCGGTCGCCGCGCCGCCGTCATCACCGCGCCCGATCCGGTCATCCGCACGGGCCGCGTGCTCTCGCAGGGCTGCGGTCGCTGAGGTTTCTGAGAACAAGGTTCGAGCAATGGCTTTCCAACCTGGGCAGTCCGGAAATCCCGGTGGCCGTCCGAAGGCATCGGCGCGCGTCCGCGATGCCGCCCGCGAGCATACCGAGCGTGCGCTTCAGGTCCTCGTCGAGATCGCGACGGAGGGGGAGAGCGAGGCCGCTCGCGTGGCCGCCGCCAACGCCATCCTCGATCGCGGCTACGGTAAGCCCAGCCAGCCCGTCGACGGCGACGGCGAGGGCGGGGCGATCCCGACGAGCATGACCGTCCAGTTCATCCGGCCCGGGCCGCCGCCCGATGAAGGTTGAGTTCCCGGAGAAGCTGGCCTTCCTGTTCGAGCCGGCCCGCTACAAGATCGCCTATGGCGGTCGCGGCGGTGCCAAGTCCTGGGGCTTCGGCCGCGCGCTCCTGATCCTCGGCGCCCAGCGCCCGCTCCGGGTTCTGTGCGCCCGCGAGTTTCAGAACAGCATCGCGGAATCGGCGCACGCCCTGCTCGCGCAGCAGATCGATCTCCTCGGGCTGTCGGGGCACTACGACACGCAGGAAAAGAAGATCCTCGGCCGGAACGGGACCGAGTTCATCTTCAAAGGGCTCCGTCACAACGTCGCCTCGGTGAAGTCGACGGAGGGTGTCGACATCTGCTGGGTCGAGGAAGCCCGCACCGTCTCGAAGACGTCCTGGGACGTGCTGGTGCCGACCATCCGCAAGGAAGGCTCGGAGATCTGGATCAGCTTCAACACGGAGCTGGAGGCGGACGAAACCTACCAGCGGTTCGTGAAGAAGCCGCCGACCGGCGCACGGGTGGTGAAGATCGGCTGGGAGGACAATCCCTGGTTCCCGGCAGTGCTCCGGCAGGAAGCACTCGACCTCAAGGCTCGCGATCCGGTCGCCTACGAGACGGTCTGGGGCGGCAACTGCAAGCAGGTGCTCGACGGCGCGATCTACGCGAACGAGATCCTCGCCGCGACGCGCACGAACCGCTTCACGCGGGTGCCGCACGACCCGTCGAAGCCGGTCCTGACCTTCTGGGATCTGGGCCGGGCCGACATGACCTCGATCTGGTTCGCCCAGATCGTCGGCTTCGAGTTCCGCCTGATCGACTTCTACGAGAGCCGGGGCCACGCCCTGAAGCACTACCTCGACATGCTGGAGGAACGGGCCAAGCCTGGTCCGGACGGCGCGCCGGGCTACACCTACGGGGAGCACTGGCTCCCCCACGATGCCCGGAACGAGCTGCTCGCCTCCGAGCGGACCATCGAACAGCAGATGTGGGCCGCCGGTCATACCGTGCGGATCGTGCCTCGCCTGACCGTCGCCGCAGGGATCGACGCCGCCCGGCAGGTGTTCGACCGGTGCTGGTTCGATGAGGACCGCTGCGCCGACGGGCTGAACGCGCTCCGGAACTACCGCTACGACGTCGACCCGCAGACGCAGCAGTTCTCGAAGAACCCGCTGCACGATGCGGCGAGCCACGCCGCCGACGCCTTCCGCTACTTCGCCATCGGCATCGCCGAGCCCCGCGCGGAGGCTCCGGCCGATGACACACCGAACGACCGCTATGGCCGCCGACGGCGCCGCGACGCGGAACAGACCTCGACGGGATCACCATGGGCGGCATGACGGACAGCGATGAGCGCGCCGATCCCGAGCGCACGCCCGAGGGGAAGGCCGCCCTCGATCGCGACGCGCTGTTCCGGAAGCTGAAGGGCTGGCACCGCACCGACCGCGACGCCTCCTCCAAGTGGCGCGAGGATGCGAAGGAGGATTACGACTTCGTCGCCGGCCGCCAGTGGTCGGCGCAGGATGAGGCCGCGCTGCGCGAGCAGGGCCGCCCGCCGGTCACGTTCAACCGCCTGCTGCCGGTCATCAAGGCGGTGGCCGGTTCCGAGGTGAATGCCCGCCAGGACATCCAGTACCTTCCCCGCGAGGTCGGCGATGCGAACGTCAACGAGCTGCTGACCGAGGCCGGGCGCTACCTCTCGGATGAGGCCGAGGCGGAGGACGAGGAATCGGACGCCTTCGTCGACTGCGCGATCACCGGCATGGGCTGGGTCGAGATGCGCCTCGACTACGAGATCGATCCGGACGGCGCCTATGTCGAGGACCGGGTCAATCCGCTCGAGATGTTCTGGGACGCCTCGGCGCGGAAGAAGAACCTGTCCGATGCCCGCCGCCTGTTCCGGGCGAAGAGCATGGACCGCGCCGAGGCGCAGGAGCTGTTCCCCGACGCGGACCCGGCCGACCTCGACGCGTCCTGGGCCGAGGACCGCGAGGACCAGGAGACGCATCACCAGATCCAGCCGGGGCAGCATCGCTCCGACCGGCCGAACGGCTCCGGCGACGGCTCCGAGAAGGTCACCATCGTCGAGTGCCAGTGGTGGGAGCGCGCCCGCGTTGCGGTGGCGATCGACCTGACCACGGGCCAAACGACCGAGATGGAGCCGGAGAAGGCCGCCATCCTCGAGCGCCGGGCCAACGTGCTCGCGATGCCGGTGCAGATCGTCCACCGCACGAAGCGCGTCTACCGCCGCGCCTTCCTCGGGAACGTGGTGCTGGACGAGGGGAAGGCGCCGGCTGGCGACCGCTTCTCCTATGCCTGCCTGACCGGCGACCGCGACCACAACAAGGGCACGTGGTTCGGCATCGTGCGGGCGATGAAGGATCCGCAGCGCTACGCCAACAAGTGGCTGTCGCAGACCCTCGACATGCTCAACCGCCAGACGAAGGGCGGCTTCTATCTGGAGAAGGGAGCGGTCCCGGATCAGGCCGCTTTCGAGCGTTCCGTGGCCAAGCCCGGCTCCGTCACCTTCGTGCAGGACGGTGCGATCACGGGTGGACGCATCAAGGAAAAGCCGCTCCCGGTCCTGCCGGCGGGCCACTACCAGCTCATGGAGTTCGCGCTCCTCTCGATCCGCGACACCTCGGGCGTGAACCTCGAACTGCTCGGCCAGCAGCGGCAGGAACAGGCCGGCGTGCTGGAGTATCAGCGCAAGCAGGCCGCCATGACGATCCTGGCCACGCTGTTCGATGCGCTGCGCCGGGCGCGCAAGCAGATCGGGCGCGTCCGCCTCTACTTCATCCAGACGTATCTCTCGGACGGGCGCCTGATCCGCATCGTCGGCGATCAGGGCGCCAAGGTCGTGCCGCTGATCCGCGACCAGACCATCGGCGACTTCGACGTGGTGATCGACGACGCCCCGGCCTCGCCGAACCAGAAGGAGGTGGTCTGGGCGACCTTCACCAGCGTGCTCCCGATCATCAAGGACATGATCACGCCGCAGGTGCTCATCGAGATCCTGCCCTATTCGCCGTTCCCGGCCTCGTTCGTGGCCAAGATGCGCGACCTGCTCTCGCAGGCCGGGGACAGCCCGGAGCAGGCGCAGCAGAAGCAAATCGCGATGCAGACCGCCCTCGCGAAGATCCAGGACCTCGCCGCCGGGGCGAACCTGAAGAACGCCAAGGCGGGCCGCGAGCAGGCGCTCACCCATCACGATCACATCGACGGCTTCGCGAAGGTGGCGGCGATGGCCGCGCCTCCCGCCGCCGATCCGCAGGCTGGCGTCGCCGCCTGATCCCCAACGCCCAGCCGGCGCGCCAGTCCGGCTTCCGTCTCCATCACGTCACGAGGACCCCATGAACGACCACGATGTCTCGTCGGGCGAAGACGCCTTCACGGCCGAAGAGCAGGCTGCTTTCGACGCCTACGCCTCCGGCTCCGAGCCCGCAGTCTCGGCGTCCGCCGCTGCGCCGGCCGCTCCCGTAGATGCCGCCGCTGCCGCCGCTGCGCCGGGCGAGCCCGCCGCTCCCGGCGAGGTCGTCGATCCCGAGGCCGAGGAAGGCTCGGTCGACGAGAACAAGGGCAAGTTCGTCCGCCATGGCGCGTTCCACCAGGAGCGCGAGCGCCGGAAGGCTGTCGAGAAGGAACTGGCCGAGTTCCGGGAGCGATACGCGCGCGGCGACGAGCGCCTGCGCCTCCTGACCGAGGCCATGCAGCGTCCAACCTGCGCGACGAGGCCCACGACGGCCTGGTCGACTGGTTCCAGCTCCGCACCTCCGTGACCTTCTTCAACCACGCCTGCGGCTTCACCGCCGCGAACGTGGTCCAGGTCGACGGCTCCGGCGGCGTGAAGTTCACCGGTAACAACGTCGTCACCCCGGCGACCCGCGTCATCCGTCCAAACGGCCGTGCCAATGACGGCGCGCTCGTGGCCGGCGACATCCTGACCCTCGACCTCATTGATGCCGCCGTCGAGATTGCCAAGACCGGCGGTGCGGCCGGCGACGTGAAGATGCGCCCGGCCGAGGTGAAGGGCATGGGCGAGATGTGGGTGATGTACATCCACCCGACCCAGGTCACGCAGCTCCGCCGCAACACCTCGCAGGGTCAGTGGTTCGACATCCAGAAGGCCGCGATCCAGGGCTCCGAGATCTCGAAGAACCCGATCTTCACCGGGGCGCTCGGCGTCTACAACAACGTCGTCCTGCGCGAGTCCCAGCAGGTCACCCAGGGCGTGGCGCCCGACGGCAAGACCATCCTCCCGGTGGTGCGTCGCGCTGTGCTGCTCGGCGCTCAGGCCTGCACCGCGGCCTTCGGCAAGGGCGGCGGTGAGAACAAGTACCGCTGGAACGAGGAGCTGTACGACCACAAGCGCGAGCTTGAGGTCTCGGCGTGGTCGATCTGGGGCCTGAAGAAGACGACCTACAACGGTCGCGACTTCTCGGCGATCGTGATCCCGACCTACGCCGTCAACGCCGGCTGATCGGCTCTCCCTCCTGAATGAACCCGACCCGCGCCCCTGACCGGGCGCGGGCTCCTCCACCCACGCGCGACGGGCCGACCGCCCGCTTCCGCATTTCTTCGAGAGGGGTCTGTCATGGCCACGAACGTGAACCCGACCAAGCCGCCGGTGCGCTCGCTCCTGCACGGTCAGGTCGGCGAGATCCGCACCACCGTCGCCTTCAACGACGCCAATCGTCCGATGAGCGCCGCCTTCCCGGCGGGCGCGCAGATCCTGTCCACGACCATCACCGTGACGCAGGCCTTCAACGGCGGCACCAATGCCCTCACCGTCGGCTCGGCGCCGGGCGGAAACGACCTCGTCGCGGCTGGGGATTCCGCCGTCGGCAACGTCGGCGTGAAGCGTCCCGACACCGCCACGGCGCTGGGTCGGCTGCCTGCCGCTCGACCTCGTGCCCGCCCGGCGGAAGGGCTGTGCCGTCACGCGTTCGTTCTCTGCACGCATCACCGACCGGCCGACCCTCGAGGAAGCAGTGGCCGCCCACGCGACCCGCTTGGGTGAGAAGCTGCGCCGGGAAGGCCTCGGCACCGATCACGTCACGATCTTCTATCATACGAGCGAGCACGACCGGGACGCACCACAGCGCTCGGTCGCCACCACCGTCAGCCTACCGGAACACACCTCGGACACCCTGGCGCTGATCAAGGCGGCGCGATTCGGCGTGGCGAAGACTTGGCGCGATCCCTCCTCCGATCGGCCGGCGTGGCGCTACTCCAAGGCGGGCGTGGTGACGAACGATCTCGCACCCCTCAGCCACAGCCCACGGGCGCTGTTCGGAGCGCTCGACCGGGAGCGCTTTGGCCCACTCATGGCGGCGATGGACGCCTGCAACGCGCGATGGGGGCGTGGCGCCGTCGTTCCTGCAAGGGCGGGGCTGACGACGAAGCGGGATTGGAACACGAAGTTCGAGATGCGGACGCCGCGCTACACGACGCAGGTAGCCGAGCTTCCGGTCGCTGTAGCCTAGCCAAACGACAGCGAGTCGCGTCCGCAGCTGCTACTGCAGTCGCCCAATTGACGCTTGATGCGGCCCGCTTGACACCTGCACCCCATGCCGCGCGGCGAGGCCCATCAGCTCGTCGTTGGTCCAGATCAGATCGCCGATCTGCCAGAGGTCCATGTCGGGGCCGTGCGGGAGGACGGGCCAACCGAGCGCGATCAGGGCTTCGGCCGCGTCCTGGGCGGCGAGTGCGGGGACTTCGTCCATGCCCGCAACATAGCCGGGCATGGGAGGGCGGCGATAGCGATGACATCCCTCAGCTCTGTCGTGCAGCCTTCCGAGCCTGCGCCTCCGCGATCATCGCTGCCCGGTGCCGCCGAGCAGCGGACTCCATCGCCTCACGCTGGGACTCGACCATCTCGTTCGTCAGATCAGCACACAGCTGATCGTCCCAGTGGAAGTCCACCGCAATGAGGCGGCGCGGCGTGCCGTCGAGCCAATGCGTTCGCTGGAAGGGGATGAGCGTGAACCGAGGGCACTCGTCATCGCGGATCGCGTCGAGCAGCTTGTCGACGCTCGAGTTGCCGACCTCAACGATCCAGTCCGCGTCGGCGCTGTAACCGTCGAAGCGGCCGTCATAGCCGCGAACCTCCTCGGCTGCGTCGGTCGCGCCGTTCTCGCGCATCCAAAGCAGAGCGGCTCGTTTTAGATGCAGGTGGTCGACGCTCTCGCGTGCTCCTGACCCGGCAATGACTGACGCCGCTTCGGAGCAGGACGACAATGGAAGTCGGTGCATCATGACCGTCACCCGGTCCGCGCCGACCAGCGAACCTAAAATACGGTGGGCTTCTATCCCAGACCGTGCGCCCCACCCATCCGGCTTGCGGGTGAAGAGCCGCCGCAGCCTGACAATGTTGCGCCCCGCAGCCATGCCTCTACTCCCTGCCACAATCTACGGACTTCTCGCAGGTTCAATGAACCTGGCTCTGAGAACGCAAATCGAACGAAATGCGCAAATCGCGCCGTTACGGCCTTCTCTATTCCTTGAAACCATTGAGAATTTCTGGGGAGCACGTTGCTCATAACGGTCTGGTTGTAGGTTCGAGTCCTACCGGGCCCACCACCAATCAGCTGAGTCGCTACGAACACTCAACGATCCTCGACCATCCGGCTGTCGACGGGGCCGGGATGTGTCACGCACCGCATGACTTGGACGACGACGTGCGCCTCCGATGCCACGTGACCCGCTGGAACGGTGTGGTCCCGGACGGGCGCTGACGTTTGTCGGAGTGCCGGAACCGGACGTCGCAAATGCAGGCTGAGCGCGCTCGGTGCGCTCAGCCACGGTTCGTCATACGAGCCCCAGGGCCCGGATCAGCAGGATGGCGACGGCAAGGAGGACGAGGAGCGAGGCGGTCACCGCTAGGGTCACCCGCCCACCAACCTGCGCCAGTACCCGCACGTCGACGCCGAGGCCCAAGGCCGCCATCGACACGATCGTCAGGAACCCTGCCACGCGCGACAGCGGTGCCACCCAGGCATCCGGCACGAGACCCAGGGAGCGAAGGGCAGCGAGCGCCAGGAAGCCCAGGATGAACCATGGCACCAGTTTGGAGAAGCCGAGCTTGCGTGGGCCCGCCTTGCCGCTCGCCCCTTCCGCTGGCAGCCGCGGGGCGATCAGCGAGAGCGCCAGCACGACGGGCCCCAGCATCAGCACCCGGACCAGTTTCACCAGCGTGCCGACCTGCGTCGCCAGCGCGCTCACCGGCAGGGTGGCGGCGAGGACCTGCGGTACGGCGTAGACGGTCAAGCCTGCGAGCACGCCGTACTGGGTGTCGGTGTAGCTCATGAGGGGCACGAAGAGCGGCAGCCCGAGCACCATCAGCACGCCGAGCACCGCGGTGAAGGCGATGGCTGCGGCCACATCCCGGCTCTCGGCGCCGATGACCGGGGCGACGGCCGCGATGGCGGAGTTGCCGCAGATGGCGTTGCCGCAGGCGATGAGCAGGGCCATGCGCACGGGCAAGCCGAGCGCCCGGCATATGGTGCAACTCGCCAGGATGGTCAGCGCCACGGCGCCGACGATGCCGGCGAGGAGGGCGGGACCTGAGGCAAGGATGGCAGCGAGGCTGACGGAGGCGCCGAGCAGGGTAACGGCGACTTCCAGAACCTGCTTGGCGGAGAAGGCGATGCCGGCACGGAAGCGAGTGCCGGGCACCCAGACGGTGCGCAGGGCCGTGCCGAGGAGGATGGCCAGCACCAGGGCCTCGACGTAGGGATGGCCCGTGAGGTGCTCCTCGCCCCATTGCAGGGTCTGGGCCGCGACGGTGATGGCGAGGCACAGGAGCACCCCCGGCAACAGGCTGCCCACCGACCTGGCCCAGACGAAGGGGGCCGGTTTGGCCAACCTCTCTCCTTCCGACGAAGCCCCCAGGTGGCCAGCGATCCTGGCTGTCATCGTGGTCTCCCCGCGGTCCGTCAGTAGGCCGCTCCGAGATAGGCCGCGATGGCTTTGGCCTGTGCCGGCTCGATCGGCGCATGGTAGACCTTGACCATCTTGGTCACCTCCGCGTCCCAGAAGGCTGCGCCCTTGCCCGGCGGCTGCATCGCGACGTAGTCGGGCGAGTGGCAGGTCATGCAATTCTCCTGCGCGGCCTGGAAGCCCGCCGCGTGTTCCGCATCCGGCGCCGGTTTGAACTGGGCGGTTGGCTCCGGCAGGGCATAGGTTTCCGGTGCGGCCTGGGCCGCGGGGGCGAGAGCGAGGGCCAGGAGCGCCGCCAGGGTGTAGACCTTGTGCATACCTGCCTCCTTCACGCCGCCCGCACGCGGGTGGTCTCGACCACGTTGCGCAGATAGCCGGCGGGGTTCCAGCGCGGCTCCATCGGTTGCGTGCCGCCATCGTTGCCTGTGGCCCGGACGCGCAGGGCGTGCTCTCCCGGTGTCACATCGAGTTCCGTCGTCCAGGTCCGGAAGGCGTAGCGGCCGAGATCTTCGCCCAACTTGGCGGGGCGCCAAGTCTTACCGTCGTCGGCTGAGACCTCGACCTGCCGGATCCCCGAGCCACCGTCGAAGGCGATGCCGCGTAAGCCCACCAGCCCGGCCTTCACCTGTGCCCCGTCGCTCAGATTGGTGAGAAACGAGCGAATGGTGAATCGGCCGATGGGGATGGTCTTGTCCGGCGCCTTGCCGGGCTCGGTGCAGCCGCACGCGTTGTCCGGGATGCGGTAGGCGGTCTTCATCCAGAAGCCTTCGAAGGGCTTGTCGAGGACGGTGATCGCGTTGAGGTGCTTGACCCAGTACGTCCCGTAATAGCCAGGAACGACGAGGCGCAGAGGGAAGCCGTTGAGCCAGGGCAGATCCTGCCCGTTCATGCCCCAGGCCAGCATCACTTCCCCATCACGGGCGTGATCGAGGGTGAGCGCCTTGGCGAAGTCCGGTGTCTCGGGGAGCACCGGCCCGTCGAGCCCCTCGAACGCGACCTGCACGGCCCCGGCCTTCACCCCGGCCTTGTCGAGCACCGTCTTCAGGGGCACGCCGGTGAAGCGGGCACAGCCCATCGCGCCGTTGGCGAGCTGCCCGCCGGCAACCCGGGGGTCGAAGAAGCCGCGGGAATTGCCGGAGCATTGGTTGACCGCCACGACCTCGGTGCCGGGCATCGCCTTCAGGTCGGCGAGGGACAGGGAGAGCGGGCGCTCCACCTGCCCACCGATCTCCACCCGGAAGGCCGCCGGGTCGATCCGGGTCGGAATGTCCGCGAGGTGGTAGCGCACGAAGAAGGCGTCGTTCGGGGTGATCGCGCCGTGATCGAAGACCGCGAAGGGTGTCTCCAGCTGCGGTGGCCGGGCGGTCATCTGCAGGAGCGGGCGTTTACCAGGATAGGCTACAAGGGGCCGCTCGCCGTTGCCGAACGGAAGCTGCACCACCTCTTCAGCGGAGGCCGGACGAAGGCCGAGGCCAGAGGCAGCGAGCGCGAGTCCACCGCCTGCCAGGATGCCGCGCCGGGTGGGAGCTTGGTTCATCGGGACCTCCTCGAACCGTTACCGTGGTTTGGCGGCCGGGAGACCCAACCGCCAGCCGCATTCTTAGGCGACCTGCGGACGGACGCTGCCGCCCGAGGGATGCCGGGGCGCCTCCTCCAGAAGGCGACGTCGGTGAATCCGGGCAATCCATATCGCCGACAGAGCGCTCACGATGCCCGACAAGGCGCAGTAACCGCAGACGAGCCAGGGGTTGGTGGGGCCGGAATACTGCAGCAGGGCCGTGGCGATGATCGGCGTCAGGCCGCTCGCGAAGATCCCGGAGAATTGGTACACGAACGAGATGCCCGTGTAGCGGACCCTCGCGGAGAACAATTCCGAGAACAGGGCTGCTTCCGGCCCATAGATCGCGGCGTAGAAGATCCCGAACGGGATGATGATCGCGAACCAGATCGCCCGGATGTCCTCGGGATGGGTGACGAACACCCAGAAGGCCGGAAAGGCGGCGAAGCCCGAGATCACGGCGCCCCAGGCGAAGACCTTCGTCCGTCCGAGCCGGTCGGACAGCCAGCCGAAAAATGGAATCGTCGCGCACATCACGATCGCGGCGGCGGTCACGCCGAGCAGCGCTTCGGTGCGCGGCACCTTCAGGGTCTGCGTCAGGTAGCCGATGGCGAAGACGGCGAAGATGTTGAACACCACGCCGTCGACCATGCGGGCGCCCATACCGGCGACGATCTCGGCCGGGTAGCCCTTCATCATCGATACGAAGGGGATGTCCGCCTCGCGGTTCGCCTGCTTCACCTTGGCGAATTCGGGCGTCTCCATCACGTTGAGCCGGATGTAGGCGCCGACCGCGACGAGGACGACGCTGAGAAGGAAGGCGATCCGCCAGCCGTAGGACAGGAACTGCTCCTCGGTCAGACCGTAGGACAGGAGCGCGACCACGCCGGAGGCGAGGCACAACCCCAGCGCAAGACCGATCTGCGGGATGCTGGCATAGAAGCCGCGCTTCTCCTTCGGCGCGTACTCGAAGGCCATCAGCACCGCGCCGCCCCACTCACCGCCGAGCCCGATCCCCTGCAGTACCCGCAGGAAGAGCAGCAGGATCGGAGCGGCGACGCCGATCTGCGCGTAGGTCGGCACGAGACCGATCAGGAAGGTCGCGACGCCCATCAGCATCAGGGTGATGACGAGCATGCTCTTACGGCCGACCTTATCGCCGAAATGCCCGAAGATCACGCCGCCGAGGGGCCGTGCGATGAAGCCGACGGCGAAGGTCGCGTAGGCAAGCAGGGTCGAGACGAGGGGGTCGCTCACCGGGAAGTAGAGCTTGTTGAAGACGATGCCGGCGACGACCCCGTAGAGGAAGAAGTCGTACCACTCGATCGTCGCCCCGATCAGCGAGGCCGTGACGACCTGGCCGATCTTGCCCCCGCCAGGCTGCGCTGATCCCTGCTCCCGATACGACATCCGTCCCTCCTCGCTTCGATGGTTTGGCGTTGTCCTCGCATCACGGACGCCTTCACCGGGCGTCTCATGTGAGTTTCGTCGTCCGTTTTCAGGAATGCGCCGGCTCGGCCAGCGGCGCCCCGCGCGGGGTCGTCTTGCGAGCCTGCGCGGCTTCCCGGGCCTCGGCCAGGATCAGGTCCGAGGCCTTCTCGGCGATCATCACCACCGGGGCGCTGGTGTTGCCGGAGACCAGCGTCGGCATGATCGAGCAATCGACCACGCGCAGCCCGCTCAGGCCGTGGACCCGTAGCGCCGGGTCCACCACCGCCGCCGGATCGGTGCCCATCTTGCAGGTGCCCGACGGGTGGAAGATCGTTGCGCCCGAGGCACGGGCGAAGGCAAGGAGACCGGCATCGTCCGTGACTCCGGGACCCGGCTTTTCCTCGGAGAGGATCAGAGGGCGCAGGGCCTGGGTCGCAGCGAGACGCCGGGCGAACTTCATACCCTCGACGGTGCAGCGCCGGTCGGTCTCGGTGGCGAGGTAGTTGGCCCGCATGACCGGTGCCGCGAACGGGTCGGCGCTGCGCAGGGTGACGGTGCCCCGGGATTCCGGCCGCAGCTGACAGACGGAGAAGGTGCAGCCGGACCAGGGATGCGGCTGCCCGCCCGCCATGTCCGCCGAGAGGGTGGCGAAGTGGAACTGCACGTCGGGCGTGCCCGGTCCCGGCATCACCCGGGTGAACAGCCCGCCCTGGTTGATGCCGACCGCGAGGGGCCCGCTCCGAGTCAGGAGCCAGCGCAGGCCGATCCGCGCCTTGCCGAACAAGGTTCGCAGATCGTCGTTCGTGGTGATCGGCTTGGAGAGGCGGTACATCAGGCGGATCTGCAGATGGTCCTGCAGGTTCTCGCCGACGCCGGCGAGTTCGTGCCGCACCGGAATGCCGTGCGAGCGGAGCGCTTCTGCGGGGCCGATGCCCGACAGGAGCAGGAGCTGCGGGCTCTGCAGGGCTCCTGCGGCGAGGATGACCTCCCGCGCCGCCGCGATCTCGACCTCACGAGTTCCGATCCGGGCGCGGACGCCGGTGGCGCGGGAGCCGTCGAGGATCACCCCCGTCGCGTGGGCGTCGGTCTCGACGCGGAGGTTCAGACGCGTCTCGGCCGGGCGCAGATAGGCGACCGCCGTGCTGCACCGGAGCCCGTTGCGCGTGAAGAGCTGGTAGTAGCCCACCCCCTCCTGATCGCCGCCGTTGAAATCGTCGGTGCGGCGGACGCCGAGTTCCCCCGCGCCCTCGATGATCCGCTCAATGAGCTCGTGCTTGTGGCGGATATCGGAGCACCAGAGCGGGCCGTCGCCCCCGTGGGCGGCGCTTGCGCCCCGGGTATTGTGCTCGCTGCGGATGAAGTACGGCAGCACATCCCGCCAGGACCAGCCGTGATTCCCGAGTTCGGCCCAGTGGTCGTAATCGTCCGATTGCCCGCGGACGAAGATCAACCCGTTGATCGAGCTCGAGCCGCCGAGTGTCCGGCCACGGGGCCAGTAGATCGCCCGGCCGTTCATGGCCGGCTCCGGCTCGGTCGAGAATCCCCAGTTCAGGGTCTTGTGAACCATCGTCTTCCCGTAGCCGATGGGAAGGTGGATCCAGGGGGAGCTGTCCCGGGGGCCCGCTTCGAGCAGCACGACCCTGTGGCGCCCGTCCGCCGACAAGCGGTTGGCCAGGACGCAGCCGGCGGTCCCGCCGCCGACCACGACGTAATCGCAAGCGATGCGCTCGGGCGCAGCCGCGGATGAAGGGTGTTTCCTCAAGATTGTCTCCGTCCCGAGGGTTTGTCTCGAAAAACGGTACGTTATGTTCTATTTGATGAGAGGATTGCCGGTGTGTCAATATGGCTGCCGGTGATTTCACGAGACAGGGCCGAACCCTCGATACGGGGCTTACGCCGAGCGGCAGGGAGTGGTGCGATGCAGGTGTTCCACCGTGGCGACAGCCTTCGGCACGATCCGGACCGCTACTTCCGGCGCGGCGCGATCGTCGACCATCCCGAGCGAGCCGAGCGCTACGCGGTGCTGCTGGAGGCGGTACGGTCCGGCGGGCACAGAGTGAGCGAGGCGGGGGATCTCGGACTCGATCCGATTCTCGCCATCCACGATGGGGGCTACGTCGCCTTCTTGCGGAACGTCTGGGCGCGTCGAGGGGAATTGCCGGGCTCCACGGACGAGATCCTGACGGGGCACTTCGCCCGCCCGCACATGAACCGGCGGCCGGAGGGCTTGCTCGGACTGATCGGCCTCTACACCGCCGATACGTCGACACCGGTCCGGGCGGGGACCTGGGATGCGATCTATGGCTCGGCGCAGGTCGCCGTCGCGGCCGCCGACGCCGCCCTGACGGGAGCCACCGCCTACGCCCTGTGCCGACCGCCGGGCCACCACGCCTACGCCGATTCGGCCGGTGGGTTCTGCTACCTCAACAACAGTGCCATCGCCGCAGAACGCTTGCGTGCCACGAGCGGCGGCCGGGTCGCCATCCTCGACATCGACGTCCACCATGGCAACGGCACACAGGGCATCTTCTACGAGAGGGCGGACGTGCTCACCGTCTCGGTCCATGCCGACCCGATCGATTACTTCCCGTACTTTGCGGGCTATGCCGATGAGACCGGCGCAGGCGCGGGCGAAGGCTTCAATCGCAACCTGCCCCTGCCGCAGGGATCGGGCGACGCGGCTTGGCTCGCGGCGATCCGTGAAGGGTTGTCCGCCATCGCCGCCTTCGCGCCGACGGCCCTCGTAGTGGCGCTCGGCCTCGACGCGTCCGAGGACGACCCGATTGGCGCGCTGAAGGTGACGAATCGAGGCTTCCAAGAGGCCGCGATGCTGATCGCCGACGCCCAATTGCCTACCGCCATCGTGCAGGAGGGCGGCTACCTGTGCCCCGCCCTCCCCCGCAACCTCGCCGCCTTCCTCGCCGGGTTCGACGGCGGGCGGACTTGAACGCTCCGCGTCTGGCTCAAGCCCCGGCGTGAAGGGCGATCCCGGCCGATTTCGGCACGGGATGCCCGAGCGCGGTCCGCAGCAATTCCGGTAGCTCCCCCGGTGTGTCGGCAACGGCCACGCCTGCTGCCTCCAGGGCTGCGCGCTTGCCCGCGTAGCTGCCGCGATCCCCGGAGACGATGGCGCCGGCATGCCCCATCTTCTTGCCGGGGGGCGAGGCGCGGCCGGCAATGAAGGACACGACCGGCTTGCTCATCCCGGCGGCGTATTTGGCCGCCGCCTCCTCCATCGCCCCGCCGATCTCGCCGACGAGGACAACGGCGCGGGTGCGCTCATCCCGGTCCAGTGCCATGAGCGCGTCGCGGGTCGTGGTGCCGATCATCGGATCACCGCCGATGCCGAGGAAGGCCGACTGACCGTAACCCGCCCGCGTCAGGTTCAGGCAGACCAGGGTGCCCAGGCTGCCGCTGCGGGAGATCACGCCGATCTCCCCCGGCTGGAAGATGTTGGGGTTGTGCCCCGGCATGATCCCGACGAAGCCCTCGCCCGGCGTCACCACTCCGGCAGTGTTCGGCCCCACGATCCGCGTGCCGTGGGCGCGCGCTGCATGGTGGATGGCCAGCACGTCCCGCATGGGGATGTGTTCGGTCAGCACCACCAGAGTTTTCGTCCCCGCCTCGATGGCGTCGATGGCGGCAGCCTTCGCGGCGGCGGGGGGGATGAACATCACCGCCCAGTCGTAGGGCGTACCGGCCATGGCCTCCCGTGCCGTGGCGTAGACCGGCAAGCCGAGATGTTCCTCGCCCGCCCGTTTCGGGTTCACGCCGGCCACCACCGACGTGCCGCAGGCGAGCATCTTCTCGGTCCAGAAGCTTCCTTGCTTGCCGGTGAGCCCCTGGACGAGGACGCGGTCGGTCTGGCGATAGATCGTCATCGGGCTGCCTCCACCGCGGCCTGTACCGCGTCCTCCATCAGGTCGTAGGGCTCGACTCCGAGCCCTTCGCGGACGAGGCGCACCGCCTCGTCCTCGCCGGTGCCGTGGATCGAGAAGAAGACCGGCACCTCCGGGTTGAGGCGCTTCCAGGCCGTCACGACGCCCTCGGCCATCACGTCGGTGCGGGCGAAGGCGCCGCAGAAGTTGACGACGAGGCTCTTCACGCCGGGATTGGCCAGCACGAGCTTCAGCGCCGCCTCCGACTTGGTGTAGGCCTCGCCGCCGATCTCCAGGAAGTTCGCCGGGCGCCCGCCGCAATGGCTGATGACGTCCATCGTCGTCATGGTCAGCCCGGCGCCGTTCGCCAGCACGCCGACATTGCCGTCGAGCTGGATGAACTTCAGACCCTGCTCCGCCCCCTCGCGTTCGAGGGCGCTCATCGGTTCGGGCGAGGCTCCGGTGGCGAGGTCCGAATTCCGGAACGCCGCCGAGTCGTCGAGGGTGAGCTTGCAATCGAGGGCGACGACTCGGCCGTCCTCCAGAAGGGCCAACGGGTTGATCTCGATCAGCTCCGCATCGACGCCGCCGCCGACCCGGTAGAGAGCGGGAAGGATCGCTTCGATTTGCTCCCGTGCCGGCCCGAGGTCGAGCCCGTCGAGGAGGGCGCGGGCCTCCGTCTCACCGAAGCCGTCGTCGAGATCGACCCGGTGGCGGCGCAGCGCGTCGGGTCGCGTGGCCGCGACCTCCTCGATGTCCATGCCCCCTTCGGTCGAGAACAGCACGAGGGGCGTGCGGCTTTCGGTGTCGGTGAGGATCGCGGCGTAGAACTCGCGGGCGATGGCCGCGCGCTCTTCGAGCAGCACCGACTCGACCCGGTGCCCGTCGATGGTCATCCCGAGAATGGCGGAGGCCACTTCGCGTGCCTCGTCGGGATTCATGGCCGCGCGGATGCCGCCGGCTTTGCCACGCTTCCCGGTCGGGACCTGCGCCTTGACCATGCAGGGTCCGAGTTCCGCCGCGGCGACGGCCGCATCTTCCGCGGTCACGCAGTGGATGGCTTTCGGGACGGGAATGCCGGCAGGGGCCAGCACCCGCGCTTTGGCGACATGCTCCAGAAAGTTCATCGCGCGTCCTCCCGATGACCGATGGCGTCCCAGTGGGGACCGAACAATTCGTCTTCGCTCGGTTTGTCTTCGGGGATCGGCGTGACGAGGTGAGTAATATTGAGGAAGTGGCGGTAGCTCAGGTTCTCGGAGATGCTGTTCTTCTGCCAGGAGCCGCAGCCCATGCTGAGGGTGAAGCCCAGGCCGGAATTGAAGCCGCCGCCATTGCCGAAGGTGTGGGCGAAGTTCACCAGCACCCGCACCACGTCGAGATCTTCGGCGAGCTCCCGGGCGCGGGCCATATCGGTGGTGTGGATGCCGCAGGAATGGCCCTTGCCCTGGTGGTCGAGGATCGCCGCGACCGTCCTCTTGGCGTCGGCGAAATCCTTTGCCCGGTAGACGGTGAGCACGAGGGCAAGCTTTTCGCCGGAGAACGGGGCGCCGCGCCCGATCCCTTCCTCCTCTACGAGAAAGTACTGCTTTCCGTTTGCCGCCGGGGGCAGATCGAAGGCGCGGGCCAGAACATCGGCGTCCTTGGCAATCAGATCGCGGTTGAGCTTGCCCCGCACCCACAGCCGCTCGGCGATGCGCTGCTTCTCCTGGGGCGTGCACAGATAGGCCCCGGCCCGTTCCAGGGCGGCGATGGCTTGGTCGTAGACCGCATCGACGATGACCACCGCGTTCTCGGAGGAGCAGGAGGTCGAGTTGTCGAAGATCTTCGAGTCGCGGATCTTCGCAGCGGCGGCGTCGAGATCGGCGGTCTCGTCGATCATCACCGGCACGTTGCCCGCGCCGACGCCGATGGCCGGCGTCCCGCTAGAATAAGCCCGGCGGACATTGTCCTGCGAGCCCGTGACCACAACGAGGTCACAGGCGCGCATCATCGCCTCGGTCGAGTCCTTCGTGACTGGAGAGGGGATGATCTGCACGAGGTCGGCGGGGAGCCCGATGGCTTCGAGTTCGGCGCGCATCAGTTCCACCACGCGGGCGGTGGTGCGGTAGCCTAGCGGCGACGGGGCGATGACGATGGCGTTGCGGCCCTTGATCGCCATCATGGCCTTATTGACCGGTGTGGCGCCGGGATTGGTCGAGGGCGTCACGGCCCCGATCACCCCCATGGGCTTGGCGTATTTCACGAGGCCGCGAGCCTCGTCGCGCTCGATGATGCCGACCGACTTGGCCCGCAGGAGATCGCGCAGGGTCCCGAAGGTCTTGCGTTGCTTCTTGACGATCTTGTCCGCGACGTTGCCGAGGCCGGTATCGGCCACCGCGAGTTCCGCGACCTCTTTCGCATTCTCCGGCTTGTACAGGGACCAGGCGATGGCCCGCACGGCGGCGTCGGCGCGAGCCTGGTCGACGTCTGCGAACAGGCGGTGGGCGGCCCGGGCCCGTTCCATCACGGCGGCAACGGGATCGTGGGCGGCCGGATCATCCGGCATGGCGAGGGGCATGACAGCGGCAGGCGACATGGCGCGCTCCTTGGTGTGGAGGATGTTTCGGGTCGGGGTGGGACGGCGCGGGGCCGGGGCCGGTCAGGCGGTGGGCCTGACCGGGACGGGACGGGTCAGGACAGGCTCGTCCTGGGGGGCATCCACGAAGGGCTCGTTCGGCCGCATCCGCAGGGCGAGGCCGGCGCCCAGGAGCAACAGGCCCAGCGAGGCCATGAACGGCAGGTCCCAGCGGCCGGTCATGTCGATGATCAGCCCGAACACGACGGGGGAGATCATGCCGGCGAGGCCGAAGCCGAAGTTCATGAAGCCCGAAGCGGTGCCCGAATACTGGGGCGCGATGTCCATCGGTACCGCCCAGATCGGCGCGACGATCAATTCGGCGAAGAAGAATGCGCCGGAGAGGCAGAGCGTGATCGTCAGGAGGTCGGTGGTGAACAGCACCGGCAGCATGAAGGCGAAGGCTCCGAGGAAGCCGACGACGATGACGCTGACGCGGGCCTTGGAGACGTCTCCCGTACGCCGCAGGATCTTGTCGCTGACGACGCCACCCACCGTATCTCCGACGACGCCCGCGAAGAACACGCCCGAGGCGAAGACCGCGGATTTCTTGATGTCGAGATGATGTTGATGGAGGAAGTAGGAGGGGATCCAGTTGAGGAACAGCCAGAGGGTCCAGCCGTAGCAGAAGTCCGTGAGCGTCACGGGAAGCATCCGGCGAAGCAGCGGCCCCCACGGCACCGCGCGGCGTTCGCCCGCGATCTTCACCGGCGGCAGGACGGCGATCTCTTCCTCCGTGACGCCCTTGTGGTCCCGGGGATCGTCACGGAAGTAAAACCACCACAGGCCGACCCAGGCGAAGCTGATCACGCCGATGATGATGAAGCTGTCACGCCAGGAGAGCGCGACGATCAGGAAGGCGATGAGCGGCGGTGTCAGGGCGTTGCCGAGCCGGGCGGCGGCATGGGTGATGCCCTGCGCGAAGCCCCGCCGGTCAGCGGCCATCCAGTTGGAGAGCGCCCTGGTGGCGGTGGGGAAGGCCGAGCCCTCGCCGATGCCGAGGAGGAAGCGGGCCGCGACGAGGGACATCGCTCCCTCCACGAAGCCGATCATGATCGTGGCGGCGGACCAGATCGCGCCGCAGATCAGAAGCGTCTTGCGCGGTCCCAAACGGTCGCCGAGCCAGCCGCCCGCGATCTGGAAGAAGGCGTAAGGATAGGCGAAGGCCGAGAAGGCGAGGCCTAATTCGACGTTGGTAAGCCCCAGTTCCTTTTGCATGGCCGGGGCCGCCGTGCCGATGTTTACCCGATCAATGTAGGTGATCAGGTACATCAGGCAAATGACGAACAAGACTTTGTCCGTCGCCTTGAAGCGTACGAGCCGTAGCATTCCGCCCTCCTGAAGTGGAGGCGCCTGAGTTTTCCTGATTCGACCGCATGCGATGGCGTGCGGGTCACGAGAACCCGGCGTCCTTGCCTCACGTTTCCACCGTGATCGACGCGAGGGAACCGGGTCTTATGCCCGGCTTCAGGGTCCCTCACCGTTCGATAGACTCACGCTAGCCATTGCGTCCGGGCAGGAGAAATCTATTCTCTTCATCCCGATCATTCAGAAAATTGATCGATATGATTCCGGATCTTGAGATTCCCCTGTTGCGAACCTTCGTGGCGGTGCACGATACCGGGAGCATCACGCTGGCCGGAAAGCAGGTCGGGCGGACCCAACCGGCGATCACGCACCAGATGCACCGGCTGGAGCGGGCGCTGGGCCGCCCGCTGTTCGACGGCGAGCGGCGGCACGGGGCTCTGACCCGCGACGGGGAGGTCCTTCTGGCCTATGCCCGCAAGCTCCTCACCCTCAACGATGAGATCCGCGACCGCTTCCAGGGGCCTGACATCGCAGGACGGGTGCGCCTCGGCGTGCCCGATCTCTACGCCGCCTTCCTGCTGCCCTCGGTGCTCGCAGGCTTCGCAAGGGTCTATCCGCAGGTGGAGATCGAGTTGCGCTGCTCGCGCAGCAACCAATTGCGCGCGGCACTCACCCGAGAGGAGATCGATCTCGCGCTGATGACCAAACAGCCGGATCAGGAGGGCGGCGTCATCGTGCGGGAGGAGCCTCTGGTCTGGGTGGCGGCGCGAGACTTCGACCTCGACTCAGGTGCGCCCCTGCCCCTGGCGCTGCTGCCGCCCGGTAGTCTCTATCGGCAATGCGCCCTCGACGCTCTCGGTGAGAGTGGACGCAGCTGGACGATCACGGCGGTGAGCGACAGCATCGCCGGACTCCAAGCGGCAGTCCGTGCGGGGCTCGCCGTCTCGATCTTTCCCCTCTGCGCGGTGGATGGCGAGGTGCGGCGCCTCACGGTTGCCTCGGGGCTACCGGACCTCCCCGCCCTTCGAATCGTTTTGCAACGCAAATCGGGCGAGGTCTCTTCGGCCGTCGAACACTTGGCGCAGTATATCCTGTCGGAACTCGGCAGCATCAGCGGCTGACCGCCTCCTCTGCTTCCCAAGCAATCCGGCAATGCGGCAGCGCGACGCGATTGTTTTTGCAGCGCAACAGGACAGATGGTAGTTCACTTCACCGAGTGACGACCCTTCCGGCTGCCATGAACCATCTCGAACGCGTGCGTGACATCCTGCCGATCCTCGCCGCGCTCTATGCGATGGTGATGGTCGCGAATATTCATGCGGGCCCACGCCTGATGTTGCCTGCCAGCACGGGTATCGACGCGGAACGCGTGGTCGCGGGCCTCAAGTGGCACATGCTCGAAATTGGCCGGAACGAGCAGAACGAAGCCCTGCTGTTTCCGGGAAACTAGAGCGGTTTCGGGAAAACCTGGATCACACGGCGCCCCCGTCTTTGCGAGCGTCAGCGAAGCAATCCAGGGTCGCGCGACTTGGCCAAACGTGGCGAATCCCTGGATTGCTTCGCGTGCGCTCGCAAAGACGATCAAGTCGGCGATCCAGATCAAACCGAAAACGCCCTAACGCCCCGCGTCGATGACATCCCAGCCGCCATTGCGGACGCAGTGAAGCAATCCAGGGGGCGGGTCGCTGCCCTGAATTGCTTCGCATTGCTTGCAGTGACGTGAAAGTTCGATGTCGACGGTCAGACCGGCGGGCGCTGTGGGCGCATGTCCGACTTCTCGATACCGGCGATCGGAACCGGTTTCTTCATCGCATCACGCCGGAAGGGCTCGCCGAGTTCCTGGTTCAGGATCACCTCGATGAAGGTGGTGATGCCACGTCCCTGGTCCTCGCCAGCCTGCTGGATCGCCTGGGTCAGGTCACGAGTGTTGTCGACCCGGACCCCCTTGAAGCCGCAACCCTCGGCGATCTTGGCGTAGCTGAGCTTGGGGTCGAGTTCGGTGCCGACGAAGTTGTTGTCGTACCAGAGCACAGTGTTCCGCTTCTCCGCGCCCCATTGGTAATTGCGGAAGATCACCATGGTGATCGGCGGCCACTCGTCCCGGCCGATGGAGGTCATCTCGTTCATCGAGATGCCGAAGGCCCCGTCCCCCGCGAAACCGAAGACCGGCGTATCCGGCTGGCCGATCTTGGCGCCGACGATGGACGGGAAAGCGTAGCCGCAGGGACCGAACATGCCCGGCGCGAGGTATTTCCGGCTGCGCTCGAAGCTCGGATAGGCGTTGCCGATGGCGCAGTTGTTGCCGATGTCGGTCGACATGATCGCGTCGCGCGGCATCCCGGCCTGGATCGCCCGCCACGCCTGGCGAGGCGACATCCGATCGCTGTCACGGGTCTGCGCCTCCCGATTCCACGTCGTGCCCGGATCGTCGTCCTCGTGATCGAGGGAGGTCAGGGCCTGTGCCCAGGCCGACTTGGTCTGATGAATCAGTGCCTTGCGCTCCTCACGGCCCGCATGTCCGGCGTCTGAGGTGACCTGCTCCAGAAGCTGCCGGGCGACCTGCCGCGCGTCGCCGCAGATGCCGACCGTGATCGGCTTCGTGAGCCCGATGCGATCGGGATTGATGTCGACCTGGATGATCTTGGCCTGCTTCGGCCAATAGTCGATGCCGTAGCCCGGCAGGGTCGAGAACGGGTTGAGGCGGGTGCCGAGCGCCAGCACCACATCGGCCTTGGCGATCAGCTCCATCGCCGCCTTCGAGCCGTTATAGCCGAGCGGGCCGACCGCCAGCGGATGGCTGCCGGGGAACGAATCGTTGTGCTGGTAGCCGGAGCAGACCGGAGCATCGAGCCGCTCGGCGAGCGCCGCCGTCTCGCGCACCGCGTCGCCGATCACCACGCCCGCGCCCGCCAGGATCACCGGGAACTTGGCGCTCGAAAGGATTTCGGCCGCGTCGGCGATGGCCTGACGCCCACCCGCCGGACGCTCCAGGCGCACGATCTGCGGCAACTCGATATCGATGACGTGGGTCCAGTAATCCCGGGGGACGTTGATCTGCGCGGGCGCGCAGCCCCGCCACGCCTTCTCGATGACTCGGTTCAGCACCTCCGCCACGCGGGACGGATCGCGCACCTCTTCTTGGTAGCAGACCATGTCCTTGAACAGGTTGAGCTGTTCCACTTCCTGGAACCCGCCCTGGCCGATCGTCTTGTTGGCCGCCTGCGGCGAGACCAGCAGCATCGGCGTGTGGTTCCAGTAGGCGGTCTTCATCGCGGTGACGAAGCCGGTGACGCCGGGGCCGTTTTGGGCGATGGCCATCGCCATCTTGCCGGTCGAGCGGGTGTAGCCGTCGCAAATCAGGCCCGCATTCGTCTCGTGAGCACAGTCCCAAAACGTGATGCCGGCTTTCGGAAAGAGGTCCGAGACCGGCATCATGGCCGAACCGATGATGCCGAAGGCGTGCTCGATGCCGTGCATCTGCAGCACCTTCACGAAGGCTTCTTCCGTGGACATCCTCATGGCGCGCTCTCCTGGCGTTTTCCCTGGCGTTTCCCCGCACCGGCCCGTACCGGGCCTTCCTGCGACCCTCGCCTGGGGGACGTGATCCAGCCTCTCGACGGAGTGTCCCCACCCGGTGTCGCAGCGCCCCACTCGCCGTCTCGACCCAGGGAGCGCTTGCAGGCCATTCATGGACGCACATTCGAGGCGCTGCAACAGAAATCTCGTTTTTTTGCTTTGAACGTTCTGATTTTTGGAATAAAGGTCGAACTGAGATGGACGAAGCCGCCGAGTCCTCACCCGCCCTCAAGGCCTTCGGCCTGCTGGAGGCGATCGCCGCCATGGACCACGCCCCGACGCTCGCGGAACTGACGGAGGTCGCCAACCTCCCGAAGCCGACGCTTCACCGCTGGCTCACCATGCTCGAAGGGGCGGAACTGCTGCGGCGGCTGCCGGACGGACGGCGCTACGAGCTCGCGGCGCGCTCCACCTCGCTCGCTTTCGCCATCCTCTCGAACAATCCCGGTTCGATCCGCCGGCACCAGATCCTTCAGGGCGTCGTCCGAGATCTCGGAGAATCCTGCAATCTCACGGTGCTTCAGGGCGGAGAGGTCATGTATCTCGACCGCGTCGAGGCGGCGGCCCCCTTGCGGGTCGCCTTCCAGAAGGGCTCCCGCGTGCCGGCGCATTGCTCGGCGAGCGGCAAGCTCTTCCTTGCGCTCATGCCGCGCAGCCGCCGCGAGCGCCTGCTCGCGACTCTGCCGCTCGACCGCTTCACCGCCAACACCCTCACGGAGCCGGGGGCGCTCGAGGCTGAGCTGCAGCAGATCAAGCGGCAGGGCTATGCCCTCGACGACGAGGAGTTCCTGACCGGGCTCTTCTGCGTCGCGGTGCCGATCCTCGACAGGGACGGGCGCGATTGCGTCGCGGCCCTGGCCCTCCAAGCCCCGGTGGTCCGCCTGTGGCGGGAAAACGCCCCCGAGCGGCTGCCCGTGCTCCGCGCCGCCGCGTCCGCGCTGGCGGCGACACTCACCTGACAGCTCAGGAGAATTCCATGAACATGCTGCGCGTGGCGCCTTCCTATCCGAGGCTCGACGACCTCGCGCAGCGGGCCCGGGCCTCGGGGGCGATCAAGGTCGGAGTGGTCTACCCTTGCGAAGCCTCTGCTCTGGCGGCGACGTTCCAGGCGGCCGATCTCGGCTTCATCGATCCGGTGCTGATCGGCCCTTCCGCGGCGATCCATCGACTGGCGGAGGAGGCGGGCCTCGCCCTCGGAGAGCGGGAGATCGTGGAGGCCGCCGATCCCCTGGCCGCCGCCCGGCGGGGCGTAGCCTTGGCAGGCGTGGGTGAGGTCGCGGCGCTGATGAAGGGATCGCTCCACACCGATGAATTGCTCGGCGCGGTGGTCGGCCGGGATAGCCCCCTGCGGATGGGCCGCCGCACCAGCCACGTCTTCTGGTTCGACTGCCCCGCCTACCACAAGCCGCTGATGCTGACCGACGCGGTGGTGAACATCGCCCCCGGACTGATGGAGAAAGCCGACATCGTGCGCAACGCGATCGACCTCGCGCATAGGCTCGGCAACCCGATGCCGAAGGTCGCGATCCTCGCCGCCGTCGAGACCGTGAACCCTGCCCTGCCCTCGACGATCGACGCCGCCGCCCTGTGCAAGATGGCCGATCGCGGCCAGATCACCGGGGCCGTCCTCGATGGTCCGCTCGGCTTCGACAACGCCGTGTCACTGACTTCGGCGACCACGAAGGGCATCGTCTCCCTCGTCGCGGGCGAGCCCGATATCCTGGTGGTTCCGAACCTCGATGCCGGCAACAGTCTCTATAAGTCGCTGGTCTATCTCGGCGGCGCCGCCTGCGCTGGATTGGTTCTGGGAGCCCGGGTGCCGATCATCCTCACGAGCCGTGCCGACTCGGTCCAGGCGAGGATTGCCTCCTGCGCCCTCGCCACCCTGGCCGCGGCCGAAGATCGGGCTGGCTAGGCCGACGGCACTGTCCGTGCGCTGCTTGGGTTCGGGGGATCGCGGGGACCGGCATCGCATGGCTGGGCCCAGCTTTGCGAGAGCTCGGTCGAGAAGCGTAGCAATCGGGGAGGGTCGTGTGCACGCTCGTGCTCGACGGGGAGCGGCGCTTGCCGCTCACACCCCTTTGAGCAGCCACCGCAGCGGCAGGGCGATGGCGGTGAGGCTCGCCACGCTCATTGCCCAGATCAGCACGAACCAGCCGAGCTTGCGCATCAGTGGTACCCCGCTTCCGCCGTGACCTTGCCGCGGAAGAGCCAGTACACGTAGGCCGTGTAGGTCAGGATGAGCGGCACCAGCACGGCCGCGCCGTAGAGCAGGAAGGCCTGCGACTTCGGGGTCGTCGTCGCCTGCCAGATCGTGACGCTCGGCGGCACGATGTAGGGCCACATGCTGATGCCGAGCCCGACATAGGACAGCAGAAAGACGCCCAGCGCGCAGAGGAAAGGCGTGACCTCCTCGCGCCGCTCCAGGGCATGGGCGAAGCGCCACGCCAGGAGCCCGACCAGGATCGGCACCGGCGCGCCGATGAACAGGCCGGGCAGGCCGAGCCAACGATCACGGAAAGGCGCGCTGATCGCCAGCATCGTCGCCGAGACCACGGCGATGAGGATGAGTGTCGCCACCGCCAGCGGCTTGGCGAGGTTGTAGGCGCGGATCTGCAATTCGCCGTTGGTCTTCCAGATCAACCAACACGCTCCGAGCGAGCCGTAGCCCACGACGAGCGCGAGGCCGGTCAGCACCGAGAACGGCGTCAGCCAATCCCACCAACCGCCCGCATAGGCGCGGCCCTCGATCTTGATGCCCTGCACGAAGGCGCCGAGCGCGATGCCCTGGCAGAAGGCGGCGACGTAGCTGCCCCAGGAGAAGGCGCGGTCCCACCAGAGCTGCCCGCGCGGCGTCGCCATGCGGAAGCGCATCTCAAAGGCCACGCCCCGGAACACCAGGGCGAGCAGCATCAGGATCAGCGGCATGTACAGGGCGGGGAGGATGGTGGCGTAGGCCAGCGGAAAGACCGCGAACAACCCGCCGCCGCCGAGCACGAGCCACGTTTCGTTGCCGTCCCAGACGGGGGCGACCGAATTCACCATCACGTCGCGCTCGGCCTTGCCGCGCACCGCCGGGAACAGGATGCCGAGGCCGAGATCGAACCCATCCATCGCCACGTAGAGGAACACGGCGGTGGCGATGAGGATCGCCCAGATGAGGGTGAGATCGAGTTCCATCGTGGGCTCTCCTCACTCGGCCGGTTGCAGGTGAACGTCACCTGCCAGGGCGGGCGCCGGGGTGATCCCGGCCGTACGCACCGGCTGGCCGACGGGCGGGCCGGATTCGTGGGGGCGCGGCGTCTGGTTGAACAGATGGAGCAGGTACCAGATGCCCGCCCCGAACACTGCGAAGTAGACTAGGGCGAAGGCCGCGAGCGAGGCCGCCACCGCGGGCGCAGCAATGGGCGAGACGCTGTCGGCCGTGCGTAGCAGACCGTAAACCGTGAAGGGCTGGCGACCGGCTTCCGTCACCACCCAGCCTGACGTCACTGCGATCAGCCCCGAGGGCCCCATCGCCACGGCGAAGCGGTGCAGCCAGGGCGTCTCGAACAGGCGGCCCTTGGAGCGCAGGTACAGCGACCACAGCCCGAGGCCGATCATCAGCATCCCGAGCCCGACCATCACCCGGAAGGCCCAGAACACCAGCGGCAGGTTGGTCGGCCACGTGTCGCGCGGCAGGTCCTTCAGCCCCGTGACCTTCGCGTTCAAATCATGCGCGAGGTAGAGGCTCGCGAGGCCGGGAATGCCGATCTCGTACTTCGTCTCGGCGGCTTGCGCGTCCGGCCAGCCGAACAGGATCGAGGGCGCGCGGGTTACGCTGTCGAAATGGCCCTCCATCGCCGCCACCTTGGCCGGCTGGTGGTGGTAGCTGTTGCCGCCGTGGAGATCGCCGAGCACCATTTGTACTGGGGCAACGAGGGCCGCCATCCACATCGCCATGGAGAACATCAGCCGGGCGCGGGGATTGGTCCGGTCGCGCAGCAGATGCCACGCGCCGACCGCGCCGACGATCATCGCCGTCGTCAGGTAGGCCGCCGTCACGGTGTGGGCTAAACGGTAGGGGAAGGACGGGTTGAAGACCACCGCCCACCAATCCTCGGGCACGAAACGGCTTTCGGCATCGAGGACATAGCCGGTTGGCGTCTGCATCCAGGAATTGGCGGACAGGATCCAGAAGGCGGAGATCAGCGTCCCGAAGGCTACGAGGCCAGTGGCGAGGAAGTGCAGGCGGGGGCCTACGCGCTCCATCCCGAACAGCATCACCCCGAGGAAGCCCGCCTCCAGGAAGAAGGCGGTGAGCACCTCGTAGCCGAGCAGCGGTCCCAGGATCGGACCGGTCTTGTCCGAGAAGACCGACCAGTTGGTGCCGAACTGGTAGCTCATCACCAGCCCCGACACGACGCCCATGGCGAAGGCTACAGCGAAGACCTTCAGCCAGTAGCGGTAGGTGTCGAGATAGACCGGCTTGTCCGTCGCCAGCCAAAAGGCTTCCAGCACCGCGAGGTAGCTTGCCAGCCCAATGGTGAAGGCCGGAAACAGGAAATGCCAGACGACCGTGAAGGCGAACTGGCTGCGCGCGAGATCGAGCGCGCTCGGGAGATGGTCGACCAGCATCGGATCGGTCCCTCATAGGGATGGCCCGCGGGACGGCCCTGGAGGCCGACTCGCGACGCATGTTGTTACCTCGCGCCGATGCCGTCTTATGTCAATCCATGTTTTTGTTAGACGTCATTTTCCGAATATGTAAAGATATATCGAGCTGAAGTTGTTAGTGGATCTCTTAGTGCCACTTCTAGGGGCATCGCTTTATGAATTCAGAAAGCAATGATTCGGGCCTCGTCAAACCGCCTCCGGCGTGCCCCCCCATCATCGGTGACGCCGCGCCGAACTTCCGCGCCCGCACCACGATGGGCGTCCGCACCCTCTCCGCCTATCGGGGACGCTGGCTCGTCTTCTTCTCGCACCCGGCCGACTTCACGCCGGTCTGCACCAGCGAGTTCGTCGCCTTCGCCAGGGACTTCGACGCCTTCCAGGCGCTGGATTGCGATCTGCTCGCCCTGTCCGTCGACAGCCTGTCCTCGCACCTCGCTTGGCAGCAGAGCATCGAGCAGCGTTTCGGCGTCCGGGTGCCGTTCCCGATCGTCGAGGATCCGGCGATGGGCATCGCCCGCGCCTACGGCATGCTGCCGGCGGGGGCGACCTCTACGGCGACGGTGCGCACCACCTTTGTCATCGATCCGGAGGGCCTCGTGCGCGCCTCGCTCGCCTATCCGCTGACGGTGGGGCGAAGCATCGATGAGATCTTGCGTCTGGTGCAGGCGCTGCAGGCCAGCGATGCGGGCGACGTGTCGACGCCGGAGGGTTGGCGGCCGGGCGAGCCAGCGCTGATGAACCCGCCGCTGACGAGCGACGAAGTCGGTGGCTGTGGCATCGATTGGTACTACCGCTTGGACAACGCATGATGGCAGCCGGAACCGACGAGGCGCTGGCCGGGCCTGCCGCCGATCTGCTCAAGCTGGTTGCCAACCCGAACCGATTGCGCATCCTTTACCTGCTCGCCGAGGAGGAGTGTTCGGTCTCGGAGATCGAGCAGCGCCTCGGCATCCGCCAGCCGACGCTGTCGCAGCAGCTCGGGGAACTGCGCAACGCCGAGGTCGTGGCCACACGGCGGGAGCACAAGGTGGTGTTCTACAGCTTGAGCGATCCGCGCCTCAGCGCGCTCCTCGCCGCGATCGAGGACATCCTGATCCTCGACCGCCCGCAGCGACGGGCACCCGTGCGGACGGCCGAGGCGCGGGCCCGCGCCCGCGACCGCGCCTTGGGGCAGGCGGCCCAGTTCGGGTCGGTCGGAGACGAGCCATGATCACGTTCCTCCCACCGCTGGCAGGCGGGGCCCTGATCGGCGCCTCGGCCGCCTTGCTGCTGCTGGCCAGCGGGCGCATCGCCGGAATCAGCGGCATCCTGGGCGGCCCGCTCGGACCCTCCGTGCGGGGCCGGGTTCGGCCCCGGCCCGGCGCAATGGGTCGGGTGCCTGCCCGCATAGCGAGGCAGTCTCCTGGCTTTCAGAGTCGAGTGGTCAACGCTGTGAGCCAATCCGGCGAGGCGTTGACCAGGGCAGTCTCGGCCGCCTTGTCGAGCCCGGTGGCGATCATCAGGCCAGTGGCCACGAGGATCAGGCCGAGGACCGCCTTCAGCCCCTTGCCGAGCCCCATCATCCGGTCGCGCCAGCGCATCAGCACTTCGCGGGACAGCGTCCCGAGCAGAAGCAACGGCAGGGCCGCGCCGAGGCCGAACAGCAGCATCGTCAGCGCCACCGTGCCGAGGTCGCGCCCCTGCGAAGCCAGCAGCGAGGCCGCGCCGAGCGTCGGCCCGACGCAGGGGCTCCACACCGCCCCGAGCAGGAGCCCGACGCCGAATTGACCGGCGAGCCCGCTCGTGGAGAACCCACCGAAGCGGCGCTCTGTCCAATCGCTCACCGGCCCCGCCGCCGCCGCGAGGCGGGTCTGCGTGATGGGTACCATCAGCACGAGGCCGACAAGTATCAGCAGGATCGCCGCCGCCACCCGGAACACGCCCGCATCGAGGCCGATGGCGAAACCGATCGTCGCTACGAACAGGCCAATGACGACGAAGGACAGGGCGAGCCCGGCCGCCAGCGCCGCCGGGCCGAGCCGGTGCTCGGAGGCCGCCGCCCCCAGCACCAGCGGCAGCAGGGGCAGAACGCAGGGTGAGAGCACCGAGAGGATGCCGGCCAGGAAGGCGAGGCCGAGGGTTGCGACCATGGCAGGCGTCAGATCGCCTTGCCGAGCCGAGCCGTGCGCAGTTTGGCAGCGCGCAGGTCGACCCCCGAGAGATCGAGGCCGGAGAGCAACTTGTCGTGCAGGTCGATCGGCTTGCCGTCCGTCGCCTTGATCATCGCCTCGATGTCGGCGCGGCTCACCTCGGCCTGGGTCATGGCGGGGGATGTCATGTCCGCTCCAAGCAGCAGACCCTGCTCGGCGGCAGCGGGTCCGACGACGAAGGCGGCGAGCAGGACGCTCAGGGCAAGGCGGCGCATCGTGTCACTCCCGAGGGGCCCGCGCAGGGACGGCCTCCATATCGTTTTCGTTCACGAGCGAAGTTATACCGGAAGATGGCGGTGCATGTCGGCTGCTCCATCGCCACGGTCAGCCATGTCGCGAAGGTCGATCGCGCACCGGGTCCATTCCCATCGAGCCGGAGCGGAGGCGGGGACCATCCAAACTTGATCCGTCGCCCGTTCGCACGAACAGCGAATGCGCTCGGCAGCTCGCCGCGCAGACCTGGTGGGGGATTGATCGGCCTTCCTGTCGGGAGACGTCGCGGTCCGTTTTCGGGTATGGAGTCGCGGATTTCATCACGAAGCGTCGATCTTGGAGCAGATTGAAGACTGTGCTGGCCCGGATCGGGGCAACCATGTGCCCCTGAGCGCAGACGAACTCAGGCATATCCTCGATGAGTCGGGCATCTGTACCTGGGTGCTCGATGTCGCGACCGGCCGAGTCACGGTCTCGCCAAACTGCGCGGGCCTGTTCGGTGTCCCGGTCGAGCGCTTGGCCTCCTTCGAGGAGACTCAGGCGCTGGTCCATCCGGACGACCGGCCCGTCAGGCAGCAGGCCATCGGACGTGCGCTCCGGGAGGGCGGCGGCTACGAGGTCGATTACCGGGTCGCACGCCCGGATGGGACGACCCATTGGCTGCGGTCGCGCGGCACCGTGCGGACCGGGCCGGATGGACGGCCGTCCCGGCATCGGGGCGTGATCTTCAGCATCCACGAGCGGCGGCTGGCCGAGGATGCCTCGCGTGCCCGCGAGGCGCACCTGCGCTCGATCCTCGACACCGTGCCGGATGCCATGGTGGTGATCGACGAACAGGCTCGGATCAAGTCGTTCAGCGTCGCCGCCGTGCGCCAGTTCGGCTACGAGCCGCTAGAGGTGGTCGGCCGCAACATCAGCCTGCTGATGCCGGAGCCCTATCGCAGTCACCACGATGCCTACATGGCCCGGTACCTGACCACGGGTGAGCGTCGCATCATCGGAATCGGCCGCGTCGTGGTAGGCCAGCGCAAGGACGGCTCGACCTTCCCGATGGAATTGTCCGTCGGCGAGATGCGGTCGGGTGGTGAGCGTTACTTCACCGGCTTCATCCGGGACCTCACCGAACGCAATCAGACCGAGACGCGCCTTCAAGAGCTTCAATCCGAACTCGTGCACATGTCCCGCTTCACGGCGCTCGGCGAGATGGCCTCGACGCTCGCGCACGAGATCAACCAGCCGCTGACCGCCATCGCCAGCTATCTCAAGGGCTGCCGCCGCCTTCTCGGGCGGATGGAGGGGCCTGAAGTGTCCCTGCTGTCGAATGCGGTGAACCAGGCGGCCGAGCAGGCCCTGCGGGCCGGGCAGGTCATCCGTCACCTGCGCGAGTTCGTGGCCCGCGGAGAAGGCGAGCGTCACATCGAAAGCCTGCCCAAGCTCATCGAGGAGGCGAGCGCCCTTGCCCTGGTCGGCGCGAAGGAGAAGGGTATCCGCGTCCGCTTCACTCTCGACCCTGATGCGCCGCTCGTCCTGGCTGACCGGATCCAGGTGCAGCAGGTTCTGTTGAATCTCATCCGCAACGCCATCGAGGCGATGCAGGACGCGAGCAACCGCGAACTGACCGTCGCGACGCGGGCGCTTTCCGACGAGGGATTCGTCGAGGTGTGCGTGTCGGATACCGGAACGGGCCTCGCGCCCGAGGTCGCCACCCAGTTGTTCAAGCCCTTCGTGACGACCAAGGCCAGCGGGATGGGTGTCGGCCTCTCGATCTGCCGCACCATCGTTGAGTCGCATGGCGGGAAGATCCAGGCCGGGCCGGGGCCGGATGGCGGGACGACTTTCCGGTTCACCCTCCGCACTCTCGACCGGGAGGAGTTGGCGCATGTCGACTGATGCGCTCGTCCATATCGTTGATGACGACATCGCGGTGCGTCAGGCTTTGGCGTTCCTGCTCGCCACGGACGGGCTGGCCGTGCGCGTGCATGAATCGGCGAGCGCGTTCCTCGCCGAGGTTGCGGAGCCGACGGGCTGCATCGTCACGGATGTGCGGATGCCGGAGATCGACGGCATCGAGTTCCTGCGCCGCCTGCGCCAGCGGGGAGACATGCCGCCGGTCATCGTCATGACGGGGCATGCGGATGTCCCTCTGGCGGTCGAGGCCATGAAGGAAGGCGCGATCGACTTCATCGAAAAGCCGTTCGACGACGAGATCCTGCTCGCGAGCATCCGTTCTGCGCTGGCGCGAGCGGATCGGAAAGCGGGCGCGGCTGCCGAGACCAGGGCGGTTCGGGCGCGTCTCGCCGCCCTGTCCGAGCGCGAGCGGCAGGTGCTGGAAGGGCTTGTCGAAGGCAAGGCCAACAAGGTGATCGGCCTCGATCTCGGCATCAGTCCCCGGACGGTCGAGATCTATCGCGCCCATGTCATGTCCAAGATGCAGGCGGGGAGCCTGTCCGAACTCGTCCGCATGGCGCTCGTTTCAGGGCAAGCCCCCGGCGGCTCATGAGGCAGGGCGCGGTTTGAGGCAGGTCAAGGCAGCGCCCCACGCGTCGCCTTAGGCCATGTCGACACGCCCATGGATGCCGCGATGCGCAAGCGCACTGGACCGGTGCTCATCGTCGATGATGACGCCGCCGTCCGTCATTCCCTGAAGTTCGCCCTGGAACTCGAGGGGCTCGACGTGCGCCTCTATCAAGATGGCGCGGAGTTGCTGCGCGAGGCCGCCCTCCCCCGTACGGGTTGTCTGGTCGTGGATTACTGGATGCCCGGCATGGACGGGTTGGAACTCGTCGGCCAGCTGCGCGACCGCGCCGTCGATCTTCCCGCCATCCTGATTACCGCCAGACCGACGGACGACCTTCACCGCCGTGCCAGCCATGCCGGGTGTCGTGGGGTGATCGAGAAGCCCTTCGAGGATGGAAGCCTGCTGGACGGCATCCGTGACGCGCTCGGCACAGTTCAGGGCCATCAGTAGAATCCCTTAGGGGCGCTCCTTAAGAGAAGGCACGGAATTTCGCGGTCGCCGTCCGGGACGTAGCCATGGTGTCACGTTTCACGACACGGAGGCTCCCATGCAGACCGCTCTCGCCGCCGTCGGCCTTCCACCCGCCCTCGCCACCATCCCGCCGTGTCGGACCCCGTCGTCGCCTGTCGCGGAGGCGAGGAGCGGCTTTCGCCGCACCGTCTCGGCTGAGGAAGAGATCTTCACGGAGGGCGACCGTGCAGGCACGTTCTACAAGGTGGTCTCGGGCGTGGTGCGCACCTGCAGGCTCCTGTCGGACGGGCGCCGCCAGATCGACGCCTTCCATTTGCCCGGAGACATCTTCGGGTTGGAGGCGGGCGCGGAGCATCGCGTCAACGCCGAGGCCGTCACCGCAGCGAAGCTGGAGGTCTATCGCCGCGAGCCCCGCGCCCTGGCGGGCGACGACGGCACGCTGGCGCGGGAGATCGTCGCCTCGATGATGAAGGGGCTGGAGCGGGCGCAGGATCACATGATGCTGCTCGGCCGGAAGTCGGCCCGGGAACGCATCGCAACCTTCCTGGTCACGTTTTCACGGCGCATGGCCTGTGCCGGGACCGCGGTGGACCTGCCGATGTCGCGGACCGATATGGCCGATCATCTGGGCCTGACGGTCGAGAGTGTCTCGCGGGCCGTCACGCAATTGGAGCGCGAGGGTCTGATCGCCCTGCCGCCGAACCGCCGGATGGTGGTCCTGCGGGACGAGGCGGCCTTGGCCCAGCTTGCCGAGTGATTCCGAGTCGAGCTCGGCCCTAGAGCCGTATTCGACCGATTTGAGCCGCCCCCGTCGATGAATTCCCGGCCGTCTTTGCGAGCGCAGCGAAGCCATCCAGGGCGGCGCACCGATCTGAAGCGTCCCGCTGCCCTGGATTGTTTCGCTCACGCTCGCAAAGACGGAGGCAGGTAAGCCACCTTGGTCGAAGACGGCTCTAGTCTATCGATCCAGACAAAGATGTCAGCAGCGTCCGGAAAACGTGATGCAGAGACAATGAGCTCAAGCAGGGACGCATGAACGGAGTGAGTGCGTCCCTGGACTATGAGAAGAGGCTCGTCGCCAGCATAGCGAGGACGGCGAGCAGCATGCAGGCGGTCGCGATCCAGCCCAGCCGAAGGAGCCATCCTCGCACTGCGAAGGCGCCCATGATGTCGGAGCGGGCCGCCGCGAGCATCATCACCGCCATGACCGGCACGGCGATCACGCCGTTCACCACCGCGCTCCCATAGAGCGCCTTGATCGGATCGACCGCGCCGAGGCTGATGACCATGCCGGTCATAGTGGCGAGCGCCCCCGTCCCGTAGAAGGCGCGTGCTTCGAGGGGGCGCCGGTCGAAGCCCACCGGCCATCGTCGTGCTTCTCCGATGGCATAGGCAGCCGACCCCGCCAGCACCGGCACGGCGAGGAGGCCGGTCCCGACGATGCCGAGGGCGAACACCATCGCCGAGAATGGACCGGCCAAGGGCCGCAGGGCCGCTGCGGCTTGGGCCGAAGTCTGAATGTCGGTGATGCCGTGCGGGTGGAGCACGGCCGCTGTCGTGACGATGATGGAGAGTGCCACGAGATTCGAGAAGGTCATCCCGACCACCGTGTCGAACTCGATCCTCTGCAGGGCGCTGCGGCCCTGTTCGGGGGCGTGGAGGAGATCGCGACGGCGCGGGAAGGCCTGGAGATCCTCGGCCTCCTCCGCCGCTTGCCAGAAGAACAGGTAGGGGCTGATCGTCGTCCCGAAGAGGGCGACAAGGGTGGTGAGCCCGCCGCCGCTGAAGTCGATGCGGGGAATCGCCAGGGCCCTCGCCAGATCCCACCACGACACGTTGGCGAGGATCACGACCGCCGGGTAGGCGAGCAGGCTGAGCGTCAGCCATTTCAGGATCGAGACGTAGCGCGCATAGCGCAGGAAGACCTGCATCGTGACGCAGATAACGGCGAAGACGACGACATAGAGCCAGCGTGGTCCCGGCAGGATCAGGTTGAGGGCATCCGCCATCGCGCCGAGATCGGCGCCGAGGTTCAGGATGTTGGCGGCAAGCAGCAGCAGGACGACGGTCTGGAGAAGGCGGTTTGGGTAATGCTCGCGCAGCACGCCCGCGATGCCGTGTCCGGTCGTCCGCCCAATGCGCGCGGAGATCATTTGGACCGCCGCCATCAGGGGCAGCGTGTAGAGCATCGTCCAGCACAGGCCGTAGCCGAATTGCGCACCGGCCTGGCTGTAGGTGGCGATGCCGCTTGGATCGTCGTCGGAGGCGCCGGTGATCAGGCCCGGCCCGAGACGGCTCAAGAGAGGCGGCGTCGATGGCGCCGCCCCCGAAGCCGTAGCCTCCGGGTCGATGACCTCCTCGGATAAACCGGTCGGTGAAACGGTCATGCGCCCTTCACCGATTGAGCTCGGGTCGAAGCCGGTGCTTGACCAACTCACGCCATTTGAAGGGCGAGTTCAACCACCTCGCAGGTGTCCGCCCTGAGCCGCCAGTCGGCCACACCCTCCGCCTTGCAGAGCATCGCCTTGGCCTCATAGGAGGCCGACATCTCGGAACGGGCGGAGACCACCGCCTGACGTTGCAGCACCCGATGCTCGTGGCCGGTATCGTCCGGCAGGGTCTTGTGGAAGGTGACGAGGAACTTGCGCATCTCGTGCCCCGGCTGGTTGTGACCGCCGATGCATAGATCCGGGTTCGCGTGGCGACCTTGATCCAGCGCAAGGAAATCGGCGCCGCCCCTCCCCTTGCGTTGCATCAATGCGCGCCCTCCCCCCTGGGTCATCATCGCCGACGGCCGGGGCGAGCCCAGTCAGACGCAACGCGAGGGGGGTGGCATGCTGGTCGATACGGGCACGGTCGAGCGAATTCCCCACGCGTGCCATCATGGGCGTTCGGGGGACGGTTGTGCCGATTGCAAGGTTCGCCTGATCAGCGTCTGCTCCGTGCTGGCGCTCGCCGAGTTGGAAGAACTCGAGGCGCTGAGCCACCATCTCACCCTGGACAAGGGCCAGACGCTGTTCGGGCAGGGCGAACCCGCCTGGTCGGTGTACAACGTCATCGACGGCGCCCTGCGCCTGACGCGGCTGCTCCCCGACGGGCGGCGTCAGGTGATGGGCTTTGCCCTGCCGGGCGATTTCCTCGGGCTCGCCCTTCAGGAGCGCTACTCGGTCTCGGCGGAGGCGCTGGGGCCGGTGGAGACCTGCCGCTTCGGTCGCGAGAATTTCGCGGAGGTGATGGCGTTCAAGCCGCACCTCCTCAAGAGCCTGCACGAGCGGGCGGGCTACGAATTGAACCTCGCGCAGGAACAGATGCTGCTGCTTGGGCGCCGGACGGCCGAGGAGAAGGTCGTGGCCTTTCTGCTGTCGCTGCGCGACCGCTACGCCCGGACGGGCCATGCCTCCGTCACCGTCGAACTGCCGATGGGCCGACAGGACATGGCCGACCATCTCGGCCTGACCATCGAGACGGTCAGCCGGATGCTGTCGCGGCTCGATCGCGCGCACGCCATCCTGCTCGTGCCGGGCGGCGTGCGCCTGCTCGATTTGCCGAGGCTCGAGCGGATGGCGGCGAGCTGAGGCACGGCCTCAATGGCTCATCAGACACGGGATCGGTGAGAGGCGCAGCATGTCCCGCGTCGCGCCCCCGAAGAACCATTCCCGAAACCGGGAATGTCCGTAGGCGCCCATCACGATCAGATCGACCTCCTCGCGGCGCGCAAAACGCAGGATCGCATCGGCGATGTCGCCCGCCGGTGCGCCCAACAGGTTCGTCGTGACATGCGCGCCGTGCCGGGCGAGATGTTCCGATACCTCGTCCGCCCCCTCGAACCGCGCCTCGTTGCCGGCGGCGGCGACGAACACCTTGTCCGCGCGGCCGATGAACGGGAGGGCGGCGGTGACGGCGCGGCGGGCCTCGACCGAGTCCTTCCACGCGACGACGATGCGGGCGGCATCCAGTCGTTCGGTGCCCGGCGGCACGACGAGCACGGGACGCCCGGCCTCCATCAGCACCGTGCCGGGGTCGGGCTCCATGGTGTAGCGTCCGGCACTGGAGGCATCGCGCCCGATGACGATGAGGTCCGTGGCGCGGGCCTGCCGGATGAGGAAGGCCTCGGAGCCCGCCTCCGCTTGCCGCCAAGAAGTGCGGATGGTCGTTCCGGCATTCGTCCGAAACAGATCTTCGGCCCGCGCAAGTTCGTCGGCGAGCCTATTCTGCTCCTCGTCGTAGGATGCTTGCGATACCACGATGTCGGCGGCCGGGCCGGGGATCGGGAGCTGGCGGGCGGCGACGCCGGTCAGCGTCGCCTCGAAGCGTTGCGCGAGATCCGCCGCGAGGCGGACCCGGGAAGCGGCAGTCTCGCCCGTGTCGAGGGCGACCGTGATGCTGGCAATGGACATGGAGTGGCTCCGGCGCATGGGGAAACCCGTGCAGGATGCTTCGCCGACCGGGCGCGGGTGATCCTTGATCCAGCGCAAGGGCTGCTTCCTGGGCCGGGCGCATGAAGAGGTCGGCCCAAAGGAGACCTGCCGCCATGACCAGAATCCTCTTCGCCCTTGCAGCCCTTTCCCTCGCCACACCGTCCCTGGCCGCTCCCACTCTATCGGTGGCGGAATGTTCGACGCGCTTCTTCGCCGCCCAGCGCGACGGCAGCCTGAACGGCCGTGATTGGGAGAGCTTTCGCCAGACCGTGTGCGAAACCGCGACGGACGCGGCGCGCTCGTCCGTCCGTCGTGCGTCGGAACTCCGTGAGCCGACCGGGTCGAGCCGGTGATGTGACGCGCCATGGCGCGAGCGACATGACGAAGACCGCAGGAACCGCCCGCTCCGGCCGTGGCGACCTGCCCGATGCGAGAGGATGATTCCGGTGCCAAGTGTTCTGAAGCTCGACGGCAATCGCTTCGCCATCGTGGAGGGCGATCTTTGGTGGCCGGGGCGTTTCGACTCCCCCGAAAGCGCCCATCGCGCGGCGACCCTGCATGAGGACGCCATCGCCCGTTTGCAGGCGCGAAAGAACGCCGAGGCCCGCGACGCGCGCGGCGTCATCACGGTGAACGACCTCGAAGCCGTCGACTGACGACCGAGACTCAACCCCCGTATCATTCAGGGCAACGGGACGTCTTCGGGCGTTGCGCTGCCCTTCAGTCGTCGCGGAGCGCGCGATATTCGGCGCCCTCGATGTCGTCGTACTGGCCGGAGCGGAGCGCCCAGAGGAACGCCGCGAGCCCCAAGCCGCCGAGACCGAGCGCGATGGGGATGACGAGCAGGAGCACGCTCACGGCGACTTCACGCGGCTTTCGGAAGGGTGAGGTGTGCGGCGGCTTGGTTCTTGTCCTCCGTCTTAGCCTCGCCCGATCGTGCGCGCAGCGCATTCGCGGTCACGATGAGGGACGAACCCGACATGGCCAGCGCCGCGATCAGCGGTGTCAGCAGTCCGGCGGCGGCCAGAGGAACGGCGAGCCCATTGTAGGCCGCCGAGATCCAGAGGTTCTGCAGCATGAGCCGTCGCGCCCGTCGGCCTGCGTTGAGGACCGACAGGACCGGCGACAGTCCTCGGCCCAGGAACAGGGCATCGGCGGCGGCCTGGCTGACATGCGAGGCCGTGACGGGAGACAGAGACGCGTGGGCGGCGGCGAGTGCGGGCGCGTCGTTGAGGCCATCGCCGACCATCAGCACATGGCGACCGCTCGACCGCAGGGCCTCGATGCGGGCGATCTTGTCCTGGGGCGTCAGCCCGGCTTCCCATTCCGCGATCCCGAGGCGGCAGGCGACTGCCGCGACGGCGGCGGCACGGTCGCCCGATAAAACCAGGACACGGTGGCCCGACGCCTTGAGCGCCGCGACCACCTCCTCCGCATCCGGCCTGATGGCTTGGCGCACCGGAAACGCGAGGGGCGCCTGCGCGCCTGCCCGGAAGCAGATGACCGAGGATTCGGGATCCGATGCGAGTGCCGCCTGTGCTTGCGCTTCCGCCCCGCAGAAGCGGGGGGAGCCCAGTCGCAACTCCTCGCCATCGACGATGACCCGCACGCCGAGTCCGGCTGCCTCTTCGGCACCGAGGAAGGGTGTTGCCCCTGGCGCGAGCGTGGCGAGGGCCGCCGCCATCGGATGGCGACTCGACAGAGCGAGCCGCGCGGCGGTTTCGAGAGCGGGCTGATCGAAGATCCCGCCGGCCAGGACCGGCTCCGGCAGGGTCAGCGTGCCGGTCTTGTCGAACACGACCGTGTCGATGCGGGCGAACCGCTCTAACGCCGTGCCGTCATTGAGCAGCACGCCTTCCCGGAACAGGGCACCCGATGCCACGACCTGCACGGCGGGGATGGCGAGGCCCAACGCACAGGGGCAGGTGACGATGAGCACCGCGACCGCATTGAGGAGCGCCACGTGCCACCCGGCTCCGCCGACGATCCAGCCGACGAGGGTCAATAGAGCCGCCGCATGGACCAGCGGGACGTAGAGGCGTGTGGCCTTGTCAGCGAGAACCAGGGCACGGGAGCGCGCTTCCAGGGCCCGGCGCATCAAACTTTCGACCTCGTCGAGGAGCGTGGCGCCCGCTGTCGCGGTCACCCGAACCGTCAGCGCCCCGCTGCCGTTGAGGGCGCCCGCGAAAACGCGGTCGCCGCTCCGAACGGTGACGGCGGCGGTCTCGCCGGTCACGAGGCTCTGGTCGAGATCGGAGGTGCCATGCTCGACGAGGCCGTCGGCAGGCACCCGCTCGCCGGGCCGGATCAGAATGCGCGCGCCCGGGGCGAGGTCGGACAGGGGCACGTCGCGCAGCCCGCCATCCGGTTCAGCGAGTGTCGCGCGCTCACTGCGCAGGGTCGCGAGGTTTTCGGCGAAGGCGCGTGTGCGCCGACGCATGGTCTGGTCGAGAACGCGCCCGATCAGCAGGAAGAACAGCAGCATCACGGCGCCGTCGAAATAGGCATGGGTGCCGCCCGACAGCGATTCCACCACCGACATGACGAGGGTCAGGACCACGCCCAGCGTGATGGGGAAGTCCATCGTCACTCGGCCCGCGCGCAGCCCACGGAACGCCCCCTCGTAGAAGGGCCGCCCCGCATAGGCGGCTGCCGGGAGCGCGATCACGGCCTGGATCCAGTGGAAGAGGTCGCGGTTCTCCGGGGTCATGTCCGAGACGTTGCCCGCCCAGACCGAGATGGCGAGGAGCATCACGTTCATCGACGCGAAGCCCGCCACCGCCAGCGCCCGGATCAGCCGCCGTGTTTCGGCGGCCTCCGCATCCGCGATTCTGCCGGGCGCGAAAGGCTGGGCTGCGAAGCCGAGCGACTCCAGTGCCTTCAACACGGTTGCGACGTCGGCTTCGGCCTCACTCTTCCACGTGACCGTGAGGCGCCTGTCTGAAAAGTTGAGCCGGGCGGAGGCGACACCCGGAAGGGGCGCGAGCCCCCGCTCGATGGCGTTCATGCAGGAGGCGCAGCGCACGCCCTCGACCGCGAATTCGGCGCGGGTGGCTCCGTCAGGCAGGGCGGTGAGGAAGGCGGCGTAGTCGCGGCCGAGGGACGGCTTCGTATTCGCTTCGCTCCACGAGGCGTGGGCCTCGACGTAGGCGAGCGCCATGTCGGTGCAGCACATCGGGGGCTTCCCTCAATCCAGGACGATCCGGTGCTTGCGCCGGAACGCGACGCCCTCCTCGCCGACGACCTCCACCACGAGGTCCCACTGGCCACGCGCCAGCGGTTCGGCCTGCGCAGCGTAGGTGCCGGCGGCGATCTCCGTCAGATCGACCAGGACGTCCTTCCGCTTGTCGGTCGGGCGCTCGAACCGGGCGCGCAGCACCTTGCCCCGCAGCGCCTGGGCATGGGCGTCGGACAGGCTCACGCTTACCGTCGCGACCCCCGCCGGATGGAGGATCGCCGACATGTCGAGGTGCCACCCGAGGGCGTCCTGTTCGCGGGCATGGCGCAACTCCGCGTTGTATAGCTGGCCCGCCCTATACGGGGAGGCGACTTCGAGGCCGGACCACGTTCGCGTCGCCGAGACGAACAACGTGGCATCGGCGGCGGCGACCGTGCCGAAGAAGACGACGAACAGGGCCAAAACCTGCCGTCCGGTCAGGCCGCCTTGGGCCCGGGGTTGCTGAGCGGTGAGCGTCATGGCGCGGGTGCCTTGAAGTGATCCTGTGCCTGGATGCTCTCGCCCGTCGCCGGATCCGTGAGGGTGAATGTGAGCGGGATGCTCGGGGCGGCGGGCAGGCCTGCAGGGGCGAAGACGAGGACGCGGAATTCCTGCGTGGAATCCGACGGGACCGGCATGTCTCGGGGCGTGCCGCCGACAACCTCGACGCGCGCTCCGGCCAGTCCCTCGACCGTGAGCGCATAGTGGCGCTCGCCCGGCCGCTTGTTGCTGAGCCTGAAGGTGTAGCCGTTGCGGATTGCGCCATCGGACAGGGTGACGAACAGCGGGTTGCGGTCGTGCAGCACGCTGAAGGCGGTGAAGCTGCGCGTCACGAGGCTGTAGAGCATGAAGCTGCCGATCCCGGCGACGAGGGTCGCGTAGAGGATGGTGCGCGGCCGGACGATACGGCTGACGGCCCCTCCTCCGGCGGCCCGGCTCCGGCGGTTCGCCTCCGTGTCGTAGCCGATCAGGCCCGCAGGGCGCCCGAGTTTGTCCATCACCGTGTCGCAGGCGTCGATGCACAGGCCGCACTGGATGCAGTCCATCTGCTGACCGTCGCGGATGTCGATGCCCGCGGGGCAGGCCGTGACGCAAGCGAAACAGTCGACGCAATCACCCGCCGCCTGGCCTGCTGCGCGCAACGCCGTGGCTTGCTTGGCCGACATACGGGGCTCGCCCCGCGCATCCCGGTAGAGGATATTATAGGCGTGCTCGTCCGTCAGGGCCGCCTGGATGCGCGGCCAGGGGCACATGTAGGTGCAGACCTGCTCGCGCATGTGGCCCGCCAGAAGGTAGGTGGTCGCGGTCAGCGTCAGGATCGCGACATAGGCGACGGGCGGGGCTTGGTAGGTCGCGAGCTGGCCGACCAAGGTGGGTGCATCAGCGAAGTAGAGAACCCAGGCGCCGCCGGTCCACCACGCAATCAGCAGCCAGATGGAATGCTTCATCGTCCGCAGGGCGATCTTCTCCATCGACCACGGAGCGGCATCGAGCTTCAGACGCTCCCGCCGGTCGCCCTCGATCAGCCGCTCGACGGCGAGGAACAGGTCGGTCCACACGGTCTGCGGGCAGAGGTAGCCGCACCAGACGCGACCGGCCACGGCGTTTACGAGGAAGAGGATCAGCGCGGCCAGGATCAGGAGGCCCATGACGTAGGTCACGTCCTGCGGCCACAGTTCGATGGAGAAGAAGTAGAAGCGGCCCTTGTCGAGATCGAGCAAGACCGCCTGGGAGGGCTCGCCCGGTCCCCGGTTCCAGCGGATGAACGGAACGAAGTAGTAGATGCCGAGGGCTACGGCGAGGATCATCCACTTGATCCGCCGATAGGTGCCGCGAACCAGTTGCGGCTGTATCTTGGCCCGCGCCGCATAGAGCGAGCCGTCGGCGGCGGGGATCGCCGTGCGGGTCGCCGCTGCGCCGAACTTCGTCTTGGCGCGGGCACGGCGCGGTGGCGCCGGAGCAGGTGTGTCTTTGGGTTGTGCGAGGGGCATCGGCGGACCATCCTCCGTCCGCCATCGGGACGGGGTCCGGAAGCCCTAGGCCGCGCTGGCGGACGGGGCTTTGATCTCGCTCAAACGAGAAGTCGTTAGGCCCGGCTCGTCTTTGCGAGCAACGCGAAGCAATCCAGGGAGCCGCCACGGTTGGAAGGGTCCCGCTGCCCTGGATTGCTTCATGACGTTCGCATTGTTGGCGTCGCTGCGGGAGAGCCCCGAAGCCCTACCGTCCGCCGCCCAGGCCGTGGACGTAGACGGCCAGCGACTTGATCGTCGCCGCGTCGAGGCGGCCCTCCCAGGCGGGCATCACGCCCTTGCGGCCGCCGGTGATCGTGGTCACCACCTGATCGGGGGAAGAGCCATAGAGCCAGATCGCGTCCGTCAGGTTCGGGGCGCCCATCTCCGGGTTTCCCTTCGCTTCGGTGCCATGGCAGGCGGCGCAATTACCGGCGAAGATCTCCGCGCCTTTCTCGACGCTTGCACCGGGAACGCCGGGCTTGCCCGAGAGCGAGAGCACGTAGCTCGCCGCCGCCTCGATCTCCTCGCGAGACAGCATCCCGTCTCTCCCGAAGGCGGGCATGTCGCCGATATGGGCCTCCCCGTTGCCGGAACGCGCGCCGTAGCGGATGGTCTTCTCGATCTCGTCCGGCGTTCCGCCCCAGAGCCAGTCGTCGTCCTGAAGGTTCGGGTATCCCAGGCGGCCGGTGGCCGAGGTGCCGTGGCAGGCGGCGCAATTGTCGCCGAAGGCGGCCTTGCCGGTGGCGAGGGCGAGGCGCAGCAGGGCCGGATCGGCGCGGATCTGTTCCACCGTGGCGCTGGCGAGTTGGGCCTGACCCCGCGCGTCGCGCTCCTTTCGCACGGCGTCAACTTCACCGAGCACCTTGGCGCGCTGGGAATAGCCCAGAAGCCCCGTTGAGTAGCCGCTCACCATCGGCCAGGCGGGATAGAGCACCCAGTACCCCATGGCCCAGACGATGGTGGCATAAAGGCCGTAGAGCCACCAGCGCGGCAGCGGATTGTTGTATTCGGCGATGCCGTCCCATTCGTGCCCAGTGGTCTCGGGGCCCGCAGGCGGTTTGCCGGGATTGGCGGTGTCGGCCACGGCTCAGTCCTCGATCAGGGGAAGGTGGGCGGCCGCATCGAACCGGGTGCGGTTGCGCGGCCAGAAGGCGTAGAGGGCGACCGCCGCGAAGATCGCGACGAAGTAGAGGAGGCCGCTCGTCTGGGCGAAGGCGGCGGCGCTTTCGTAGGTCATGGCGCTCACCTCAGGTTCTTCTTGTCTTCGTAGATCTTGAAGTCGACCATCGTGCCGAGCATCTGCAGGTAGGCGACCAGGGCATCGATCTCGGCGACACGTCCCTTCTCCCCGCCGAAATCGTGGACGACGGCTCCGGGATAGCGGTGTTGGAGGTCGGCGGCGGCAGGTCCGTCCGGGTCGAGCTGCGCCTTCAGGTCGGCGGCGGCGAGCGCGATCATCTCGTCGCTGTAGGGCACGCCGAGGGCCCGGTTCGCCTTCAGGTCATCGGTGATCGCCTCGCCGTCGAGGGGCCGGTCGAGGAAGGCGTAAGCCGGCATGATCGAGGCGGGAACCACGGCACGGGGATCACGCAGATGCTCGCGGTGCCATTGGTCCGAATACTTGGCCCCCACGCGGGCGAGATCCGGCCCGGTGCGCTTCGACCCCCATTGGAACGGGTGGTCGTACATGCTCTCGGCGGCGAGCGAGAAGTGCCCGTACCGCTCGACCTCGTCGCGCATCGGCCGAACCATCTGGCTATGACAGAGGTAGCAGCCCTCACGGATGTAGATGTTGCGTCCGGCAAGCTCCAGAGGCGTGTAGGGGCGAACGCCTTCGACCTTCTCGATCGTGCTCTTGAGGTAGAAGAGCGGCGTGATCTCCACGAGGCCGCCGATCGCCACGACGAGGAGCGCGCCGATGAGCAGGACGATGGAGTTCTTTTCGAAGACTTCGTGCCTCTTCCAGAGGCCGGGCTGGGCGGTAGCCATCGGACAGGTTCCGTGATGCGACGGGTATGATGGGTTCGGGTGGGGCCGCCGCGACCGGCGGCCCCTGATCGCTCGTCACTCCGCCGGGGCGAGACCGGTGGTGCCCGCGAGCGGCTCGCGCTCGGAGGCTTCCTTGCCCGCGATCGTCATGGCGAGGTTGTAGGCCATGATCAGCCCGCCGATCAGGAACAGCACTCCGCCGAGAGCCCGGACGAGGTAGTAGGGCTGCATCGCCTCCACGGTCTCGACAAAGGAGTATTCGAGGAAGCCGAGGGCGTTATAGGCGCGCCACATCAGGCCCTGCATGATGCCGGCGACCCACATCGAAGTGATGTACAGGACGATGCCGAGCGTCGAGATCCAGAAGTGCCACTCGACGAGCTTGAGGGAATACAGTTCACGCCGGTTCCAGAGCCACGGCACCAGGCAATACAGGGCGCCGAAGGAGATGTAGGCGACCCAGCCGAGCGCTCCGGAATGGACGTGGCCGATGGTCCAGTCCGTGTAGTGTGACAGGGCGTTGACCGCCTTGATCGACATCATCGGACCCTCGAACGTCGCCATGCCGTAGAAGGCCAGCGACACCACCATGAAGCGCAGGACGGGGTCGGTCCGCAGCTTGTCCCAGGCGCCCGACAGGGTCATGAGACCGTTGATCATGCCGCCCCAGGAGGGCATCCACAGCATGATTGAGAAGGTCATGCCCAGCGTCTGCGCCCAATCCGGAAGGGCTGTATAGTGCAGGTGGTGCGGGCCCGCCCAGATGTACATGAAGATCAGAGCCCAGAAGTGGATGATCGACAGCCGGTACGAGTAGATCGGCCGTTCGGCGCGCTTCGGAACGAAGTAGTACATGATCGCGAGGAAGCCGGCGGTGAGGAAGAAGCCGACCGCGTTATGGCCGTACCACCACTGGATCAGGGCATCCTGCACGCCCGCGAACATCGGGTAGGACTTGGAGCCGAGGAAAGAAACCGGCATCGCAAGGTTATTGACGATGTGCAGCATGGCAATCGTCACGATGAAGGCCAAGTAGAACCAGTTCGCCACGAAGATGTGCGGTTCCTTGCGCTTCCAGATCGTGGCCAGGAACACGAGGAGATAGACGACCCAGACGAGGGTGAGCCACAGATCGGCGTACCATTCGGGCTCGGCGTATTCCTTCGACTGGGTCACGCCCATCAGGTAGCCGGTGCCGGCAATGACGATGAACAGGTTGTAGCCCAGCACGACGAACCAGGGGGCGAGGTCCCCCGCGAGCCGCGCCCGGCAGGTGCGCTGCACGACATAGAGGGAGGTACCGATCAGGACGTTCCCGCCGAAAGCGAAGATCACCGCCGAGGTGTGCAGTGGCCGCAGCCGCCCGAACGTCGTGTATTCGAGTCCGAGATTGAGCGAGGGCGCCCAGAGCTGGAAGGCGATGATGCAGCCGACCAGGAACCCGGCGATGCCCCAACCCATGGCGGCCACGGCCGCAAACTTGACCGGACCGACATTGTAGTTCGGCTTGCCGTCGATCTCCTGAGGAACGGGCTCGGCCGGTCGGCCCTCATAACGCTTCAGGACGGCGGCGAGACCGCCGATCGCGGCCAGCGCGAACAGCCCCATATGGATGGAGAAGGGGCCATCGACCGCGTGGGCCGAGGCCAGCGCGCAGAGGAAGGCGCCGGCCAGAAGGAAGACGCCGAGCCCGGCTTCCCCCTCCGTCATGTATTTTGAAGATGATATCGCGGCCATGGCTCGCTGATTGTCCTCGCGCAGGAACGGCTGAACCAGCGCTTAGGAAAGCGAGCATCCCGGGGCCTTGATTTCGATCAAAGGCATCGCCGCAAGGCAGACGAGGCGTCGTTCGCTGCATCGGCGGACGCGCCGCCCGATCCTTGATCCAGAGCAAGGCACAGGTCTTCGCTGCGGCACACAAGGCGGCGTCCGGTACGGTCACTACCTGCCCGACTGCCAAGGAAACCATCGATATGCGTCGCTCCCGTCCCCTCGTCGGTGCCGCCCTCCTCGCCTGCTCGGCCCTTCCCGCGTTGGCGACTCCCTGCGGACAGCAGGTCAGCGCCCTTCAGCGCCGCCTCGACAGCGTAGGCGCCGTTCGTGTGGCGGGCCTTGAGCCGGGGCACACCCTGACGACTGGGTCGGTCAAGGCCCTGCCGCACGTCCTGAACGAGCAGCCCAGCAACCCGCAGGTGAAGTCCACGCGCGAGAACATCGCCGCCGCGCGGGTGCTGATCCGTGAGGCGCAGTCGGAAGATCAGGAGGGCAACCAGCGGGCCTGCGAGAACATCCTGACGGACGCCAAGCGCCTGATCGGCGCCTTGCCGTAGCGGGCGTCACGTCCCGCCTCGGTTCCGGGCTTCCCGTGCTGGAATACGGGACCGGGATGTCCATCTCAGTTCAAGTGTCCCCTCGATTGACTTACTTCGCGTCCTTGTGTCGGACATGAAGGCGGGAGGACAGGAAGCGAGATGGTGCAAACCGCCGCTGCGATCGTCATCGTCATGGGCGTCTCCGGCTCCGGCAAGACGACCCTCGGCCTCGCCCTGGCGGAGCGCCACGGCTTCCACTTTCTGGACGCTGATGACTTCCACCCGCCCGAGAACGTCGCGAAGATGCGGGCGGGCATCGCCCTCGACGATGCGGATCGCGCGCCGTGGCTGGCGCGGCTGGCCAATTTGTTGAAGGACGCGGCAAGGCGGGGTGAGCCGACCGTGCTCGCCTGCTCGGCGCTGAAGGTCAGCTACCGCGCGATCCTGGCTGCGGCGAGCCCCGACATCCTGTTCGTGCTTCTGCAGGGCGATCCGGCGATCCTCGCCGCGCGGCTCGGCGCGAGGCGCGGCCATTACATGCCCCCTTCCCTCCTGGCGAGCCAGTTGGCGACGCTGGAGATTCCAATGCCGGACCAGGCGACGCTGATCCTCGATTGCCAGCAACCGGTGACTGTACTGTGCGAGGCGGTGATGGCGCGGCTCCGGCCGCTCGGCCCCGGCGGCGAAATCAGCCCCGTGCAAGCGTGAACGATTAGGCCTGTGCGCCGCGAGGGCGCCATGAGGGCGCCTCAGGGAGTTCTGGGCGCCATGGGTATCGGGATCGGGCTGCTCATCGCGATCGGCTGCATGCTCGGCGGCTTCGTCGCCATGGGCGGCCACCTGATCGTCATCTGGCAACCCTGGGAGTTCGTCATCATCGGCGGCATGGCCATTGGCGGCCTCGTGATGGCCAACCCGATGAAGGTCGTGATCGATTCCGGCAAGGCCACCATGGAGGCCCTCCTCGACAAGGTGCCAAAGCGGAAGGACTACCTGTCGCTGCTCGGCCTGCTCCATGCCCTCCTGCGCGAATTGAAGACCAAGCCGCGCAACGAAGTCGAGACCCATTTCGACGATCCGGCCAATTCCGAGATCTTCAAGAACTATCCCGACGTCACCAAGAACCAGGATCTGGTGCTGTTCATCTGCGACTATTGCCGCCTCATCCTCATCGGCGGCGCACGATCCCACGAGATCGAGTCGCTGATGGAAGAGGAGATCGGCACGCAGAAGAAGGCTGCCCTCAAGCCTTACAACGCGGTCAACACCGTGGCGGAGGCCCTTCCCGCGCTGGGCATCGTGGCGGCGGTGCTCGGCATCGTGAAGGCCATGGGCGCGCTCGATCAGTCGCCGCAGATCCTCGGCGGCCTCATCGGGGCCGCCCTGGTCGGTACCTTCTTCGGCGTGTTCGCTTCCTACGGCGTGCTCGCGCCGCTGGCCGTGAAGATCAAGGGCGTGCGCGAAAAGCAATGCTCGGTCTACACGATCGCGAAGCAGAGCCTGATCGCCTACATGAACGGTGCGCTGCCGCAGATCGCGATCGAACACGGCCGCAAGGGCATCGCATCGGCGGACCGGCCCACCATCGACGAGGTGGAAGCGGCCACCGTGCCGGGCGCCCGCGCCGAGGCCGCCTGAGATGCAGCCCTCCCCCACCGAGGCCCCGGCGATCCGGCGCGGCGCGAGCGAGATCCGCGCGCGCATTCAGGACGCCGCCGGGCTGTCGCTCGACCGGCTGCCGATGCTGCAGCTCATCTTCGACCGCCTCGCCACCGGCTGCGGCGACGCGCTGAAGCATCGCGTGGCCTCGACGATCTTCTACGCCCTGTCGGGGGTGACGAGCGGGCGCTTCGGCGATTTCCTCGACGGCTACGACAATAATGCCGTGGTCGGCATCTTCCACGCGACAGGCTGGGATGGGCACATCCTCGTCGGCCTCGATCGCGATTTCATCTTCACGATGGTCGAGGTGCTGTTCGGCTCCGATGGCTCCGAGCCGCCCGTGGACGAGGAACGAGCCTTCTCGGCTATCGAACTGCGCGTCGCGCAGATGGTGTTCGAACAGGTGGGCAAGGCCTTGGAAACGTCCTTCGGCCTCGTCTCGCAGACCGCGTTCCGGCTGGAGCGCACCGAGACGCGCATGGAATTCGCGATCATCGGGCGCCACAGCAATAATGCGTTGCAGGCCAAGTTCCTGTTCCAGGGGCTGAGCCGCAGCGGCGAGATGTTCCTCGTCATCCCCCAGGCGCTTCTGAACCCCCTGCGGGCGAGCCTCGCCAAGGTGTTGACCGGGGAATCGACGGCGCGGGACCCGCGCTGGTCACAGCAGATCGCAGAGCAGGTCCAGAAGGCCGAGGTGACGCTCCGCGCCGTGCTGGAAGAACGCCACCTCACCCTCGGTGAGATCGCCGGACTGAAAGTGGGTCAGGTCATCGGCCTCGACGCCACGCCGACGACCCGCATCAAGCTCGAAGGCAACGACCGGCCGCTGTTCTGGGCCCATGCCGGGCAGGCGCAGGGCGCCTACGTGCTGCGGATCGACGAGGTCATCGCTCAGGACAAGGACAATCTTCATGGCCTCGCTGGTTGACGGCGTGCTTCTCGTCGCCCTCGTCGGCACCAGCGCCTGCGTGGTGCCGATGTATCTGAAGCTGAAGCGCCTGGATCGGACCCAGGCCGAGTACGGCCGGGCCATGGCCGCGTCCGGCCATGCGCTGGCCAGCGCGGGCGAAGCCGTGCGCAGCTTCGCGGGCGAGGGCCGCGAAGTGTTGGAAGCGCTCGGTCGCAAGATCGATGAGGCCCGCGCGACCCTCGTCCAGCTCGAAGCCGCGCGGGACAGGCTCGCGCGCGAGGAGGGCCGGGTCGGCTGAGGCGACAGCCTCGCATCAGCCAGACCCGCTAGAGACCCCCAGGCCGCACGGCTGAAGACCCCGAGTCCGCGATGAGCAACAGCCCCTTCCCCGACACCGCGACCGCCCCTGCCGCCGACGAGCCTCTGGTGGGCGAAGGGCGCAACCTCGATTCCATTCTGCGCATCCCCGTGCTGGTGCAGGTGGTGCTCGGTTCGGCCACGATGCCGGTCGCCAACCTGATGAAGCTCGGGCGCGGCGCCGTGGTGCCTCTGGACCACCGGGTGGGCGAGCCCGTGGACGTGATGGTCAACGGGCGCGTCGTCGCGCGCGGAGAGATCGTCATCGTCGAGGAGGACAATTCCCGGTTCGGCGTCTCGCTGACCGAGGTCGTCGGTCCGTCCGAATCCGACTCGGCCGCCTGAGGCCGACGCCGTGGCGGTCGCACCCCTCGGCCCCTCGCCGGCCGCACCGCCCGTCTTCCCGGCGGGAGCGGCCCCGGCTCCACGTGGGCCGGGCCGGTCCCTCGCGCCGGTGGATCAGGTCGCGACCCTGCTGCTCGCCATGGGTAAGCCCGCTGCGGGCCGCCTGCTGAAGTATTTCGAGCCGGACGAGATCAAGCGCATCACCCGCTCGGCGGTGCAGCTCGGACCGGTGAGCGCCGACCAGCTCGACGGTGTCGTCGAGTCCTTCGCCGTCGAATTCGCCAACGGCGCCAGCCTCATCGGCACCGTACAGGAGGTCGAGAAGCTGCTGAGCGGCCTGATTCCGGCCGAACAGCTCGCGGAGCTCCTGGCGGATGTGCGCGGCAACGGCGCCCGCTCGGTCTGGGAGCGGATGGGCAGTGCCTCGGAGAGCGTGCTCGCGAGCTACCTCGTGAAGGAGCATCCGCAGACCGCCGCGCTCATCCTCTCGCGGATCAAGCCCGCCGTCGCCGCCAAGGTGATGAGCCAGTTGCCCGCGCCCCTGCGCAACACGCTGATGCGGCGGATGCTGAGCTTCAAGCCCGTCGATGACGAGATCCTCGCCATGCTGGAGAAGACCCTGCTGGAGGATTTCATGGCCAATGGCACGCGCAATTCCGGCGCGGATACCCATGCCAAGATGGCCGACATCATCAACAAGATGGACCGCGCGCAGATGGACGAGGCGCTGACGAGCCTCGGCGAGTCGCGCCCGAAATCGGTCGAGATCCTCAAGGGCCTGCTGTTCACCTTCGACGACATCGTCAAGCTGGTGCCGCGCGCCCGTACCACCCTGTTCGACGCCGTGCCGAACGACCGCCTCGTCCTGGCGCTGAAGGGCACGGATGCGGAGTTCCGCGGGGTGATCCTCTCGGCACTCTCGGCCCGCGTGAAGCGCATGGTCGAGCACGAACTGAACGGCGGCGAGCCCGCAGCGCAGCGCGACGTGATGGAGGCTCGCCGCACCATCACCGACCTCGCCATGGACATGGCCGCCCGTGGCGAGATCGAGATCAATCCGGGGGGCGAGGAAGATGCGCTCATCCGCTAGCAGGGTCGCGCAGCCTTCCCCGCTTGCCATCGTCCTTGCGAGCGTGAGCGAAGCGATCCAGCGGTGCCACGACCGGACCGGTCCGGCTGGCCTGGATCGCTTCGCCGAGTTCGCAATGACGGAGGCCGTCTCGTCGTCAGTCAGGCCGAGCCGCGCGCATGGCTGAAGATGTCGATCACGAGAGCAAGACCGAGGCGCCGACCGAGCGGCGCGTCCGCGAGGCCCTCGACAAGGGCGACATCCCGTTCTCGCGAGAGGCGCCGGTCTTCGCCTCCATCCTCGGTTTGCTGATCGGCCTTGCCTTGTTCGCGCGGGGGCAGGCGGCGGAGCTCTCGCGAGACCTCTCGGCCTTCTTCGACCACCCGCAGGGCTTCTCCCTGTCGAGCGCCGGCGATGTGACGATGCTGCTCGCGGCCACGGCGAGCGCTGCGGCGCGGTTCCTCCTGCCCTTCCTGCTGCTGCTCGCGGCCTGCGGCCTTTCGGCGTCCATCCTTCAGAACGTGCCTCGCCTCGTCGGAGAGAGGATCCGGCCGAAATGGCGCAACGTTTCACCGGCCTCCGGCTTCAGCCGGATCTTCGGACGATCAGGTCAGGTCGAGTTCCTGAAATCGGTCTTTAAAGTCCTCGGTGTCACACTGGTGGTAGTTCTGCTCCTGCGCTCGGAGCAGCAGAAGGCCGTGAATGCCATGTTCGTCGATCCGAGCCAGCTGCCCGAGCTGATCCTCACCATCTCGATCCGCCTGGTTTCGGCGATCTCCATCGCTACGATCATGATCGTCGCGGGCGATCTCGTCTGGGCGCGGCTACGCTGGCAGCGGTCGCTGCGCATGTCGGTGCAGGACATCAAGGACGAGCAGAAGCAGAGCGAGGGCGACCCGACCGTGAAGGCGCGCCTGCGCTCGCTCGCCCAGGACCGGTCGCGCAACAAGATGCTCGCGGCCGTGCCGCGCGCCACGGTGGTCATCGCCAACCCGACCCATTTCGCGGTCGCCCTGCGCTATGAGCCGAGCGAAAGCCCCGCGCCCCTGGTCGTCGCCAAGGGTCAGGACCTGATCGCCCTCCGCATTCGCGCTATAGCCGAAGAAAACGGGATCGCGGTCATCGAAGACAAGCCTCTCGCAAGGTCGCTGTACGATGCTGTGCAGGTCGATCAGACGATCCCGGCCGAATTTTACCGGGCCGTTGCTCAAATCCTGTTCTTTTTGTTCGCGAGGCCCCGATGATCACCCAGGCCTACGATCCGGCTGCCGGCCGGCCCGCACCGGCCGAACTGATCGCCGCCTCGGAGCGCGTCTTCGCGGAGGAGTTGCGCGACTTCATCGGTGAACTCTGCCTCCTCGACGGCAGCGTGCTGATCGGCTGGATCCGTGGGCAGCACCACGGCAATATCGCGGATCTCGTCGCCTCCTCCGCCGAACCCTTCTTCAAGGACGCGACGCTGGCCTATGCCGATGCCGCCGACGTGTCCTTTGCCTGGGGCCGGTCCATGCAGGTCGTTCTCGACATGGAGTTCGTGACGAAGCCGGTCACGGTCTTCTTCAAGCTCGTGCTCGACAGCTATTTCGCAGGCGTGGCGATTCAGCGGATCATGGCTGGGACCGAGCCGCCCTTCTCCCCGGAGATCCTCGCCCGCGCAGTGTCTGACGCGCGGCTGCAACGCGCCAGCACCTGAGCCGCTACACCCATTCGTTTCATCGGGGGCATCAAGTCGGGTCCGCAAGGGCCCGGCTTTTTACTTCCGACATCCGCATTGTCGACGGGGGGACAGGAAACATACCACTGGTGGCTGTACTTTCGCGTCCATGCAACGAAAACGATCATACTTGCAAAGATGTGACACTGGTTGGGCTGCAATTACTTAGGTTGCTGAATTAGAAGTGGAACATACTTTACAAAAACCGATCCTTACTGCGTAGTGAATCACCGCGCGCCGCCATAACTGATGAGCGAAAAGATATCGCGCGAAGGGGTTCGGTCAGAATGTACTGCCTTGTAGATGGTCGGAAATCTGTCAACGAGGGCTATGCAGCGAGCTTCGACCGGGAAGGTGTGTCGGCTTTCGGTCTTTCGCCGGACGAGTTCGCGGGATGGATCCGCGCGGCCTCGCGGAGTGATGTCGATGCCGTCCAGGGTTTCCTGCTCGGTGATTTCGACGAGCGAGCGAAATGTGCGTCCGTCATTCGCAAGCATTCGCGGGCGCCCGTCATCGCGCTGGCCGATCAGCGTTCGCTCGAGCAGACCTTGGTCCTGTTCGATGCCGGGATCGACGACGTTTTGCCCAAGCCCGTCCACGTCCGTGAGATCCTGGCGCGATCCGAGGCGATCTGGCGACGGGTGAACGGTGGCATCCAGCCCGTCGCCGGCACCGAGGCTTCCCCTCGGCCGGAGCGCCTGCGAGTCTTTTTCGACGGGCGTGAGCCGGAGGTGGATGGCGAGCCGCTTTCGCTACCGCGCCGGGAGCGTCACATTCTCGAATATCTCGTCCGCAACCGTGGGCGCCGCTTGACCAAGACGCAGGTCTTCAACGTGATCTATGGCGTCTACAGCGATGGCGTCGAGGAGAGCGTGATCGAGGGCCACGTCAGCAAGCTGCGCAAGAAGCTGTCGCAGCGGCTCGGCTACGATCCGATCGAGGCCAAGCGCTACATGGGCTACGTCTACGTCGGCTGACCTTCGGCTCGCCCACCGGGATTCCTACGGCTGGCAGAAAGCCTTGGCCCCCGGGGTCCAGTTGCCGAAGCCGGTGGCGACCATGTTCGTGATTACCCGGCAGACATAGACCTTCTGGGCCGGATTGTTGTTCGGGCCCGCATGGTAGCGCGCGACGGCGAGCGTCCAGCTGCCCTCCCGGTCCTTCAGTTCCTTCAGGAAGCGCGTGGCGTATTCCACGTTCTGGCGCGGGTCGATCATCGCTTCGAGCGAAGGGAACTTCGCCCGGTGGTAATGATGGTTGATCTGCATGCAGCCGAGATCGACCAAGCGGATGCCGCTTGCCTGCGATTCCGCGAGCTTCTGCATCACGTCCTGCGCGCTCGTGCCGAAATAGGCCCGGCCCTGGATGTTCATCGCATAGGGCTGAAGCGAGCCGCGCTTGCCGCTCTCGGTCAGGCCCACGGCATAGAGCATGCCGAGCGGCACGCCGTGCTTGGCGGCCGCCTGCGCCATCTGTTGCTCGCAGACGCGGCTCGGCGTGGCCGGGCTCATCCCCGTCGCTGGCGCCGTGGCCGCGCAGGCGGAGTCAGAGATACAGGCCGCTGCGATCGCGCTCGACAGGATACGCTTCATGTCCCCCTTCCCTTGAACGGGCCGTTTCGGCGCGCGGTGCGTCCCTGCGGTCGGACGAGCCGGGTTGCGACCCGCCTCCGCCCTGCCCGCCATCGGTGAAGGCCATCTGGCCCCGTCCGGATTGGCCCTGCGGCTGGCTCTGGGCCTGCGCGCCCTGCCCCGATCCCTGCTGGGACGGCTGGCCGCCCGCCATGTCCGCGCCACTGGCCCGGATGGCGACGAGATCGGCCTGATAGCCTGCCCCGCGCAGGAGATCGGACAGGGCTCCGCCATCCCGGCGCAGCAGCTCGGCCGTTTCGTGTCGACCGGTCTCCATGCCGACCTCCAGGCGGCCCTCCTGCAGGCGCATCCGCACCGTCACGGTGCCGAGGTCGGCGGGCTGAAGCTGGATCGTGAGAAGACGTAAGGGGCCTTCCGGCATCTGACCGGGTTTGGCGGGCTGACCGGGCGGCGCGACCGGCGCCGAGGGCGCCTCGGCGGCGATCGCCTCTGCGAGATGCCGGAGGGTCGTGACGGGCAAAGCCGCCTCCCCTGGACCGAGTGCCGGCGCCGCGACGGGCGCCGTCTCCGGCAAAGGCTGGCCGGGCTCGCGGGAGGTGTCGCCGTCGCGCTCCGGTCGGGGCGCCACCGGTCCCGCCTGGATGGCGGGGACAGGTGGGCTCTCGACGCTTTCGGCTGCGGGCGCTGAAGGCGCGATCGGGAGAGCCGGTGTCGAGGCGCGCGGCGTGGGCCGCGCTGGGCGTGTCAGGGCTGGGGCGGGAGCTTGAACGGGCGTCACCGATTCAACGACGGGCGCTACCGCGACTGCGACGGGCGCCGCGGCAACGGGCTCGACCGGCTGTGGCCGCACCTGATCGGGCGGGGGCGCGGACTGCGCAACCGGTGCTCCGTCGATGGCGGGGGGTGCGGCAGGCTGCAGCGAAGGACGATTCTTCACGGCCTGCGCGATGGGAACGACCGGCGTGGGCTGGCCTGGCAGGACCGGCGCGAAATGCGTCTCCTGTGCGAGCACAGCCACCTTCGGCCGGTCGGTGGGAAGGCTTGCGATCGGGTTCTCCGCTGGGATGGTGCCCACTGCCCTCTCGGCCAGAGCGACGAGATCCGTCGCCATCGCGACGGTCGGCCCAGCGGACTGGACGGTGGTTGCGGGTTGGATCGGCATAGGCGCACACGGCGCGGCTGCGATCAGGGCGCGCAGGGCCGCCTGTGGATCGATGACGAGCCCGGACGCGGGAGGCCCGGTCACGACATCTTCTGCCGGGATCTCGGTGGCGGCTTCGCCCCCGGCCGGCGGGGGAATGATCTCCTCGCCGCGCGACGGGGGCCGTTCCAGTCGGCTGAGTTCCTTGCCGAAAGGGCTGGCGGAGGGCGCGGCGTCGCGAACGGGCACGTCCGCGGCGGAGCTTTTCGAGGCGGGTTCAGGGCGTTGCCGGGGGCCGGGCAGCAGGGCGTCGAGGGCTGTCACGGGTCGTTCCTGTCGTCCATCAACCGGTCGATGCGCGCCAGCGCCTCCTGTGCCCGGCCGATGGCAGCGGGGTCGGGGAGCTTGCGCTGTCCTGAAAGCGGTGCCGCCGCACGGGCGGTATCGGCCTGTGGCGGGATACGGATCTGCGTGGCCGCTGACAGGGCCTCATCGAGGAGCCGCCGGTCGGCCTCGCCGAACTGTTCCCGGTCGAGGCTACGCAGGGCCTGGATGCTCTCGTCCAGACGCCCCTCGACGACAACGAGGGCGGCCGCGCGGTAGAGCCGAGCCTGAGCGGCGGCAGCGGTCTCCGGGGCCGCGAGCCCCGCCGCCCGCTCGGCGGCGAAGAGCGCCGTGCCGCGCCGTCCTTGGTCGAGCCCGGCGCGGGCGACGAGCAGGTAAAGGTCGCGACGGTCGTCGGGCTCGATCTCGTCCAGCATGCGGGCGAGTTTCGCGTCGCGGGCGCCGTCGCTGGCGAAGTCGAGCCGGGTCAGGGCCGCCGCGAAGCGCTGGCGGAAATTGCCCGCATAGACGGAGCGCCGGAAGCGGCGCAGATACTGAATCGACAGGGCCTCGAAGCGGCTGGCATCGCCGCCCTGCGCGATCACGAAGATCTCGCGGCGGAGTGCGCCTTCTTCCACCAGGGTCCCCGGTGCGAGCAGGCGTGCGAGAGCCAGGAGTTCGATCGCCTTTCGCGGGGCATCGCGCACGGAAAGGGCGGCCTGGGTCAGGGCGAGTTGCCCAGCGAGGCTTGGCGGCGCTTCACGCGGATCGAACTTCGCAAGGAGCGTACGGGCTTCCTTCTCGCGGCCCTCGACATAGGCGAGCGCACCGAGAACCAGGGGCGCATCCGCCTCGGCGACCTTGCTACTGTCGAGCATCTTGCGCAGGACCGCCGGGCCGCCACCGGCCAGGGCGAAGGAAACGCCCGCCCGCGCATTGGCGGATTCCGCCCAGGTCTCCGGTTCGAGCGCCAGAAGCCGCTGCTCGATGTGAACGAGCAACTGCCTCTGCGCGAGATGTGCCTGGGTCGAGCCCTTCGCGATCCGGTCCTGCAGCAATTGCAGCGTGCGCATCAGCTCCACCGGCAAGCCACGCGGGACGACCGGAAGGGGCTCGATCGGCTTGGGCGGCTCGGCTCCGTGCCCGCCGCCATGACCGTCACCGGCCGCGAGCGCGTGGGTGGCGATCATCACGATCAGCAGGAGGCCGGCCAGCCGCATGACCGCCATGCCGCCCATCCACGAGCTGCGATGGAAGCGCCGCCGTTCGCGCCGCCGCGCGTGCGAGCCGCGCCTCGGCGATCCGGCATCGGAGGGGGGAGCTGCCCATCTCATTCGGGCTTGCTCCGCAGCAAGATCTCGATGCGGCGGTTCTCGGCTGCCTTCGGATCTGGGCTGCGCGGCTGGCGGTCGGCATAGCCCTCAATGCGGTCGAGCCGCTTCTCGTCGAGACCCGCGCGGACCAGCATGTAATAGGCCATCTGCGCCCGCGCCGAGGACAGACGCCAGTTGTCGTAGGTTTCCGAGCGGAACGGGCGCCCGTCCGTATGCCCGCGCACGACGACCTGTCCCGGATGGGCGTTCAGCACCTTGGCGATGCGTTCCAGGGCGCGCACCACCTTCGGCGAGGGCTCGGCCGAGCCGATCTCGAACATGCTGAAATTGATCTCGTCGGTGACGCTCACCAACACGCCCTCGCCCGTACGGCGCACCTCGATGCGCGGCGCCGGGGAACCGGTGCGGATCGGCTGCACGGCCTTGGCGATCTCCGCCTTGATCTCGGCGAGGGCGGCGGTGTCGCCCGTCGGCTCCTCGGCGGGCTTCTGGGCTTCCTTGGGAAGATCCTTGGGCGCCTCCTTCGGCGCCTCTTTGGCTTCAACTGGCTTTTCCGCGGGCTTCTCTCCGGTCTTGGCCTTCGGAGAAGCGAGCGCATCGCGCACGGCAGCGGGCAGGCTGGCCTCGGCGGTGGCGACCTGCGTGACCTTCAGCGCGTCCTTCGAGGGTGGCTTCGGCTCCTTAAGGGATTGCGCCTTGGCGTCGAGGCGGGTCTCGTTGGTGGCACGGGCGACGGTGTTCACCGCGCCAGGATTGTCGCTGCGGGCGCGGGGCAGCGTCTCGGTCTGCCAGTAGAGCGGATCGAACGGATCGCGCGCGGCCTCGCCCCCCGCGATGCCGGGCTGGGCGCCGTCCTGCGCCATGGCATCGACGCTCGCCACGTCCGGGCGGTCGGCCTCCGTCTCACTGGCGAGCTTGGCAAGCACAGCATAGGGATCCTGGAACAGAGCGGATTCCCGGGTACGGCTGCCGGGGGGCGCGGGCTGGCCCTTGTCCGGCCCCTTGCCTTCGCCCTTCCCCTCGCCTTCCCCCTTGCCCTCGGCCTCCTTGGACCCGCCACCCTTGTCGGCCGATTCGTCCTTGGGCTCGGACAGACCTTTGCGGTCATGCGTGACCTCGGCGAGCTTCACCGGGTTAAAGTATTCGGCAATGGACTGCTTCTGCTCCTTGCTGGTCGAATTGATCAGCCACATGACGAGGAACAGCGCCATCATCGCCGTCATGAAGTCGGCGAGCGCGATCTTCCAGGCACCGCCATGGTGCCCATCCTCATGGTCGCCGTGACGCTTGATGATGATGATCTCTTGGTGGCCCTCGGACATTTCAGCCCTCCGCCGCAGCGGTCAGCAGGCGGGTCCAGGCCGCGAGCCGCGTTTCTAACACGGTCTGGTCGGCGATCACGGAGACCTCGGGTGCCGCGCTGGGCTCGAACGTCACCCCCTCCGCCTGAAGGCCGAGCCGTTTGCGGAGGGCGTCGAGCAGATCTTCCGGCCCGCTCACCCGGATTGCCGCTTGGCCCGGCTCCGCGAGCAAACGTCCGAGGGCGACGCTGAACTCGTCTAAAGCACGCCGCCGCAGGGCATCGTTCAGCACTGGGACGAGCAGGCGCCCGATCCGCTGGGTCAAATCGGCGTCGAGGGCACGCAAAGCTGCGGAAAACCCATCCGCCAGCCGCTCGGCCTCGCCCTCGCACCAGCGCGCTCGCTCCTCGGCGAGGCGCATGGTGAAGGCCTCACGCTCCGCTTCGTGTTGGGCTTGCGCTTCGGCACGGGCTTGCGTCAGTCCCTGCTCAAGACCGCGAGCCTCCGCCTCGGCAAGGGCCGCCGCACGCTCCTCCGGCGTTTCGGCCGGTCCGGCCGGTTCGGCCTGGGGCGTCGGGCTCGACCGTTTCAGGCCGGTCCAGGGGCTCGAAAGGGTGTCTTCGGTCGGGCGCTCGGGCTCAGTCCTCACCGGCGTTGGGGCGGCTGCAGAGGAAGGCGGAGCCGTCTGGACCAGCGACCGCAGGGCATTCAGCGCGTCCGGTACGGTCATGGGCGCGAGCGGCATGGCGTTGCGCGGAGTCGTGTCCGATGGAACCGGAGCATCCTCCCCGGAACGCTTGGGCAGCTTCACGACCCGCGTCGGCAACCACGGCGTGGTGCGGGCTGCCTGGGGCACGGCCGGGGCTGCAGGCTTCACCGCGTCCGAAAAATCGGGGAGTACGCTTTTCAGGACCGCGCTCACGCCGTCGCCTCCTCACGCATCAGCCAGCGCTTGAGGATCGAGGCGACCTGCTCCTCGTCGAGGTCGATCATCTGCTCCAGCCGCTTCTGGGCCGAGCGATCGGAGGTCTGGGCCATGGTCTGCGCCATGTCCTCGATCATGCTCGCTACGGCGGGCGGGGCGAGCGCCGCGGCCTCCGCCGGGCTTGGCGGGGCGAGAGCCGCATCGGCCGGTGCGGCGGCCGCCGCGATGGCGGGGTTCGCCGCGCGTTCGAGGGCGCCGACCTCGGCTTGCTCTGCGGCAGGCGTCGCGAGGATGGCACGCAGCGCCGGGCGCAGGCCGAACCAGATCAGGAGCGCGGCGACGACGAGGATCGTCGCGGCGTTGATGAGCGTGCCGGACTGGCGCAGCATCACCTCGCTGATCGAGAGCGGCGGCAACGGCTCCATGGCCTGCCCGTCGTTGATGAAGCCCACGGCGGCGACTTTCACCGTGTCGCCACGCTCCTTGCTGAAGCCCGCCGCCGAAGCGACCAGTTGCTCGATCTCGGCGATCTGGCCGGACACATCGGCGTTCTCGCTCTTGCCGTCCTGGCCGCTCTGCGCGGCGAGCCGCGAGCGATTGACCAGCACCGCTACCGAGAGGTGACGGATGGCGTAGCCGTCGCTCACCGTCTGGATGGTCTTCTGCGAGATCTCGTAATTGGTGAGATCCTCCTTCTTGGAGCTCTCGTTCGACGAGGTGTCGTTGCCGTCCGAGCGCGGGCGCTGGTCGGGCAGGTTCTGCTGCGCGGTCGTAGGCCGCTCGGATTTGCGGTTCTGCGCATTCTCGTTCTCGCGCACCGAGCGGACGGACCGCTCGACCCGCTGGTCCGGGTTGTAGATCGTCTCGTTGGTCGAGGTCTTGTCGGTGTTGAGCTGGGCGGCGACGCTCACCTCGAAATTGCCGGTGCCGAGATAGGGCGTGAGGGTGCGGCGGATGTTGTCCTGCACCTCGCGGCTGACGATCTTCTCCAGGCTCGCCATCTTGCCCGTGGGGGCGAGGCTGTTGTCATCGCCCGCCATCAGGATCGTGCCGTCCGAGCCGATCACGGTCACGCGGTCGGGCTTCAGGCCGGGGATCGCGGCGGCGACGAGTTGGCGGATCGCCTGGGCGCCGCTGACGTCGTCGGCGGGTTCGGTGCGCACCACCACGGAGGCCGAAGGCGGCTGCTGATCCCGGCGGAAAGAGGCGCGATCGGGCAGGACGATGTGCACGCGAGCCGCGCGCACGCCCTTCATGCCCTGGATGGTGCGGGCGAGCTCGCCTTCGAGGGCGCGCACCCGCGTCACCTCCTGCATGAACGAAGTCATGCCGAGCGACCCGAGATCGTTGAACAGCTCGTAGCCGGACTTGGAGCTTTGCGGCAGACCCTTCTCGGCTAGCAGCATGCGTGCCTGGGCGGTATTGCCGTAGCGGACCATGACGGCGGTGCCGTCGGCACTGACGTCGAACGGGATGCCGCTATCCTTCAGCACGCCGCCGATGCGGGCCACGTCCTCGCGGGAGAGGCCGGTATAGAGCGCCTCCTGAGCCGGGCGGCTGAGGTAGTAGGCGCCGAGGCCGACACCTGTGAAGACGAAGAGACCGACGAGGCCGAGCGCCACGAGGCGCCGCGCCCCCAGTTCGATGATGTTGCTCCACAGCCTCTCGGCTTGCTCGCGTCCGAACATCCCTGGACCAACCCTGCTGGCGACCTGATGGTGTCGCGAGCCTGTGTGACGGGTCAGCCTTGTGCGGGGATTGCGCGGGAGGCGGTGGCTTTCGTCGGAAAGACGAGGATCAGAAGAACGAGCGTACCAGCCCGCTCACCAAGAGATTCCAGCCGTCGATCAAGATGAAGAACAACACCTTGAACGGCAGGGAAATCACTGTCGGCGGCAGCATCATCATGCCCATCGACATCACGATGGTCGATACGATGATGTCGATGACGAGGAACGGCAGGGCGATCAGGAAGCCGATCTCGAAGCCACGGCGCAGTTCGGAGATCATGAAGGCCGGGATCAGGATGCGCAGGTCGATCTTCTCGCCCGCTTCAGCCTTCGGGAAGTTGCGGCTGGCGAGGTCGGAGAAGGTCTGGAGATCCTTCGGGCGTACCTGCGCCGTCATGAACTCCCGGAACGGGTCGACAATCTTGCCGTAGGCCTCCTCCTCGGTGATCCGGTTCTCCTGCAGCGGCTTGACCCCGTCGTTCCAGGCCCGGTCGAAGGTCGGCGCCATGACGTAGAAGGTCATGAACAGCGACAGAGACACGAGGAACAGGTTGGCGGGCGTGCTCTGAAGGCCGATGCCGGAGCGCAGGAACGACAGGGCCACGGCGAAGCGGGTGAAGCTCGTGACCATCACGAGCAGACCCGGCGCCAGCGACAGGACGGTGAGCAGCGCGACGAGTTGCAGGATCCGGCCCGAGGCCGCGCCGTTGCCCGCCGGTAGCAGCTGGTCGAGGGCGGGCAGGCCCGTCACACCGCCGCTCTGAGCCTGCGCGGCGCCGGCTGCCAGCGTGAGGCCGAGGATCGCGGCGAACCGCAGGGCGTTCCGTCGGGCGATCATTGCACCACCAGCGATTCGACGATCAGTTCGCGGATCGCGCCCTTGCTGCGCAGGACGGCCCGCTCGTTCAGGTCCTCGCGCAGGTGCTGAAGGCCGCTCGCGCCCTCGACCTGCGCCATGGAGACGGTGCGCAGATAGGCGAGGAGATCGGCGCGGATTTCGGCCAGCGTGACGTCGGCGTTCGGGACGACGCCCTTGAGCACCACGGAGGATTCGATCCGCACCCAGGATTCGGCGGGCTCCGCGAGGTTCGTCACCACGGAGCCGACGCTGCGGAGGGAAAGGTCGCCCGCATAGTTCATCACGGGCACGACCTTGCTCTGCTCGTCGCGGACCTTCCGGTCCACGGCCTTCTCGACCGTCGAGAGCAGGTACACGCCGAGCATCCCGCCCGTGCCGACCGCGACCAGGGTGGACAGGAGCAGCCCCCCGATCCAGCCCTTGCCGCCCTTCTTGGTCTTGGCATCCGCCATGATGAGTTCCTGCTGGTCGTGCCAACCGGCCTTACGTCATCGCGTCGCGTTCGCTCGCAATGACGGAAAACCGGATCAGAACGGTGTGACGGTCTCGAAGATCTGCTGGCCCAGCGTCGGGTTCTGGACGTCGGTGATCCGGCCGCGACCGCCATAGGAAATGCGGGCCTCGGCGATCTTGTCGTAGTCGATCGTGTTCTTCCGCGAGATGTCGCGCGGACGGACGATGCCGGTGACGGCCAGGACGCGGACCTCGTTGTTCACGCGCACTTCCTGCGAGCCGGCGATCAGCACGTTGCCGTTCGGCAGGACTTCGGTGACTACCGCCGCCACCGACAGGCTCAGCGTCTCCTTACGGTCGATCGAGCCCTGACCCTTGGTCTCGGTGCCGGAGCGGATGCCCGTGTCGGCGGTGGCCGAATCCTTTAGGCCGCTGACGCCGTAGCCGAAATCGAAGCCGAGCGTCGATTTCTGGCTGCGCGAGCGGTCCGTGGCGTTGTCGAACTGCGCCTTGTCGTTGATCGCGATGTTGACCGTGATCACGTCGCCGACATTGCGGGCGCGCGGATCCTGGAACAGCTCGGCACTCCCGGGGGCCCATGTGGAATGGTAGCCGGAACGCGGGCCATGGGCATTGAAGGTCACCGGCAGGGGATCGCGCGGCGGGTTCAGCCCGGCCCCCACGGGGGTCAGAATCGGCTGGCGCCCGATCTCGTTGATGTTGCTGTGGCAGGCCCCGGCGCCGAGGGCCAGGGTCAGAGCGGCAAGCCGGAGGGCGGGGTTCACGATCTCTCGTCCTTCTTGCTCTCGTCCTTCTTGCGGCCGAGATCCGACATCTTCCGTGCGAGACCGGCGGCGCGGGCCGCTTCCATCTCGGCCAGGATGGCGCTCGCCGCACGGGCGTTGAGCTTGGTGAGTATCGCGGCGGCCGCGTCCTCGGGCATGGTGGCGAGTTGGGGCGCGGCCGCGTCGGGCCGCATCTTGGCGTAGAGGGCGACGACCGCCTCGTCCGCCTTGGCGAGGAAGGCGTTGCGGCGCTTCAGCCACTCCTCATACTCGGCGCGCTTGGCTTCGAGCTTGGCGATGCGGGCCTCGACATCCTTCTCCAGAGCGGCGAGCTGCTCCTTCTGCCACGCGAAACGGGCATCGGCGGCGGCATCGGCGATGCCCGCGCAATAGCCCGCCTTCGGGGGCTCCTTCACGTAATCCTGCGCGCCGACCTCCTTCGGGCCGTCGCGGGCGGCGAGCGCCTTGAGCGCCGCCTCCTTGGCTGGGTCCGGCTTGTCGCCGCCGCTGCCCGTGGCCCAGGCAGGACCGGCGGCGAGACAGGCGAGAAGGATCAGGGCGGGCCTCATTGCACCACCAGTTCGGCTTGAAGGGCGCCTGCGGTCTTCACCGCCTGCAGGATCGCGATGATGTCGGTGGGCTTGAGGCCGACCGAGTTCAGGCCGCGCACCAGCGTTTGGAGGTCTGAGCCGCCGATGATGGCGAGCTTGCCCTGCTCCTCGCGGGCCGCCACCTCGGTGCGTGGCACCACCGTGGTCTGACCGTTCGAGAACGGCGCAGGCTGGGAGACTTCGGGGGTTTCGGTGACGCGAACAGTAAGGTTGCCGTGGGTGACGGCGACCGTGGAGATCTGCACGTTACGGCCGATCACCACCGTGCCGGTGCGCTGATCGACCACCACCCGCGCGGGGACGTCCGGCTGGACGGTGAGATCGCCGATCTCGGCGACCAGACGGGTCTGCGTCGCGTCGCGTCCGCGCAGCACCACCACCGAACGCTGGTCGCGCGGGTTGGCGATGCGGCGGTGGAAACGCGCCATCGACCACGCGTTGATCGCGTCCGCGACCAGGGTTGCCGTCTTGAAGTCCGGGTTCTTCAGTTCGAATACCAGTTCGGGCAGGTCGCGGAAGGTGCCGGGCACCTCACGCTCGATCAGCGCGCCGTTCGGGATGCGGCCCGCCGTCGGCACGCCCTGCGTCAGCTGCTCGGCCTGCCCCTGGACGCTGAAACCCGAGACCGCCAGCGGTCCCTGAGCGGCGGCGTAGACGAGACCGTCGCCACCGGTCAGCGGCGTCATCAGCAGCGTTCCACCGCGCAGGGAGGTGGCATCGCCCAGCGAGGTCACGGTGACGTCGATGCGCGAGCCGGTGCCGGTGTAGGGCGGCAGGTCGGCGGTCACCATCACCGCCGCGATGTTGCGGGTGCGCAGCCGCGAGTCGCGCACGTTGATGCCGAGCCGGTCGAGGAGCGATTGCAGCGACTGCTCGGTGAACTGCGCGTTGCGGAGGGTGTCGCCCGTGCCCTGAAGGCCGGTGACGAGTCCGTATCCGAAGAGCTGGTTGTCGCGCACGCCCTTGAGCGTGGCGATATCCTTGATCCGCGTGCCCGCGAAGGACGGCCCGGCGAGCAGGAGCCCGGCCAGCGCCGCGAGGGCGAGGAGGACGCGGCGCATCACTGCGCTCCGATGCGGATGCGCCCATCGGCCATCACGGTGCCGAGGACGATCCGGTTGGTGTCCGTGTTGCGGACGCGGATGACCTCCCCGAGGCCCCCGTTCTGCAACGGCGAGCCCACGGCGGTGATGATGAGGCCGTTCTCCTCGAAGATCATCTGCGTTGGCGCGTTGCGGGTGACGAGGCGGGGATCGTCCACGCCGTTCACCGGCACCGGCTCGCCGGGCAGCAGCATCCGCCGCGCGGTGCGCCCGACCATGGCCATCGGCGCGTCGACGATGGCCGACCGTCCGCGATAGGTCGCCGGATAAGCCTGCATCCGCAGCATCGAGTCCTTGATCGTGTCGCCCGCGTAGATCGTGACGACCGGCACCGGCAGCATGATCTCGTCGGGCTCGGCACGGGCCGGGCTCACGAGAAACAGGAGGACGGGCAGGGCCGCCGTGAGGAAGCGGGGCGTGCGGACGGACAGGGTGAAGGCCATGATCAATCGCCGGAGGGGTCGAAGCCGGAAGTCCTGCGGGGCCGGGCCGCCCCGCCGTGCGCGTCAGCGGATGCCCTTCGAAACGGTCGAGGACATCTCGTCCGCGGCCTGGATCACCTTCGAGTTCATCTCGAAGGCGCGCTGCGCCGTGATCAGGCTGGTGATCTCCTTCACGGGATCGACGTTCGAGCCTTCGAGATAGCCCTGCTGGATCTTGCCGAAGCTGACATCGCCGGGATTGCCGACGACCGGCGCGCCTGAAGCCGGGGTCTCGCGGTAGAGCCCGTTGCCGAGCGGTTCCAGGCCCGCCTCGTTGGCGAAGTTCGCCAGCGTCAACTGGCCGATCTGCGCCAGCGCGACCTGTCCGTCGATCTTTGCGAAGACCTGGCCCGAGAGGTTCACCGTGACCTCCGAGGCGTTGTTCGGGATGAGGATCGCCGGATCGACCACGTACCCTTCCAGCGTCACGAGCTGGCCGGTGGCGTTCTTGTTGAACGAGCCCGCGCGCGTGTAATTCGTCTCGCCGCCTGGGCTGGTGATCTGGAAATAGCCGCGCCCGTTCACCGCGAGGTCGAGCTGGTTGCCCGTCTGCGCAAGCGAGCCCTGCCGGTGCAGGTTGCGGATGGCGGCGGCGCGCACGCCGAGGCCGAGCATGGCGCCCTCGGGTACCGCCTCCTGCCCCGCTTGGTTCGGCACGCCCTGCTGCCGCTCGGCTTGGTAGAGCAGGTCGGTGAATTCCGCCCGTGCGCCCTTGAAGCCGGTGGTGTTCAAGTTCGCGACGTTGTTCGCGATGACTTCGAGGTTGAGCTGCTGGGCGGACATGCCCGTGGCGGCGATGGCGAGTGCACGCATGGGTCGGCTCCTCAGATGGCCATGCGGCTGAGTTCGAGATAGGCGGACACGACCTTGTCGCGGATGGCGACGGCGGTCTGGAGGCTCTGCTCGGCGGACATCACCGCCTCCACCACCTGCTGCGGCGAGGCCTTGCCCTGGATGCCCGCGATGGAGGCCGCTTCGCCCGCCCGCATGTCGTTGCGCACGCTCGCGGCGAACTGGGCCATGATGTCGGAGAAATCCGCCGGGGCGCTGCCGCCGATGGCCGCCGCGCCCGGAAAGGCACTCCGCTGCACCGGGGCGGCCGTGTCGGCCCGCGAGAGGGCGGCGGCTTGAACGGCCTTCTCGAAGGCCGAAAGCGATGCGAGGGCCTCGATCATCGGTCGCGCTTCCTTAAGGCTTGAGGAGATCGATCACGCTGGCCACCATCGCGCGGGCCTGCTTGATCACTTGGAGATTGGCCTCGTACGAGCGATTGGCCTCGCGCATGTCGGCCATCTCGACGAGCATGTTCACGTTGGGCAGCTTGACCATGCCGCGTGCGTCCGCGGCCGGGCTGCCGGGGTCGTATTCCGAGCGGAACGGGCTCGTGTCCCTGCCGATCTCCGAAACCCTGACGGAGGACGCGCCGATCGCCCGCTGCATCTCGGCGCGGAAGCTGATCGTCTTGCGCGAATACGGGTCGGCTCCCGGCGCATCGCCGGTCGACTGGGCGTTGGCGAGGTTCTCCGACACGATCCGCATGCGCAGGGACTGCGCTTCGAGGCCTGAACTCGCCAGTTTGGTCGCCGACAGGAGCGGATCGATCATGTCTTCACCGCCATCTTGAGCATGCGGTCGAATGCTTTCACGATCCCGGTATTCAGGTTGTGCTCGCGGGAGACTTCGCTTGCCTTGAGCATTTCCTGTTCGAGGCTCACCGAGTTTGTCGTCTCGGTCACGTTCCAGCCGTCCGTTGCGGTGTGGGTGCGGCTGAGCGGCCCGCCGCCGTCCACGTGTTCGGAGGCGGTTCTGGCCATGCCGGTGCCGACTTGCGCCAGCACTTCGGCGAAGGGCGCGACGTCCCGCGTCTTGTAATCGGGCGTATTCGCGTTCGCGACGTTGCCGGCGATGGTCGCCTGCCGCACCGCGAGGTGGCGCGCCTGCATGGCGGCGATGTCGAAGAGGTAGATACCGCTCATGCCGCCTCCAGCCGCACGCAGGGACGACCGGGAATCGGACCGCCCTGAAAAGCGGTCTAGGTCCGCAATCTTGCACGAGGCTGGCCGCCACCTCGCTTGACAGGCCGCCCTCCTCCGCCCCACTCCCGGTCACCGCTGACCCATGAGGAACGACCGCCGCCGATGCCGGAGGACTTGCCGGAGCCGACCGCCCGTTACCTGGGTGGCGCCGGGGCTGGCCCCCGGGCGGGCGAGCATGTGGTGGCGCCCAAGAACCGCTGGGCGCGCGCGATCCTCGCCTTCCGCGAACTGGTGCCGGAGGCGTGGTATACCCTCGACGTCACGCTCTCCTGGGATGAGGACGAGCAGGCCGCCGCTGCGTTGGATTTCGCCCTGGTGGGCTTCGACTTCATGGCGCGCGACGGATCGAGCCTCGATGTCGAATCGGTGCCGGGGTTGGTGCGCACCTTGCCCGATCCTCTCGGTGCATGGCTGCCGGGACCGGCTTATCACGCGACCACCGGCCTCTCGGCGCAGTGGCGCTGCGGCTTCCGCATGCCGGCCCAGGCGAGCGATCTCGCCCTCGGCTTCCGGTCCTGGCGCAACACGGCGCCTTTCCGCGTCTCGGGTGTTCGCCTGCGATCCGTCGAGGCGCCGTCCCTCCCCTCGCCGTGGTCGCGCCTGCGCCTCGGCGCGAAGCCGCTGATGATCGAGCAGGATCTGGTGCAAGGCGTCGGCCTCGTCTTGCGGGGTCAGATCGTGTCCGACCGGCCCGACGAGCACGCGGCCTATGCCGCGATCCGCTACCGCGATGCGTCGGGCGGCGAGATGCCCCTGCCCTATCCCGATACCGTCTCCGTGATGGGCCACGGCGCCTCGGTGAACCTGCCCGCCAAGCCGCAGGCGCGCCGCTTCACCCTCTCCCTCACGCCGCCCATCGGCGCGTCGCGCGTCGAGATCGGTCTGCGGACCTGGGAGGAGGCGGACGAGGCTCCGCCCGCCGTCGAACTCGTCGCTCCGCCGGAAGTCTCGCTGGAAGATCCCTTCCGCCTGGAAAGCCTGATCGGAGACGACCTTCTCGACGGTGCCGCCTTCCTGTCCCGGTTGGCAAACCGTCTCGGGCTTGAGCGGGGCGCGGAGGCGGCCTGGTGGCCGGACGCGCAGGCCGTACCCACCCCCGCGATCCTCGCCCGTGCCCGCCATCTGCGCCAGGGGCCGGAGCGGTCCTCGGCCGGCCCGGACGGACGAATCGTCCTGCGCCTCGCAGGCTTGCCCGATTGGACGCAGCCGGATGGGTCCGGCTGGCGGGAGGATCCGTTCCGTTCGGTGCCCTGGCGCCTCGACTATCACTCGCTCGCATGGATCCCCGCTGTCGGTGAGGCGGGACCTGCGTTGGCTGCGGCTTGGGCGGCGGCGAATCCGTGGGGCCAGCCTTCCGATGCGCTGAGTTTGCATCCGGCGGCCCTTTCCGCGCGGGCGGAGGTGTTGGCCCGTCTCGCGGCTGGGCCGTTGCCGGAGGGGGCGGATGACGCCCTCCGCACGGCCCTCGTCGGCGTCGCCACCCAGCACGGCTTCGCCCTGGCCGAGATCGTGGGGCAGAACGCCTTTGGGCGCTCGCTCCATGGTCTTCAGGCGGCGACGGCCCTGTACGTCATCGCCCGCTTCCTGCCACGCCTGCCGCTGGCCCCGTTCTGGATCGCCCTCGCTTCTCGCCGCCTCGGTGAGACCTTCGGGGCGCTCCTCTCGGCGGACGGGCATTTCGCGGACCCGGTGCTTCAGCGGCGGCTCGACTGTCTCTCCCTCGGCCGGGCCCTGGCCGAAGCCCTGGGCGGGCAAGCGCCGGGGCCCGACATCGCCGCGCGGCTTGAGGCGGGGCTCGCCGGACTTCCCGGCCTGCTCGATCCGGGCGGGCGGCTTCCGCCCTTCGGCGACGCACCGCCTGCGGGCGATGAGGCCGCCTGGATCGGGCGTCTCCTCGCCGCGAGGACTTCCGAACTCGCCATCGTGCGGGAGGCTGCGCCGAGCTCCCAAGCGGGCGGTCTCTTCCACGACATGTTGACGATGAGCGCGGATTCCATCGGGCGCGGCGCGGGGCATTTCGCCTGCACCTTCGCGGCGCCCTCACCGCTGGGGCACGCCGACTGCACGTCCTTCATCCTGGCGGCGGAGGGGCGGCGCTGGATCGTCGAGGCGGGCGGCTCGGAAAGTGCGGAGACCGGGCCGTCGCGCCACTATCTCGTCTCGGCCCGCGCCCATAACGTCGCGCTTCTCGACGGTCGCGAGCCGGTGGCCGGGCCGGTCTGGTTTGCGGGGAGCCTTCGCCTCGACAGTGCCAGCGCACATCGGATCGAGACACGCGTTCACGGGCCGGACGTGGCCCATGCCCGCATCTTCGTCTTGCTCGACGATCTCGATGGGATCGCGGTGATCGACCGCTTCAAGGGGCCGGGTCTGCTCTCTGTCGAGGGCGTGTTGCATGTCGCGCCGGACACGCTCGTCGCGTTGGCGGGGCCGCGCCGGGCGCTGGCGCAGCAGGGTGCACGGCGGCTAGGATTCACCCCGTGGGTCATCGCGGGCCGACAGGCCGGGCTGGAGATCGTCAACGGACGTGACGAGCGGGCGAGCACGCTTCAAGGCTTCGTCGCCACTCCGCGGGGCCTGACACCCGCAAGCACCCTGAGCTACCGCTTCGTCGGGGACGGCCTCGTCTACGGCGGCATGATGCTGGCCACTGACACGACTCTGGAAGAACGCCTGTCGCGCCTGCTCGTGAGCGAGGCACTGCGGAGCTTCCTGGCGGAGTGATGGTTCGCCCCGGATGATCAAGAGCGTCTGATCGGAGACGAGTATCGACGCTTCAGGACCTGACTTCGCGCTTGGCGACGAAGTTCATCTCGTCCACCAGCACGTCCTTCACCACTTCGGCGCCGAGGCGCTTGTTGACCTCGGCCTTCACCTCCGCGAGGCGCTTGGTGATGTCGTATTTGGCGAGCTTGCGAAAATCGAGCGTCGGGTCGGCGTAGATCTGCCGGAAGGCCTCATCGACGACGAAGGCATTCGGCGGCACCGGCAGGGTGTGCATCAGTCGCGCGTCGGCGGTAAAGACCAGGACGGCGATGACGTAGCCCTGTACTTTTCCATCAGCGATCATCGGAATGTTGATCGGCGCGAGCTTTTGATACTGCAAGCCTTCGAGATAGGCTTCGGTCTTCTTGGCGAAGAACCCGTCGCCCCAGGTCACCGCCCCGTAGCACGAGGCGATCGTGACGGCGCAGATCCAGAGGCCTGTGATCAAGATCTTGATCATGAATCGTGCCCGATCCGCGCGGTATAGGTGCCGTCCGACTCCGCCCGGAGCGCGGCGGCGGCCAGGGTATCGCCGATCTCCTCGACAGCGCGCAGGTGCAGCCCTACCACCTCTTGGTTGCGGGCGAGCTTGTCCCGCAGGCGCGCGAGATGGATCGCGGTGGTCGCGTCGATCCCGGCCGGATCGAGGCCGCGCGTCAACCGGGTGAGTTCGAGGAGGCTCTGACTCTTGGCCCGGTTGAGCGCGGCGTGGTCCGTGGGCCGGAGGGAGAGCAGCGCGTCGGTCTCGGCCTCCACGGTTTCCTCGAGGCGCTTGAGGGCGGCGAGCAGCATGGCCATCACAGCGTCCGCACGGCGTCGAGGGCTTGGCGGGCGGGCTCGATGCCGGGATGGGCCTTGTCCATCATCTTGGCGATGCCGACTCCGCCGGCCTTGGCGATCTGCTGGCCGATCTGCTCGGCGAGCATCGACTTCCAGATGTGCCCGGCATTGCCCTTGCCGAAGACGGTTTCGGACTTCTCCGGCATCATCGACTCGATGAACTGCTGAAGGACCATCCCTTCGAACTTCTTGTACGGGTCGCTGGACGGCCCGGAGCCATTCAGCGCCGTGTGGTTCTTGAGGGTGGTGAGGGAACCGTTCGCGTCGAGCGGCATGTGCAGGGCGAGCCCCGCCGCCTGCATTGAGTCGGTGAAGGCAGCCGGATCGCCGGGGGCCGAGAGCTTGGCCACGGCTTCCTGAAGCCGCGCCGGTTCGGCGGCCTTCGCCACATCCATCACGATGTCGGTTGGCAGGCTGATGCTCATCGCGTCTCGTCCTGGTGGCACGGCTCGGCCGGATCGTGATCCGCAGTTACGCCCCGTGGCTTACGGGAGGCTTGCATCGCCGGGGCGCCGCTGGCCGAGCCCATCGAGGCAATCGAGGAACGCACGGCGCTCGGTCTCCTTCGCATGAGCCTCGGCGGCGCGATCGACCAGGGCTTCGGCGCGTTTCTCGGCGAGGCCGCGCTCACGCAGGATGTCCGCCTGCCGGGTTCTCTCGGCTTCGATCTCGGTCGCCTGGACCGCGAGCCCCTGGAGGCGTCGGTTGGCCGCTGCGAGCAGGAGTTCCCCGAACTGCCCAGTGCCGAGGGCGGCGAGGAGCGAGGCCCTGTCCGCCTCCACGGCTGCGGCGCGCTCGCGCGTCGCGGTCAGTTCGATCTCCGCGACGCGGCGCATCTGCTCCTGGACGCGCATGAGACGCTGCGCGCGCTCGAGGCGGCGAGGATCATGCGCCATCGGCTCAGCCCTGCTTAAGCCAGGTTGCGTAGGTTTGCAGGTACTGCATCATGATCTCGCCGCCGAGATAGTAGAGCATTAGAAGCCCGCCGAACATCACGAAGGGTGTCGCGATGAAGTAAACGGGAATACTCGGCGTGAGCTTGTTCACGAAGCCCGCTGCGAGGTTCACGACGATGGCGTAGATGATGAAGGGCGCGGTGATGCGCAGCCCAAGCATGAACGCGTCCGCCACCTGATCCACCACCCGCACGAGCGAGGTCTGGCTGCCGATACCCTCCCCCGGCGGAATGCGTCCGTAGGAGTCCACGAGCCCTCGCACCAGTTCCCAGTGCAGATCGCTGGCGAACAGTAGCACCGTGGCCGAGACCAGGATCAGCGACTCGATCGCGGGCACCGGGTCCGAACCTTCCACCGCCGCGCCCGGCATGGCGCCGAACCCGACCATGGTGGACATGGCGTTGGTCACGGTCTCCAGCACCACGAGGAAGATCCGGCCGAGGAAGCCGATCAGCAGGCCGGTGACGCTTTCGGTCAGGATCCAGCGCAGGGTCTCGCCCGGTGCCTGCGTTCCGAGTTTCGCCTGGAACAGGGGCAGGAGCAGCGGTGACAGCGCCAGTGAGATCGCCCCAGCCACGAGCAGGCGGACCTGCTGCGGCACGCGGGGCGAGGAGAAGCCCGGCACGACGAGCATGCACCCGCCGATCCGGCAGAAGATGAGGAATACGCCGAGGAATGTCTCGGGGGCCGCGTTCATGGGGCGGGGGCGCTCACGAGATCGTCCCGAGCGACTTGATCTCGACGCCGCGCGCGATTTCCAGATGCGACAGCACCGGAAGGGTCGGAAAGATCCGCTCGATGATCATACGCACGTAGGGGCGGGCATCCGGCGCGGTGACCAGCGCGAAGCTGTGCACCTGCTTTTGGCGTTCGCGGATGGCGGTGGCCGCTTCCGTGCCGAATTGCTCCACGAGGCGCGGATCGATGTCGAACTCAATCACCTCGCCCTTGGCGTCGCGCTTCAGGCTCTGGTGAAAGGACAGGTCCCAATTCGGCCCGAGGCGCAGCACGTTGAGGATGCCGTTCTCCGCGAGGTCGCCGCAGATCTGCTGGGCGATCCGCATGCGCACATGCTCGGCGATCTGCTCGGCACGGCGGGCATGGGGGGTGATCTCGGCCACCGCTTCGAGGATCAGGTGCAGGTTGCGGATCGAGACCCGTTCGGCGAGCAGGAGCTTCAGCACTGCCTGGAGGCTCGAATAGGAGATCTGCGAGGGCGAGATCTCATCGAGCAGCCGCTTGTATTCCGGCTCCAGCCGGTCGAGCAGGCCGCGCATGTCCTTGTAGGACAGGAACTGAGGCAGGTTGTTGCGGATCACCTCGGAGAGGTGGGTGAGCAGCACCGAGGCGCCGTCGATGGTCTCGAAGCCGGTGCTGCGCACTTCGGCGGCGTAGGAGTCCATCACCCAGAGCGCCTTCATGCCGAAGGCGGGTTCGCGCACCTCTTCGGCCGGGACGTCGGGTCTCGGCCCGTCGCCGACCACCACCAGCAATTCGCCGGGCCGCATCTCCTGCGTCGCGACGACCGTGCCGTGAATGAGGATCTGATAGCTCTTGGGCGGCAGCGCGACGCTGTCGGTGAGCTTGATGTCGGGAACGACGAACCCGTATTGCCGTGCGAACTTCTTGCGCATCTTCGCGACGCGGTGGGTCAGCTCGGAATGGCTCGCCTGGATCTGCGCGGCGACCTGACGGCCGAGGATCAATTCGATCTCCGGGGTCTTGAGTGATTCCTTCACCGACTCGGCGGCGGTCACGGCAGCCGCTTCGCTTTCCTTCGCGGCTTTGGCGGCGGCGGCAACGGCCGCCCGCGCCTGGGCGCGCTTCGGGATGACCGTGGCGATGAAGGCCATGAGGCCGCTCAGCACCACGAAGGGCAGGAAGGGCAGGCCCGGCACCAGAGCGAAGACGAACATCAGCGCGGAGGCGACCATGAGGGCCCGGGGATAGGCCCCGAGCTGGCCGAGCACGGCTTCTTCGGTGGCACCTCGCGTGCCGCCCTTCGAGACCAGCAGGCCCGCCGCCAGCGACACGATCAGCGCGGGGATCTGCGAGACGAGGCCGTCACCGACCGACAGCTTCACGAACACGTCGGCCGCCTGTCCCACCGGCATGCCGTGGCGCGTGGTGCCGATGATGACGCCGCCGAATACGTTGACGGCGATGACGATGAGCGAGGCCACCGCCTCGCCGCGCACAAATTTCGAGGCGCCGTCCATCGAGCCGAAGAAGGCCGATTCCTCCTCGAGTTCCCGGCGGCGGCGCTGCGCTTCCTTGTCGTCGATGAGCCCGGCATTGAGATCGGCGTCGATCGCCATCTGCTTGCCGGGGATGGCGTCGAGGGTGAAGCGGGCGCCGACCTCGGCGATACGGGTCGCGCCCTTGGTGATGACGAGGAAGTTGACCGTGATGAGGATCACGAAGACGACGATTCCGATGACGAAATCGCCGCTCATCACGAATTGCGAGAAGCCCTGGATGACGTGACCGGCTGCATCCACGCCCTTCTGCCCGTTGGCCAGGATCAGGCGGGTCGTGGCGATGCCGAGCGCAAGGCGCAGCAGGGTGGCGATGAGCAGGACGGTCGGAAAGGCCGAGAATTCCAGCGGCTTCTGGATCCAGAGCGCCACCATCAGGATCAGCACCGACAGGGCAATCGAGAAGGCGAGGCCGACATCGATGAGGATGGCTGGGACCGGCAGGAACAGCACGGCCAGGATCGCGACGATGCCCGCCGCGAAGCCGAAATCCCGCCGCGACTTCCGCTCCGCCGTCTCCGTTCCGAGCGTTGCGCCCACCGCCATCGAGGCATCCTCACGTCACGCGTATCGCGGGATGCGTTCTGGCGCGGCAAGCTTGCGCGGGGGTGGCGACATGCAGACGTTCAGCCCGTCATTGCGAGCGGAGCGAAGCAATCCAGGGACGCGCTACGTTCGGCAGCGGCCCGCTTCCCTGGATTGCTTCACTCCGTTCGCAATGACGCGTGCACCCGTCAAAACCCCGTGGCGATGCGGCCGTAGGTCATCTCGGCGAAGCTCGTCAGCTGCGAGCCCACGAAGGTGCCGGTGACGAGGAGCACCAGCAGCACCACGACGATCTTCGGCACGAAGGTGAGCGTCGTCTCCTGGATCTGCGTGAGGGCCTGGAAGAGCGCGATCACGATGCCGACGACCATCGCCGCGCCGACAGCAGGGCCTGAGGCGACGAGGACCGTCCAGATCGCGGCGCGCACGAGTTCGAGGGCATCGACCTCGTTCATGGGATGGTCTCCCGCATCCGGCCGCGGGCTCTCAATAGACCGACACGCCCGATTCCAGGAGCACGCTGCGGCCGTCGGTCAGCGTGGCGAGGGCGCCGTCGCCCGTGACCTTCACCGACTGCACCACGCCCGACGAGTTGCCGTCGCTCGACATGATCGTCTTGCCGACGAGTGAATCCGCCTGATCGAGGAAGCTCGAGGTCAGCAGCGAGTCGAGCTTCTTGTTGGTCTGCGTGGCCTGTTCGACCTGCGAAAGGGTCGCGAGTTGGCTGACATACTCGGTCCCATCCATGGGCTTGGTCGGGTCCTGATTCTGCAACTGCGTCATGAACAATTGCAGGAACGTCTCGGCGTTGAGCTTGGCCGCGACGGAACTCGTCGCTTTGGCGGCGGCGGCCGTGGTGCTCGCGGTATTCGTGCTGCTGGTGGCACCGATGACGGTCATGGCTCGGATCTCCGGTTCGGGAAGGGGGCCCGGCCGGATGCCGGTTGCGAAGGCGCGCGGGGGCCGCGCGGCAGGGACGGCGATCCCGCCTTGCCGAAGTGGCGCGGCGGCACCTCCCGGCCGGGCCGGAGGGACGTCGCAACGGGAGGTGTGGCTCCGCCCTCGCTCGTGAGCACGGCGGCTTCGGCCGCGTAGAGGCCGCGGATCGTCTTCAACGCCTCGAACAGGCGTCCTAACTCGATCAGACGGTGCACCGAAGCGAGACCGGTCAGGATCACCTCGTCGCGTGTGGCGGCCAGGATACCGGCCATCATCTGCGCGCAGAGATCGCGCGCGGGCTCTGCCTGCGCGGGATCGATCAACAGGGTCTGCGCGGCGAAGTAGAGTTGGCGGAGCGGGGTCGTCGCCTGCTCGGCCTGAAGCACATGCCCTTCTAGCAGGAAGGACGCGTCGTTCAGGAGCTCGATGCCGACCTTGCGGTCGACCCGCAGCACGGCGCCGTTGATGAAGACGCGTTCCCCGGCGCAGAGCGAGATGTGCATCGAGCGGCTCATTGCAGGCCGTCGCGGATCGAGGTGTTCACTTCGATCAGCGCCTTGAGGCTGCGCTCCGGCGCGGCGATCGCCTCGCCGACCTCGCGCATGATCCAGGTGCCGATGGACACGAGATCGGCCTTGAGCGCGTCCGGCAGGGAGTTCTCAGGATCGAGCAGATCCGAGATCAGGACGTTCCACAGGTCTTGGACGAAAGCGATGCCCGCCATGCGGTCCGGCCCGTCCACGCCCTGTGCCTCGGCCTTGCGCAGCAGGTGAAGCGCCCGGTCGAAGGCCGTACGTTCCCGCTCGCGGGCCAATTGCGGCGCGTCTTCGAGTATCTCGGAGTAAGAGAAACGGTACATCGCGTGCCTTCGTCTCGATGGCAGGTCGCCCGTATTCAGGGCAATGTTCGGAGTGGGCGCTGAAACGTCAGAGGTAGTTGACGAGGCTGAGTTGCCGTAGCTGCGCCGTCAGGGCGTAGGACATCTGTATTTGCGTGGTGAGCGCATCGACCTTCGTCTTGGCGGCGGCCGGATCGACCGCTTCGAGATCGTTGACCTCACCCGACAGGAGTGTCTTCTGTGCGTCGAGGCGGTCGTTGGCCTGGGCGATGCGGTCCTGCGAACGGCCGAGATCGGCCTGCATCGTCACGAGGCCGCTGCTCGCGGCGGCGAGCAGGCTCATCACCTTCTGGTTCGCCACTTTCTGAGCGTTGGGCGAGAAGCTCGACAGCTTGAAGTCGGAGGCGATGACGTAAGCCATGGTCAGTTGCGCGAAGGGCCGCGCGTCGGCGCTGGCGGACGTCGTCGCCTCCTCGTTCAGGGCGATGCGGCTCGAAATCGCGCTCGACGCCTGGGACAGCCCTCCCCAGGACGCGTCCGAGAATTCTCCGTCGACGTAGGTGTCGAGGAAGGCTTGCACCTTCGCAGGATCTTCGGTCGCGGCGGCGGAACTGCCGGGCGCGTAGCCGAAATGATCCTGGAAGTCGGTTTGAAGGCGCTGCCGCATCGCGTCGATGGCGGCCAGGTCGATGGGGGCCGCGCCGGAATTAGCGCCGCCGAACACGTATTGCCCAGCCATCGTCATGTTGAGTGCCGAGACCAAAGGCGTCAGCTGATTGCTGCCGGTCTCCACCACGGCGGTCTGCTGCGCTTCGGGCTGGCCGACGATGCTGGCCAAAAGCTTGTCGGCGGCCGATTGCATCTGAGCAAGCGCCGATTGCGTGGTCTTGAGGCGCAAGGTCGCGACGCCGTTGCCGCTCTTCAGGGCGTCGATCTCGGCGCTTTGCTGGCGCAGGCCGAGACCCGTGCCGACCTTGGTGCCAAGGACCAGCCCGACATCGGCATAGCGCCCGGTCGCGATCTCGGAATTGGTCGCGGCGAGGTCCGTTTGCAGGCGGCTGAGGCCGGTACGCGGTGCGTTCCAGAAATTGATGCTGGAGATATAGCTCGTGGTCATCATGGTCTAACGCACCGCGTCCATGAGGGTCTTGAGAAGCTGGTCGACCACCGTGATGATCTTCGCCGAGGCCGTGTAGGAATGCTCCAGCTGGAGCGTCAGCGCGGTCTCGTCGTCGCCGTTGACGCCCGCCACGTTCGACAGCGCGTCGCTCGCCCGCGACAGCAGGGTCGATTGGTAGGTGGCGTCCGAATCCGCCTCCTTGCGCTGCTGCGACAGCCAGCCCGCCGAGGCCGAGGCGAAGCCCGCGAGCGTCGCCGAACTCGCGACCGCCGTGCCCGCTCCGAGGCTGCGCGCCGCGCCGAGATTGTCGACAAGGGTCTTGAGGCGCCCGGCATAGGCCGTTTCGCCCGCCGCGTTCACGACTGTCGCGGCGCTGGCGATGCCCCCGTCGCGCAGGCGCGTGACCGCGCCGCCCTGCCTCGGATCGACCCGGGGCGCGACCGCGAGGGACGCTGCGCCCGAGCCGGTGAACAGCCCCGCCACGGTGGAGGCCGGGACTGTCGTCGGGTCGGTCTCCGCGAAGGCGGCAACGAGGCCCGTGGCGATGGAGTCGAGCTGGCGCCCATACTCAAGGGCGGTGTCGTCGCGCAGGGCTGTGAGCCCGGCGATGCGGCCGGACCGCAGCGGCATCGGCGCGTTGGCGCCCGTGACGGCCACTCCGTCGACGAAGACGGTATTGCCGAGCGCCCCGCTGCCGAGGGCCGGGCTGGGGGCGAAGCTGACCGAACGAGGGCCGCGCTCGTAGAGTGTGGCGCCGCTGTCGGTGTAGATCGCCATGCCGCCATCCGGGCGGGTCGTCGTGGCGATGCCCATCTCGGCGGAGATCTGTGTGAGGATCCGGTCCCGGTCGTCGAGGCTGTCGGTGATGTCGAGGCCGAGCGCCGTGCCGCGCACCACCGCCCCGTTGGCCGCGTCGAACTTGCCGAGCAGATCGGTGATCGTGGCGACCGACGCGGCGATCGAGGCGTCGGCCTCCATGCGCACGGATGTCACCGTCGCCGCCGCGCCATTCAGGCTCGCCGCGAGGTCGCCCGCCGCGTCGATCGCCGTTCGGGCGAGGTCGCTGCTGTCGGGCTGGTTGGCGGCGGCGATCAGGGCGGCGTTGAGGGTGCCGAGCCGGGCGGCGGGCGAGGTGACGTCGGCGGTGTCGCCCACCGTCTGCGACAGGGTCTTCAGGGCGTCGAGCTTGGCGGCGCTGGCGGCCTCGTCGGACGTCGCCGTGAGCTTCCGGTCGAACAGGGCTTGGTCGCCCGCGCGGGTGATGACCACCTGCGCGGTGCCGCCGCCCGTGACGAGGGTGGCGATCTTGCGGGAGTAGCCGGTATCGCTCGCACCCGAGATGTTGCGCGAGGCGACGGCGATCTGTGTCGAGGTGGCGAGCAACGCGTTGCGCGCGGTACTCAGCGCGATCTGAAGGCCCATGATGCGGTTCCGATCTCCTGCCGAACGCTCAGCGCTTGAGGTTCATCAGGGTGTCGAGCATCTCGCTGCCGGTCATGAACACCTTCGAATTGGCGGTGTAGGCCGATTGCGACTCGATCATCGTCGTCAGTTCGGTGGCGACGTCGGCGTTCGACTGTTCCAGCGCCTTCGATTTCAGCGTGCCGAGGCCGCCGAGTTGCGCGTAGCCCAACTCGACCGGGCCGGACTGGCCGTTGGCCTCGAAGACGTTGCCCGCCTTGGGCAGCAGCTGGTCCGGGCTGCGGACGGAGGCGAGCGGCACCTTGTAGGTCGCCGCGCGGCTGCCATCGGCGTAGAGCGTGAACACCGTTCCGTCCTCGCCGAAGGCGACGCCCGTGCCGGCGGTGGGCGGGCTGCCATTCGCCGTGGCCTTCATGTCGAAATCGCCCGCAAGCTGCGTGAGCTTGGTTCCGTCAAGGGTGATGGGCCCGGAGGCCGTGGTGATGGTGGTCTTGGTGCCGGCGGAGACCTGGCCGTCCGTGCCGAAGGTCGGGTTGGCCTCGCCGATCTTGGTCGGCGCGCCGCCTGCCGTGGCGGCGGGTTGGTAGAGAGCGATGTTCCAGGTCGTGGCGGAGGTCTTCGTGGCGTAGACGTCGTAGGTCACCGCGCTGCCGACATTGTCGTAGGTCTTCACCGAGATCTTCTTGGTGTAGGTGCCGTCGGCCGTGCCGGGGGTCGCGATGACGGCTGCGTCGAAGGGGAGGTTGCCGCTCACCGTGGCCGTGTCGGTCGGGCGCGCCTCGGCGGTGGCGGTGTCGGCCTTGATCGGGATCAGGCCGCGCGCGACATCGGGCTGCCCCTGCGCGTCGAGGGCGTAGCCTTGCAGGGTGAAGCCGCCGGAATTGACGAGGGTGCCGGTCGAGCCATCCTTCACGAAATTGCCCGCGCGGGTCAGGAACTGGCCGCCGCTGCCGTCCTTCACCACGAAGAAGCCGCTGCCCTGGATGGCGAGATCGGTATCGCTGGTGGTGAAGGCGACCGAGCCCTGCTCGTTCACTGCCCGCCGGATCACGGTGTCCACCGCGCCGGAATTGTAATTGCCGGTCCCCGACGACTCGAGCAGCAACGACGAGAACTCCGTGGAGGTCCGCTTGTAGCCGGTCGTGGACGCGTTCTGGATGTTCTCCGCCACCGTCGAGATACGATTGGTCTGGGCGTTCATGCCCGAGACGCCGGTGCGGAGCACGCCGGTGAGGCTCATAGGGACACCTTCGATGTTTCGTCGCACGGCTTCCCGTGTCGACGCAGGTCAGTAGGGCGTGTCAGGCTTGCGCGGGGCTTGGACATGCTCAGCCCCGCAGCGATTGGGCGAGTTCGAGGAAGGCGTCGCGGCTCGGCGCGTGGCCTGGTTCCTGCCGCATCGCCTCGTAGATCTGGGGCACGAGCCCGATCGCCTGATCGAGCTCCGCATCGGTTCCGGCCCGATAGCCGCCCATGAGGCGCAGGTCGCGGGTCTCCTCGAACCGGGCCATCATCGCCTTGAGCTTGCGCACGAGGTCGCGCTGCTCCGGCGTCCAGACCTCGGTGGCGAGGCGCGAAATCGAGCCGAGCAGGTCCATGGCCGGATAGCGGCCCTGCTCGGCGATGGCACGGTCGAGCACCACGTGGCCGTCGAGGGTGCCGCGGATCGCGTCCGCGACCGGATCGTTGTGGTCGTCGCCATCGACCAGCACCGAGAACACGCCCGTGATCGTGCCCTGACCGTCGAGGCCCGGCCCAGCCCGCTCGAGCAGGCGCGGCAGATCCGAGAACACGCTCGGTGGATAGCCTCGCGCCACCGCAGGCTCCCCCGCCGCCAGGGCCACGTCGCGAGCCGCATGAGCGTAGCGGGTGACGGAATCGACGATGAGGAGGACGGATTCGCCGCGATCACGGAAGGATTCGGCCACGGCCATCGCCACCTTCGGCGCCTGTCGGCGCATCATCGGGCTTTCGTCGCCTGTCGAGACGACGATCACCGAGCGCGCGCGCGCCTTGGCGATCGGCCCTTCGAGGAATTCGCGCACCTCGCGCCCGCGTTCGCCCACGAGGGCGACCACGACGCTGTCGAAGCCCTCCGCATCGGCGAGCATGGCGAGAAGCGTCGACTTGCCGACGCCGCTGCCCGCGAAGATGCCGATGCGCTGTCCGGCGCAGAGGGGCGTGAACAGGTCGAGGGCCCGAACGCCCGTCACCAGGGGCGAACGCACCCGTGCGCGGCCGAAGGCGGGAGGCGGGTCGGCATCGAGCGGCGCTGCCACCGCGCCCTGGACGAGAGGCCCCTCTCCGTCGAGGGGGCGCCCAAGGGCGTCGATGACCCGCCCTTTCCAGCGCGGATCCGGGCGGAGCGAAGCGGCGCCGAGACGGAACACACGCGTGCCGATGCCTGCCTCGATCCGCGGGCCGAAAGTCTTGATCGTAGCGCCTTCGGCGTCGATGCGGACGACCTCCCCGATCTGGGAAATCCCGTCCTGCTCGAAGCCCATCCGGTCGCCGAGACGCACATGGGGGCCGATGCCCCCGACGCGGCAGGCGCTGGCCGAAACCTCTTGTACGAGGCCGCCGACCCGCACGAGGTCTCCCTCTGCCGAGGCCATCGCCTGTTCCAGCCGTGCGAGTGCATCCACCATCCCGTTACGTCCCCTGCGGCCCGAGGGACTTGATGGCGTCCTGCAACGAGGTTTCCGATTGCTGCGTGAGGTTCGCCGCGCTCTCAAAGGCGCGCTGGATGGCGATGAGCTTGGTCATCTCCATGATCGGATTGACGTTCGAGCCTTCGAGATGGCCCTGGAGGACGCCGATGCGGGTGAAATCCTGCACGGGCTTCGCGGGTAGGCTCGGCGTGACGGCATTGGTGCCGGACCGGCTGATCGCGGCCTTCGGATCGAAGGTGAACACACCGATGGCGCCGACTTGATTCACGCCCTGATGCACCGAGCCGTCGCGCCCGATCACCGGAGGCCCCTGCTGCGGATCGAGCAGAAGCGGCGAGCCGCCGGGATCGAGGACCGGGCGCCCGGTGATATCGGTGAGGCGGCCCGTCGGATCCATCGTGAGGCGCCCGTCCCGCGTGTAGACCGGCCCCCCGGCCCCACCCACGGAGAGCCACGCATCGCCCTGGATCGCTACGTCGAGAGGGGAGTCGGTCTTGGTGATCTGGCCGGAGGCCCGCGAGATGTAGCTGTCGCCGGAGCTGACGAAGGACACCGAGCCCTTCCCGCTTCCGGTCATGAGCGCCGAAAAGCGCGTCTCCTCCGCGCGATAGCCGGAGGTCGCCATGTTGGCGACGTTCTGCGCGGTGGTCGTGAGGCGCTTTTCCAGAGCGAGTTGGCTGGAGAGCGCGACGTAGAGCCCATTCTGCATGGCGCGTCAGCTCCGCGCCCGTGCGGCGAAGCTCACCAGCGCGTCGGCCGCGCCATCCGAGGAGAACAGCGCGAGGATCGGAGCGCTCGCAACATTGTTCTGCGCATCCCAAATCGCCGCGAAGCGCCGCACGAGCTTTTCGACGGCGGCCGGATCGCTCAGGCTCTTGATGTCGATCTTCTCCGCGATTTTTGCAGCGCGTTTGGCCAGGGCGTCGCTGGAGGTGGCGTTGCTCGCGCTCGGCAGGCCGAGCAAGGTGTTGGCCACCTGCGTCAGGGCGCTGTCGCCCAAGATGTCGTAGGCCGAGGTGATCGTCGGCGCCTTGCGGGCGAAATAGAGGGCGAGGCGCACGCCCGTATCCTCGCTGCCCGCGTCACTCTCGATCGCTTGGCGAAGATACGCATCGGTTACAGTCTGGGCGGCGAGGTCCGGCGCGACATCGGTGCCGAAGCCGATATCGACCGCGACCTTGCCCGCGGCAGGGGCGGCGACGCGCAGGGTGACGGTGCGGGCTGCTCCGGTTCCGGCATAGGGCGTATCCGCGTCGTCCCCGGTCCCACCCGCTTTCCCGTCCGCGCCGAGATCGATGTAATCGGTGGTCGTGAACACCACGCTGTCGAACACGTCGAGGCCCGGATTGACTTGGCCTGCGAGGGATGAGGCGCCGATCTGGGCCTGGATGGCCGTGTAGATCTCCGTGGCCTTGACCTTCGTCAGGTCGCTCGCAACCGCCGAGAGCGCGTCCTTGTCGAGCACGATGGTCGCGTTCGACACCTTCCCGTCCCCGAGTTGGGTCGTGAGGGTGAACCGCGCCTCCTGCGCGCCGCTGAAATCCATGGTCCGCAGGATTGGTTTGCCCGAGAGCCGCGCCGCCGCTGCGTCGGCCTGATCCGCGCCCGCTTCCACGGCGGCGCTGCCTGCGGCCGTGCTGAGGCTCGAGAAGTCGAACGCCTTGGCGAAGGCGACGTAGCGGTCGTCGGCAAGACGATTGGCGAAGCTCGACGGGCTCGATGCGCCCTCCGTCAGGACCTTGCGCATGAAGGCCTTGGCATAGGTCATCTCCTCGAGCCCGAACGCCTTCATGGCGTAGGCATAGAGACGCTTGTCGGCCAGGAAATCGTCGATCGATTTCACCTTTCCGATATTGGCTTTGTAATAAGCGGTCTCGCGCGCGGTCACCGGATCCGCGGCCTTGCGCTTCATCGCCGTCGGCAGATCCCGGGCGATGAGCGTGTAGCTGGTAAGCGTGCTGGTCACGGCCGCCCGATTCCCTCGTGCGCCAAGTCGGCGACGGTTGGCTCACGCTCTAGGTCGTGAGGCTTGCTCCAGGCTGTGCCAGCCGTGGAATGGTCAGAGCCGGGACGGCCCGATGATGGTTTGCGTCGTGATCACGACCCAGCCCGCTCCCGTGTTGCGGATGGCGAGCACGCGGCCCGCGCCGGGCAGGTCGCTGCCGGTCGAGACCTCGCGCTCCCCTCCCCCCGCCTCCGAGAGGACGGCGACTCCGCCGGAGATCCGCCGCAGCGTGTAGCTGCCGTTCTCGGTCGGTTCGGGCGCGGCTTCGGCTGGGGCCCGGCGATCGGGCAGCGCACCGGTCGTGACCGGATCGAAATCGGCACTGGGAATGGCGGGCCGCTCCGGTCCGGGGCTCGCCTTCCACGCGAAGCTGCGGATCCCGGACGGAAGCAGAGCCTGCACGGCGTAAGGCCGCGTCCCCTCGGTGATCGCGTAGCCTGCGAAGCCGCTCACGGTCAGCGCAAGGAGCAGGAAGACACCGAGCACGCCCCGCTCGACGCGCGCCTCCCGGCTGCGCCGCTGCGCGACCGTCCCCGTGATCGGGCGCGGCGGCAGGGCGAGGCTCTTGACGGTGCGAGGTTCGGCCTGTCTCGGGGTAGGCATGAGCGCTGAAACACTGAGGCTGGGATGGCCGTCAGAATTCACTCTTCATGCTTGACGCTGAGTTAATGCGACTGCAATAGCCTTAGTAACATAAGAACGGAAACCGTCATTTGCGCCCGGTGAATAGATGAACGGTTTTAAGCGCGAGGTCTCCGCGACCGGAAAACACCCTGCTCGGGCAAAGCGTAATCGAGTCGTCTTGCAGGGACGAGTTGTAATCGGCGACGAACTCCATCATTGCGTGGTGAGAGATCTGTCCCGGGACGGGGCCAAGATCAGTATCCCTGCGCGTTTCGCATTGCCTGAGACGTTCGAGCTCGTGATCGCCGCGGACGACTTGAGCATGGTGCGGGTGCGCCTGCGCTGGCGGCGCGGCGACTTCGCGGGGCTGACCTTCCTGCCTCTCCGCTGAGGAATCACGGCAGCGAAAAGCCACGCCCCGTCTCCGGAGCGTGGCCAGATGGAGGGGCCGCCGACATGAGATCGGCGGCTATCGCTTTTAGCGGAACAGCGAGAGCACGTTCTGCGAGGACGAGTTGGCGATCGAGAGCGACTGGATACCCAGCTGCTGCTGCGTCTGCAGGGCCTTCAGCTTGGTCGACTCCTCTTCGATGTTGGCATCGACCAGCGAGCCGATCGAGGAGGTGTTGATGTCCATGAGCTGCTGCGTGAAGTCGGACTGGGACTTCAGCAGGGTCGACATCGAGCCGAGCTTCGACGCGCCGGTCAGAAGCTGCTGCGTCGTGGCGTCGACGATCTTCAGGTAGGTCGAAATCGTCGACTGGTTGGCGGTGGTGATGTCGATCGTCTTGAGCGACACCGTTGCGGGAACGGTAATGCCGGTGGCACCCGTGAGGGTGTAGGCCGTGTCCATGAAGCCCTTCTGGCCCGCGGCCGTCGCCGCGGCCGCCACCGTGACGTCGGTGAAGGTCGCAGCGCTCGCGATCGTGGTCATCGCAGTGGTGCTGGCGGCAATGCCGGATGCTGTCGCCGCGTTGTCGTAGAGGATGAAGGCCGACGTATCGAGCTGGGTCTTGCTGACCGAGACCGTGGCGCCGACACGCGAATAGGCCGCGACCAGGTTCTTCGTCGCGCTGAAGCCGGTGGCGTCCGACTTGACCGTCAGCCAGTTGGAGCCGTTCATCACGGTGTTGTCGGAGTAGGTCTGGATCGCGTTCAGCGCGACCTTGATGTCGTTCTGAAGCTTCGACTTGTCGGCCTGCTCGGAAGTGGCCGAGGTGAGGGCGTTCTTGATGGCGGTGAGCTGGTCGATCACCTTGTTGAGGCCGGCCGAAGCCGCGTCGATCGAGTTCTTGTCGAGGCTCATCGCGTCCTTCAGGGCGCTGAGCGAGCCGTTGTCGGACTTCAGGGTGGAGGCGATGGCCCAGTAGGCGGCGCCGTCGGCGGCCGAGGTGATGCGCTGGCCGGTGGACACCCGGTTGCTGGTCGTGTCGAGCTGCTGGTTGATCGAGCGCAGGGTCTGCAGCGCGATCGTGGCGGAGGTGTTCGTTAGAATGGAGGTCATGATACGCAAACCCTATGGCGAGCTGTAACGGTCGGGGAGTGTCGGTCTGACATCCGGGCTCGCACCGGTGCTCGCGGAGCGGCATCATGCCTATGCCCTGGGGCATTCCGCGGCGCTTCCGGCCCCCTGAATGCGGAGGCCTGGGCAGGGTCCGGGCGGTGCTGGCGGCCTTGCCGCGCTCGCTCCCGCTCCGGTGACGCTGAAAATTGCGCGGGTCCTGCTACGGAAGCGTTAAACCGTGCGGCTTCTCCCAGGGGATGCGTGGGGCCTGTGGATGACGTGGATTGAGGCGGAGCTTCAGCCTACGAAGGTGTAGCCCGCCATGCGCTTGGCCTCGATCGGATCATGGCCGAGCCGGGCGCGCAGCTTCTTGCGCAGCTTCGAAATATGGCCTTCGACCACGCTTTCCTCGCAAGCGCTTTCATGATCGCCGTAGACCGCATTGAAGATTTGCCCCTTGGTGACCTGTCGGCCGCGGTTCTTGGCGAGGTACTCGAGGATATGCCGTTCGCGGCGGGGCAGGAGCAGGCTCTCGCCGTCGATCTCGGGATCGCGCCCGTCTTGATAGACGACGAGGCGTCCGGCACGCGGGGCCTCCGCCTCCAGGGCGGCACCACGGCTCACGCGGCGGCGGATCGCATGGGCGCGGGCGATGATCTCACGGACATGGACGGGCTTGCGCACCACATCGTCGATGCCGGCGGTAAAGAGGGCGAGGGTCTGCTCCAGGGAACGGGTCTCGTTCAGGGCGATGATCGGCGCGTGTGACAGGGCGCGGATCGTCGCCGCGTAGCCTGCCCGGTCAGTGCAATCACCGAGCACGACACCCTCGATCGTCTCGAGGTCCTGCGACTTGGCGCCGTTGAGCCAGATTTCGAAACCGTCGGTCGGGAAGGCGCGGGCGGCCACGCCCTCCTGTCCGAAACCGGCCACGTATTGATCGGTCACGCTGGCCCGCTCGTCGATGACGATGAACATTCCGGTTCGTCCTCAAGGCGCAAGGCTCTGCCGCCGCCCTGTGCATCGAGCACGGGCGTGGAAGGCAATTGCCTGGCGGTCTCGCTTGTTTTGGGGGGAGTTGCTTCGCGGAATTCTTGTGAAGACTTCGGCGTTGCAATTGGTAGCTGTACTAAGGTCGTTTTTTGATGATCGAAGGAATAAATTTACAATGGTTAACGGATGGTTAATGCGCCATCGGCACCTTGGGTGCGCTGCCGTCCATGCGATAGAAATGCAACAGCCATCACAGGGTTGTGAGAAAAAGGCGACGCTTCATCAGAGTAAAGGCCGAGCTAGCGGGCTCAAAAGCCTGAGGACCACTCACGGGTAAGTGCCCCGTGGTCGAATGATCCTTTTCTAAGCTTTGGCCCTTCTTGCAGCTCCGAGCACTTTGCTACTTCAGCGTGTAGTTACGTCCTTGGCCGGGGCGGCGAGCAGGACGAGGGCACCCAGGACAATGCAGGCCATGGAGCCTGCGAGCACACCCACCTTCACTTCGGATTCGAGCGAAGGTGTCTCCGCGAAGGCCAGCAGACCGATGAACAGGCTCATCGTGAAGCCGACACCGCACAGGATCGCCACGCCGTAGACCTGCGCCCAGGTTGCGTGGGCGGGGCGCTGCGCGAGCCCTGTGGCCACGCAAGCGAGGACGCAGCCGAAAACGCCGACCTGCTTGCCGATGAAGAGGCCGAGCGCGACTCCGAGGGTGACGGGTTCGAGGAGCATCTTCCACTCGAACTGGGCCAACGACACGCCGGCATTGGCAAAGCCGAAGATCGGCAGGATCAGGTAGGCTGACCAGGGCTGGATCGCGTGTTCGAGCCGGTGCAGGGGCGAGGCCGCATCGTCGGGCTTCCCGGCGCTGAGGCGAAGCGGAATCGTCAGGGCCAGCAGCACCCCGGCAACGGTGGCATGCACGCCCGATTTGAGCACGAGGACCCACAGCAGCAGCCCGAGCAGCAGGTAGGGCGCGAGGCGGGTCACGCCCGCTTTGTTCATCCCGAAGAGCACGGCGACCGTCAGAGCCGCGCCACCGAGCATCGGGAGTGAAAGATCGGCGGTGTAGAAGGCCGCGATGATCACCACCGCGCCCAGATCGTCGATGATGGCGAGCGCCGTCAGGAACACCTTGAGCGACACCGGCACTCGCGAGCCCAGCAGGGCCAGCACGCCCAGGGCGAAGGCGATGTCCGTCGCGGCCGGAATCGCCCAACCGCGCAGGGTTTCCGGCGAAGACAGGTTCACCGCGCAATAGACCAGTGCAGGCGCGGCCATGCCGCCGAGGGCGGCAAGTCCGGGCAGGATGCGGTCGGGCCATGTCCTCAGGCGGCCGTCGAGCATCTCGCGCTTGATCTCCAGCCCGACCAGCAGGAAAAACACCGCCATCAGCGCGTCGTTGATCCAGTGCAGGACGCTGAGCGGGCCAAGATAGGCCTTCAGGGCGCCGAAATAGAGATCGGCCAGGGACGAGTTCGCCACCGCGAGGGCGAGTGCCGCGCTCGCCATCAGAACGAGGCCGCTGCCGGCTTCGCCGGTCAGCATGCGTCTGAGGGCCGAGTCCGGGCGAGGAAGCTTGCGTGGTGCCTGCATGCTCCGGGGCGTGCCAAGGATGCCGCCCCGGTTCAAGTCAAATCGGTTCGCCGTCCGGTTATTGGGCGGCGTCCCTCGTTTCTCGCACGAGGTCGATAACGATCCCGGTCAGTCTTTCCTGCGCGCCATCGGTGCTGAAGTTGTGATCGGCTCCCGGGACGATCAACAAGTCGCGTCCGAGGCGGCGGATGATCCCACGCGGGGAGCGGCCGAGCTGTGCGTGAGCATCGGCAATGCCGACATCACCCGCGCTGTAGATGAGAACGAGCCGTTGCCCGCGTCGGCGCAGCGACGCGATCCGTCCGGCGACCATGCGGGCGCGGTCCGCCCGCGAGCGCAGCAACGCGGCCATCTTGCCCTGCACGCGAGCCAGCCCGGCCCCGAAGAGATGGCGGGAGATGGCCCCGATGCGGATGTCCCCGCGCAGCAGTCGCAACCAGGCCTCCCGCCGCTTCAACAGCGAGGCATAGCTCGCCGTGCTGCGGAATTGGTGGCGCATGATTGCGTCGAGGTCGTCGCTCCCGTCCCAGTCGAACTTGTACAGATTCACGAGGATCGCGGCCCGGATGCGCTCGTCGACGCAGATCGTATGGAAGGCCAGATAGGCGCCGCTGCAGGTCCCGAGCACGATGACCCCCTCGGGCGGGGTGACGTGATCGAGAACGGCGCGGAATTCGCCGACCGTGTCCTCGACATAGAGGGGATATTTCCCGTCCGGCCGGTCCTCGGTCTCGCCGACGCCGCGCAGATCCCAGCGGAAGGACGCGATCCCGGATGCGGCCAGAACGCGCGCCATGTCCGTGCTCTGCCGCCCGTAACCGGAGCGGATGTTCATGCCGGAATTGATGAAGACGACCAGCGGCGCGCCGGGCTGGGGACGGGTCGGCGTGCAGAGGATGCCGGTGGCGAGGGGCAGACGCACGGGCTTTTCCTGCCATCCCTCGCCGGAGATGCAGGGGTCAGGCTCGGACGGGCGTGGCTCGACGCGGCGGGCGGGGGTGCCTTCCGCGACGAAGGCGACGACGTTGGCGAAGGCCTCGTGTGGGACCTCGGCGCCGTAGGGGTTGGCGAGGAATTGCGACTGGCCGGGAAACGGCTCGATCGAGGCGATACTTCCGCGAGCGCGGTAGAACTCCACGAGCCCGGCCGGATCGGCTCCGAGCACGAGCACACGAGCGGGCGCGGTGCCGGGCGGGGTCGCCTTCTTGATATCGGCCGCGGGGAGGTCCGCCAGGAAGGCCGGGCTCAGACGGTGCCCGCCGATAACCGGCGAAGCCGGATCCTGCGGGATCGCCGTGCCGTCCGGCATCGCGTCGGCGGTCTGGGACCAGAGCGTCATCGCGCGCAGGTAGGCGCGGCCCGAGGCGAAGGGCGACAGCAGAACCAGCCCGTCCCCCTCACCCGACAGGGCGGCCAGGGTCGCCCCGAAGCGCAGCCCCACGAGGTAGACTTCTTCCGCCCCGTCATGGTCTCGCAGGTAGCGGACGGCCCGGCGGATCGCGCCGGTCTGGCCCGCGATCCGGCCCGCTGACGCGTCTCCGGATTCTCCCTCGCCGGGATAGTCGATGCGGAGCGTCGAGAGTCCCGCCGCGTTGAGGCGCAGAGCGAGCTCGCGCAGGCCGCGATAGGTCGCCACGCCCTCGAAACCGAGGGGCGGGCACAGCACCACGCCCCGGCCCGAGCGGCCCGGCATGTACCAGCCGAACAGCCCGTCGATGGCGACTGACACGGCGGCGTTCATGGCCGCCGCCGCCAGGGGAGCAGGCGGAGCGGGGCCGCCTCGCGGTCCGCGCCGTAGGGCAGCACGTGGGGGCTGGGCGAGCAGGAGCAGGCGAGGAAGGCCAGGACCCACGGGAACATGTGAATGTCGGGCTGTGGCAACGAGGACTCGTCGTAATTGTACAGGGCGAGGATCGCGAGCATGGTGAGCGTCCACCAGCCTTCCGCCAGCCTGCCGGTGCCCATCGCCTTCAACGCACGCCACGTCGTCAGGAGAGCCGTCCAGGCCAGGAGGCCGAGGCCGAGCAGGCCGATCTGGACGATGGTGTCGAGGTAGCCGCTATGAGCGCTCGGCGCCTTCCAGCCGATCTCGTACCAGATGTCTCCGACCATGCGCGTGTCGGGGAGCCAGAACGCGGAATAGCCGTAGCCGAGGATCGGCCAGCCCCCGCTCGCCTGCTTCACGGCCTGCCAGATTTGGACGCGGCCGGTCAGCGTCTCGTTCTTGCCGAGCGCCCCGTACACCGCCTTGGGATCCATGACCATCACGAGGGTGAAGGACAGGATCAGCACAGTGAGCAGGATCATGCAGAAGATCGAGCCGCTCGTGCCGCGCATCCAGAGAAGCGCATAGACCGTGCTGGTGACGATCATCAGGAACAGCACGAGCGCCGTGGTCGATTGGGCGAGCCGGATGACGATCACCGCCATGACCAGGGTCGCGAGGTCGAGAGCGGTGACGCGCTGCCGTTTGAGCACCACGTACATCAGCGCCAGCGTGCCCACGACCATCGCGTCGCCCAGCGAGTTCTTCTGATTGAATACGCCGCGAATGGCGCCCGCGTATTCGCCGAGATCGTAAGCGGAGTGCGGGATCAGCACCGCCGCCGCGAGGCTTGCCCCGGCGGCGATCCACGTCACGAGGACATGCACGCGGCAAAAGGCGAGCGTGCCCAACACGGTATGCGCATAGACCGCAAGCGCCATGAGGCTCGCGAGGGAGACCGAGCGGCGAAAGCTCGCATCAGGCGCTTGGGACCACAGGCTGGTGCAGGCCGCGAGGGCGAGCACGAGCAGGAACGGCGTCAGCACCGGCAGCGCCCGCGCCTGAAGGGTGCGGTAATGATAACCGAGCCAGACCAGGGCGCCGAGGATCGCCGCCTGGATCGGCGTGTTCAGGGCGCTCGATTGCGTGGCGATGTCCTCGACCGGGCTGTTCGTGCCGAAATTGACCCCGAGCAGCATCAGCGTCGCGACGATGGTGACGATGAGTTGCCACGTCGTGACGGGACGCATCCGTGCATCGCCCGACGGCTCCTGCGAGCGCGCGCGAACGGCCGAAGCCCGCAGGCTCCCGGATGCACCGGCGGGTTCAATCCCCATGATGTCTGGACCCAAGACGTACTGGTCCCTGGCTCCCCGATCTCATTCGTTGACTATTCACCATAAAGTTTTCGGGGTGCTCTGTGGCGGGTTCGTGCGAAATCGCTTAATGAGACTAGAGAGGATCGCGCTCTGCTCCGTCAAGGGCCATGACCGAAAACGTGTGGGTATACATCTTCATCCATGTGGCTGGTGCTCGATACTGAGAGACGCGGGCGAATTATGTGCTACAATACAGGTCGTCTCAGTAACAGTTCGTGAGGATCGGGCATGGAGCAGGTTGATGCGGTAAAGCCGCTCTCCAGGCGTGGGTCTGAGAGGCGCTACCTCGTCATCGCCCCGAGCCGGGACGAGGCGAGCACCCTTCGAACCACCCTCGACAGCTTGCTGCGCCAGACATTGCCTCCCGCCAAGCTCGTGTTCGTCGATGACGGGTCCACGGACGAGACGCAGGCCATCCTCGCCGAGTATCGCGGGCGCATGCCCTATCTTGACGTGGTCCGTCGCGTCGATCGCGGCGTGCGCAAGGTCGGCCCGGGGGTCATCGAGGCGTTCAACGAAGGCCTCGGCACTGTCGACCTTTCGCAGTTCGAGTTCCTGTGCAAGCTCGACATGGATCTCGACCTGCCGGATGGGTATTTCGAGGGCCTCGTCGCGAAGATGGACAGCGATCCCCTTCTCGCGACCTGCAGCGGCAAACCGTATTTCCGCGAGGCCGCGACCGGAGAGTTGGTTAGCGAGCATATCGCCGACGAGTTCGCGGTCGGGATGACGAAGTTCTACCGCGTCTCGGCGTGGCGGGAGATCGGCGGCTTCCCGGTCTCCATCGGCTGGGACGGGATCGATTGCCATCTCTGCCGGATGCACGGCATGCGGGCAACGAGCTTTCCCGATCCCGAGCTTCGCTTCATCCATCTGCGGCCCATGGGGTCGAGCCACATCAGCCTGTGGCATGGCCGGATGCGCCATGGCCTCGGCGCCTGGGTGATGGGGACGCCCCCGCTCTTCATGCTGGCGGCGACTGTCTACCGGTTGAACAAGCGTCCGCGCGTCGTCGGCGCCGTCGCGATGCTGCTCGGCTATCTCCAGGCGTGGCGGCAGGGCGTGCGCCGCTTCGACAAGCCCGGCTATCTCGCCTTCGTGCGCTCCTATCAGCACCTCGCGCTAGTGATCGGCCGCACGCGGGCTGCCGAGCGCATGCGCCAGCGCGCGGCGCAGGGTGGACGCGCGCCGTCCTTGGACGGTGCGATGCATGGCCATCATTGACCGGCGAGCCCTGCTGGCGGGGGCGGCCTGCCTCGGTGCTGCGCCTCTGCTGCCGGCGACCGCGTGCCAGGCGCCGCGTCCGAGCCTCGCCGCCCTGGCCGAAGCGCGCGGGCTCCTGTTCGGCATGAGCGTCACGACCTCCATCGAGCAGATGTCCCGGCTCAAGCAGGTGGCGCTGGCCGAGGCAGGGATGCTCGTGCCCGGCGTCGAGCTGAAATGGGCCGGGATCGAACCGCAGCCCGGCCGGTTCGATTTCGCCCCGGCCGACCGGCTTCTCGACCTCGCGCGGGCGCAGAAACTCAAGGCGCGCGGCCATGCCCTCGTCTGGCACGAGGCTCTCCCCATAGAGGTGGCGCAGACCCGCACGCCTACCGCCATGGCAGCTCTGATGAAGCGCCACATTCATACGGTCTGCGGGCGCTACGCGGGTCTCCTTCATTCCTGGGATGTGGTGAACGAGCCCATCGAGCCTGGGCGCGACCGGCCGAAGGGCCTGCGCCGGACCCCGTTCTTCGAAGCCTTGGGCGAGGACTATATCGACCGCGCCTTCGCCCTGGCTGCCGAGACGGACGCCTCCGCGATCCTGACGCTGAACGAGTACGATCTCGAACTCGACACGCCCTGGCATGCGAGCCGCCGGGCGGCGATGCTGGACTTGCTGAACCGCCTGATCCGCCGCAACGTGCCGATCCGCGCGCTTGGCATTCAGGGGCATCTCGCGCCGGGGCGACATGGCGACCTGAAACCGGAGATCTTCGCTGCCTTCCTGCGGGACGTGGCCAGCCTGGGGCTGTCGATCTTCATCACCGAGTTCGATGTGGTCGATCGCGAATTGCCCGCCCCCGTGGCGAAGCGTGACGAGGCCGCCGCGCGGGCGGCGCGGGATTATCTCGCGGTCGCCCTGGCCGAGCCGGCCGTCCGCCTGCTCGTCACGTGGGGCGTGAGCGACGCCGACAACTGGGTCGATGGCAACGAGCAGTTCCGCCGTCGCGACGGCCTGCCCGCGCGGCCGAATCCCTATGACGACGCCTTCTGCCCGAAGCCCCTGCGCGCGGCCATCGCCGATGCCTTGCGCGCCGCGCCGGATCGAAGGGGCCACTGATGGATTCTCGCGATCCCGGTGGAGCCTTCGCCAGGGCCGGCGCGCGGGTGGGCCGCTTCACGGAGCGGGCGCTGGCGCGCCGTCTCTCGCGCCGTCCCGCGCCGTTGCCGGAGGGTTTCCCGCCGACGATGTCCTTCACCTTCGACGATTTCCCGGAATCGGCCTACGCCAACGCCCTGCCGGCTCTCGACCGGGCGGGTGCGCTGGCGACGTGGTACGTGTCCTGCGGATTGCTGGGGAAACCGAGCCCGGTCGGGCCGATCGTTTCACCCGATCGGGTCCAGGCGCTCCACGCGGCCGGACACGAGATCGGCGACCACACCCACAATCATCTCGACGCCCGTGCCGTCCCGGCCGAGGCCTATGACGGCGACCTCGCGGCCAATCACGCGGCCCTCGGCCGCCTCGTGCCGGGCCTGCGCCCGGCCTCCTTTGCCTATCCCTACGGCCAGGTGACCCTCGGCGCGAAGCGGGCCGCCGCCGCGCGCAACGTCACCTGCCGGGGGACGGAATCGGGGATCTCGCGCGGGACGCTCGATCTCGCGCTCCTTCCCGCCGTCGCCCTGTACGACTTGTCCATGACGCGCGAGCGCATCGAGGCGCTGATCGGCGACGTGGCGCGCGGAGGCGGCTGGCTCATCGTCTACACCCACGACGTCGCCCCCGGTCCTTCGCCCTGGGGCTGCTCGCCGGACCTGTTCGAGGCGACCCTGGCCGCCGCCCTCGCGGCGGGCCTTCGGATCGCGACGGTCGGCGCGGTCGCTGCCGAGATCGCGTCGGGAGAAAGCCTGTGAGCGCCGCGATCAGCGTCAGCGTGGTGATCTGCACCTACGAGCGCCCGCTTTTGCTGGCGCGCGCCCTGCGCACGGCGCGGGAGCAGACTTTGCCCCCCGGTGTCAGGGGGGAGGTCGCCGTCGTGGACAACGCGCCGAGCGGCAGCGCCCGTTCGGTGGTCGAGGCCATCGCGGCCGAGCCCGGCCTGCCCGTGCGCTACCTCGCCCATCCGGTGCCGAACATCAGCCATGCCCGCAACCAGGGCGTCGCGGGCACAGAGGGTGACCTCGTCGTGTTCCTCGACGACGACGAATGGTGCGAACCGGGCTGGCTCGCCGCTCTGGTCGCCACCGCCGAGATGAGCGGAGCCGATGTGGTGTTCGGCGCCGTCGAGCCGGATTTCGTCGATGGTGCGCCGGAATGGGACCCCGAGGGGCGCCCCCATCGGCGGCGGCTCTCCGCGCCGAGCGGCACGCCGATGGGGATCCGCCACGATGCGGCGGCGAGCGGACGCTGGATGGGCACCGGCAACTCTCTCCTGCGCCGTGCGACCTGCCTCGCCGGGCCGAACCCGTTCGATCCGGCTCTGGGTCGCGTGGGCGGGGAGGATCACGACCTGTTCGTGCGTCTCGCCGCACAGGGGCGTCGTATGGTCTGGTGCGCCGAGGCCGTCGTCCACGAGGTCGTGCCCGCCGACCGCGCCACCTTCGCCGCGCTCCGCCGACGCAACTGGCGCGGCGGCCAGCAATGGGCCGTCATCGCCATCCGGCGGGCGCGCCATCCTCTCTCCAAGGCCGTGCTCGTGACCTTGCGGGCGGGGGCGCAACTCGGCCTCGTGACGCTCCAGCGTTTGACTACGCGCAATCCCGCCGACCTTCACAAGCGTCGCCTCAAGGTGGCGCAAGTCGCCGGCAAGCTGTGCTGGTGGATGATGCCGCGAGGTCATCGATGACCGGCCTCTTCACCGTCGAGACGCATCGCGACGTGGCCGCCGCCTTCGCGAAGGTGCGGCCCGCGACCATGGCGGGCTATGCGTTCCAGAGCGAGCCATGGCTCGCCTGCTATGCCGACACGATCGGCTTGGCGGCGGGCGAGGAACCGCTGCTCCTCATCCTGCGGGAGGATGGCATAGCGCGGATGCTGGTGCCGCTCTCGCTCTCCCGGCGCGGATCGCTGCGGACCATCACCTTCCTCGGCGGGCGGGTGACCGATTACAACGCTCCTCTTTGCGACCCGGCCTTCGCCTCCGGTTTGGACGGCCCGGCAACGGCGCGGCTTTGGCAGATCCTGCGGGCGGCCCTGCCGCCGCACGATGTCCTCGATGTCACGAAGATGCCCGCGACCCTCGATCCGCCGGATGGCGTCGCCGGGCCCGTGCCGAACCCCCTCGCCCGCATGCCCGGCGCCAAGCTGGCCGGGCTCGCCCAAGCGCTTGCCATCAACGGCGATTACGAGGCTGTCTGCGCAAAGTTCTCGACGAGCTTCAACGCCCGCCAGCGGCGAAGCTGGCGTAAGCTGCGGGGACGCGGCGCGGTGGAGTTCACCGTGGCTGAGACGCAAGCGGGTCTGGCGCCGATCATTTCGGCGATGCAGGGGATGAAATCCCGGCGCTGGCTCGAGACCGGCAACGCGGATGCCTTCGCAGACCCGGCCTTCCGCGCCTTCTATGACCGCATCGCCACGGCGACCCTGCCGGAGGGGCACGTCCATGGCGATCTGATGCGGGTCGACGGGGTGCCCGTCGCCGCGCATCTCGGCCTCGTCCAGCGCGGCCGGTTCTACTACCTGATGCTCGGCTGGGAAGCCGGCGAATGGCGCGCCTTCGCCACCGGCCGACTGATGCTGGATGCGATGCTGCGCTGGGCCTGCGGCGAGCGCCTCGCCCTGTTCGACTTCACCGTGGGGGACGAACCCTACAAGCAGGATTGGGTCGATACCGACCTGCCGCTCTTCGCCTGCGAAGCCGCCGCCTCGGCGCGCGGCCGGGCCGCCCTCGGCGCCCGTGCCGTCAAGCGTGGTCTGCGCCGTCGCGCCAAACGGGTGCTGTGGTTGCGGAACGCGATCCGCCGCCTCAATGGCCGCCCGCCCATTCAGGAGCCGGCTCCGTCCGGCCGACACAAGGCTCCCGACAGCGCATGATCCCCGTTCTCGTCCTCGGCGCCACCGGCTTCATCGGGCGGCACCTCGTTGCCGCGCTCGCCGCCTCGGCAGAGTTTCGCCCCGTCGCGTTGGTGCGGCGGCAGAGCGCGTCCTTGCCGCCCGGCACCGAGACGCGGCAGGCGGATGTCACCGATCCCGTCGCACTGGCTCAGGCGGTGACCGGCATCGACATGGCGGTCAATTGCGTGGCGGGCGGCGACGCGGCCATGGTCGAAGGCACCCGCAACCTCTGCGCCGCCGCCAGGAAGGCGGGCGTGACGCGTGTCGTTCACCTGAGCAGCATGGCGGTTTACGGCCCGGCGATGGGTCTCGTCGATGAATCGAAGCCGCTCGATCCGTCGCTCGGCGTCTACGCCCGCGCCAAGGTCGAAGGTGAGACCATCGTCGCCGGGTCCGGCCTGGATTTCGTGATCCTGCGGCCGGGCTGCGTCCACGGCGCGGGCTCTGCGCAATGGACCGAACGGATGGGTCGTCTCCTGAGGCAGCACCGGCTCGGCGATCTCGGCGCGGCCGGAGACGGTACCTGCAACCTGACATACGTTGACGATCTCGTCGCGGCCATCCTCGCGAGCCTGCGCAAGCCCAGCGCGGCGGGGGAAGCCTTCAACATTTCCGATCCAGACCCGAAAAGCTGGAACGCCTATCTCGTCGGCCTCGGACGGGCCATCGGCGCCGTGCCGGTGACGCGCATCTCGCCACGCTGGCTGAAGATCGAGACCAAGATCCTCGCCCCTGCGGTCACGATCGCTCAGCGCACCGCCGGGCGTGTCGTGTCCGGCCTGCCGCTCCCGGCTTGCGTGCCGCCCTCGCTCGCGCGGACCTTCAGCCAAGACATCGTGCTCGACCATCGGCGGGCAAGCACGGAACTCGCCTTCACCCGTACGCCGCCGGACGTGGCCCTGGCCGCCGCCGCCGCGTGGCTGCGGACCCGGTTGTAGGATGGGTCAGGCCGCGTCGCGCTGGTCCGACCCGGTCAGATGCGGCGTGGCGGCGAAGCGCTTTTTCAGGGTCTCGGCAAGGCGAAGCGCCATCGCGACGACGGTCAAAGTCGGGTTGGCTTGGCTCGAAGTCGGGAAGACCGAAGCGCCCGCGATGTAGAGGTTCGACACGCCATGCACCCGGCAGGTCGTGTCCACTACGCCGCTCGCCGGGTTCGCGCTCATCCGCGTCGTCCCGATATGGTGACCGCCATAAGCGCCGTCGCGCAGCATGTGGTGCCCGACCGCCTCGCGGTCGTAGGTGAGGCGGCCGCGTCCCCACCGGGCGAGGTCGGCCGCGAACAGGTCGAGGGCCACTTCCGCCGTGCGAATGTCGGTGGGCGAGTGGCGCCAAGCGATGGCGAGGCGCGGCATGCCGAACGCATCCATCTCGGAACCTAGCGTGATGCGGCTCTCGCGGTTCGGCACCTGCTCGCCGTGGAAATCGATGCTGAAACGGTTGTCGCGCGTCGGCACGATCACGGATGGGAACTTCCGCGCGGCCAGCGTCCGGTAGCGAAGCCAGCGCCACATGAAGGCCGAGGTCGCCAATGGATCGCGCGCCACGTTCAGGGCGTGGCGCAGCCACATCCCCTCCCCGCCCCGGTTCTTCAAGCGCTTACCGTGCTCGTGCCCGACGAAGGGCTTGGCCAGATAGAGCACCGAGAGCGGGCCACTGCCGTGGCTCGGATCGGGGATGGCGGGGAAGTGCAGGCGCATCAGCCCGTTGGCGATCCCGTTCGCCTCCTGCGCGGCGGGCGTGAGGGCGAGGCGGCGACGGCAATAGCTGCCGTCATCGGCCTGCTCGTAGCCCGCCTGCACGTCGCCCGGCCCGACATCGAGCCGGAGATCACCGATCGTGCCCGCGATGTGGCACATGTAGAAGCGGCCCACGAGGCCGGAGGCGTTGCCGAGCCCTTCCGCGTGCCGGTCGCGGGAGGCGAGGAGCAGGCGCGGGATTTCGAGACCCCCGGTCGCCAGCACGACCTGCTGTGCCTCAACCCAAAATTGCTTTCCGTCGAGGGCGCGCACCGACAAGCCGCGCACCCGCACTCCGTCCGATTCCGTCAGGAGTTCGGTGACGTTGGCGCCGAGGATCACCTCGATGTTCCGGCTCGCATCCAGCCTATGGCTGTAGCGGGCGCCGAAGTTAGTCGGGCACGAGAAGCGCTCGATGCAGTCCGTATCGAAATTGTCGGTCGTGAAGCCACGGATCAGGGGACGCATGCCGCCCTGCTTCACCTTCGCAGCCGAGAAGACGTAATCGCCCGCCTCGCAGAGCGTCATCGCGGCCGGATAGTGCTTCGCCACATCCTCGTAGGAGATCGGCCAGCCGCTCTCTGCGATCCAGGGCCGCCGGTCGAAATCGATCGGGTCGTAAGGCAGGCAGCGACCGCTCCATACCGTCGTCGTGCCGCCGAAACGGCGCTCGCGGTAGCGGTCGGGCGGGCTATGCAGGTCGGGCTCATCGACCGTACCAGCATAGAGCGATTGCGCTTCGGGGAGTTTCTGCGCTTCGCCGCCTTCGAGCAGCAAAACGCGCAGGCCCGAGTCGGCAAATTCCAGCGCGAGCGTGATCCCCGCCGCCCCGGCGCCGACGATGCACAGATCGGCGCTGAGGATTTGTCCGTCCTCGACTGTCGCCACGTGCCTGATCAAATCATCGCCTCCCCGAGCGAGGCGCCGAATAATCAGAATGCAACCTCTGCTAGAAAATAGAACAAGCCGAAGCAGCGTTCAATGCTCGTTAGAGGTCATCCACCGCTCGATCACCCTATGGATTGTCGGCGAGCTTGAGACATCGTGGTGACGGTCGTCCGGATTTCACGGATATCTACGTAAATTAATCGGATTGAGTTGGTTAAAACGAGCGGGGCAGGCCGAGGATGTGCTCGGCGACGTAGGAGAGGATCAGGTTCGTGGAGATCGGCGCGACTTGATAGAGCCGTGTCTCGCGGAATTTGCGCTCAACATCGTATTCCGCGGCAAAGCCGAATCCCCCATGGAACTGGATGCAGGCATTGGCTGCCTCCCAGGATGCCTTCGCGGCGAGGTACTTGGCCATGTTTGCCTGGGCGCCGCAGGGCTCCCCCGCATCGTAGAGGCGGCATGCCTCGTAGCGCATGAGGTTCGCGGCCTCGATCTCGATGAAGCTCTCCGCGATGGGGAATTGCACGCCCTGGTTCTGGCCGATGGGGCGGCCGAACACCACGCGTTCCTTGGTGTAGGCCGTGACCTTGTCGATGAACCAGTACCCGTCGCCGATGCACTCGGCGGCAATCAGCGCACGCTCGGCATTGAGCCCGGTCATGATGTACTTGAAGCCCTGCCCCTCCTCACCGATCAGATTCTCCGCCGGGATCTCGAGGTCGTCGAAAAACAGCTCGTTGGTCTCGTGATTGACCATGTTGAGGATCGGCCGCACCGTCAGGCCCTTCTTCACCGCTTCGTGCAGATTCACGATGAAGATCGACATGCCCTCGGATTTCTTTTTCACCTGATCGAGGGGCGTGGTCCGCGCGAGCAGGATCATCAGGTCGGAATGCTGGACGCGGGAGATCCAGACCTTTTGGCCGTTGATGACGTAGCGGTCGCCCTTGCGCACCGCCGTGGTCTTGATCTTCGTCGTATCGGTGCCGGCCGTCGGCTCGGTCACGCCCATGGATTGAAGGCGCAGCTCGCCGGCCGCAATGCGCGGCAGGTAGTATCGGCGTTGCTCCTCGGAGCCGTGCCGGACCAGGGTGTTCATGTTGTACATCTGCCCGTGGCAGGCGCCGGAATTGCCGCCCGAGCGGTTGATCTCCTCCATGATGACGGAGGCTTCGGTGAGCCCGAGCCCGGAACCGCCATAGGCTTCGGGAATCAAAGCGGCCATCCAGCCCGCCTTGGTCAGCGCGTCCACGAACGCTTCGGGATAGCCGCGCGCTTCATCGATCCGGCGGTGGTACTCGGCGGGGAAGTCCGTGCAGAGCGCCCTGACCGCCTCGCGGATCTCGCCATGGCTCCCGTGATCGATCGTCTGCATCGCGTGTCCTCCCGTCGCCCAGATAGGACCGGGAGAGCGTCCCGCCAGCAAACCCGGCGGGACGCCGCAGCCCTCAGCCCTTCTTGACGTTCCAGAACACCGGGACGCCGTTGAGGACGCCGGTGATGTTGGGCTTGAACGAAGTCTGCACGAAATACTGGCCGAGCGGCAGGTAAGGCAGATCCACGAAGGCCTGCTTCTGGATCTCGGCGGCGACCGCCTTCTGCCCGGCGACGTCGGGCGCATCGAGCCACTTCGCCCGCAGGGCCTCGATGCCCTCGCTGGTCGGCCAGCCGATGGCGGCGTTCGCGCCGTTGCCGCGCAGGAAGGAACTCACCGCCGGGTTGGCCTGATCGAGCCCGGCCCAGAAGGTGCAGAACACGTTCCAGCCACCCTGCGAGATCGGGTCCTTCTTGGCCCGCCGCTGCACGACGGTGCCCCAGTCCATCACTTGGTAATCGACGTTGAAGCCTGCTCGCGAGAGGGTGTCGGCGGCAACGTCGGCCAGCGCCTTGAGGGTCGGGAAGTCGGAGGCGCCCATCAGGACGACCTTCTCGCCCTTATAGCCCGCAGCCGCAAGTTCCTTCTTGGCCGCCTCGAAGTCGCGCTTCGAGGTTAGCGCGCCGAGACCGACATCGCTCGCCATTGGCAGCTTCGGACAGAAGAAGCCGACCGGCGAGTACATCAGCTTCGGGTCGGTGCCCGTCACCGCCTGCATGAAATCGCTTTGGTCGATGACCTTCAGGAGCACTTGGCGGATTGCCGGGTTGTCGAAGGGCGGCAGCAACTGGTTCATCCGCAGGGTGCCGATGAGCCCGGTCGGATCCTTGATCGTCGTGGTCAGGCCCCGCAGCGTCGGCACGAGGTCAGCCGGGGGCTGCTCCCACCAATCCATCTCGCCGGTCTGCATGGCTGATGCGGCGGTGGCCTGATCGGGAATAACCGTCCATTCGACCCGATCGACATAGGCGCGCTTCGGGCCGGAGGTCCATTGCGGCTCGCCGCCCTCGCGCGGGACGTAATCCGCGAACTTTTCGTAGACGACGCGAGCGCCGACGATGCGCTCATCCGCCTTGAAGCGGAACGGTCCGCTGCCGACCATCTCCGTCACCTGCGTGAAGGCATCGGTCTTGGCCAGCCGCTCCGGCATGATCGCGCAGATCTGCGAGCCGACCTTGCCCAGTGCGTCCGGCAGCAGCACGAACGGCTTCTTCAGCCGGAACTGGATGGTGGTGTCGTCGGGCGCGGAGAGTTCGTCCGTGTAGCTCATGAGCGTCTGGCCCATGGCGTCGCGCTTGCCCCAGCGGGCGATGCTCGCCACGCAGTCGCGAGCGAGGACCGGCGTACCGTCGTGGAACTTCAGGCCTGGCCGCAGGGTGATCTTCCAGGTCTTGCCGTCGTCCTCCGTCACGTGACCCGCCGCCATCTGCGGCTGCGCGCGGTAGCTCGCATCGAGGCCGTAAAGCGTGTCGAAGATGGCCAGCCCGTGGTTGCGGGTGACGTAGGCGGTCGTCCAAATCGGATCGAGCACCGTCAAATCGGCCTGCGGGATGAACTTGAGCACCCGCGAGTTGGAGCCCTGCGCCAGTGCAGGTGCAGCCAGCACAGAGCCGGACGCGGCCATGAAACGTCGTCTGTTCAGCACGATCACTCGCTCCATCAAGGAAGGCGCGTGAGCGTAGCATGGGCTGGGCCATTGGCACCGTCCGCGTATCAAAGCCGAAGCTCATTGCTCCCCGGTTGTCTCGCGTCGGGTAGGTCGGCCTCCGGCGAGCACAGCGCCGGGCTTGGCGATGGTTGCTCGTCCCAGCACTGTAATGCGACAACGGCCCCGCTTTCGGCCCACGCGCGGGCCCTTGCTCGACCAAGGAAACTTGTCCATTTGCGGTCGAGCGCGCGGCCATGAATCAGGCATGGCTCACGTGGTCGTTCCACTGGCAGAAACATCGGGTCCGGCATGATCGAGCGGGGCGAAGCGTCCGACGAGGCTTGGACGCTCGCGAGCTTCAGCGACACGATCCATCGCGGCGGGGTCGGCCTCTGGGCGTGGTCGCCCTCGCGTCGCCTCGCGCGGCTCGACAGCCTGTGCCGGGAATTCTGGTGCACCGACGAAACGGTCATCGGTATCGACGAGCTTTTCGCCCGTGTGAACCTCGAAGACCGGCTCGGCATGGTCCAGGAGTGGGAGGCCAGCGCCACCGATCCGAACCCGTACAGTTTCGATTTCCGCATCGGCCAGGGGCCGGAGGCCCGCTGGATCTCGGCCCGGGGCGTCGGCGGCGATGCGGGCCGAGTCGGCGAATGGCTCCAGGCCATCTTCATGGACGTGACCGAGCACAAGCGCGCCGAGGAGGCCGAGCGACTGCTCACCGCCGAGCTGGCGCACCGGGTGTCGAACATGTTCAGCGTCGCCCGCGCGCTGACCTCGATCGTCTCGCGCGAGGCGCATACGACGTCCGGATTCGCCGACGACCTCGCCCGCCGCTTCGGCGTGCTTCACGAGGCGACGACCCTCGCGACGCGCTCGCGCAGCTTCGACCAGGGCCATGTGCGGCTTCAGGATCTCGCGCAGCGAATCCTCGCGCCCTACCTGCAGGGCGACAACATCGCGGTCGCCATCGCGAACGACATTACGGTCGGCTCGGACAAGACCAACGACTACGCGATGATCTTCCACGAGCTCGCGACCAACTCCGCGAAGTATGGTGCACTCTCGGGGGGCGGCGCGGTTCGGCTCGATGGCACCGTGTCGGGCGATACCCTGCGGCTGACCTGGAGCGAGGGCAGCGCCGCACCGGATGCCGTGAAGGCCGAGGGGACGGGTTTCGGCTCGCGCCTGCTCAAGCAAACGATCGAGCGTAGCCTGCGCGGCGGCTTCCAGCGCACCATCGACAGTGATGGGCTGCATTTCGAGATGACCGTTCCGCTGCGATAGGCGCGGCGAACGGCCCCTCCGCGCCGGAACCGGTGCGAATGCATCATTGCGTCTTCTGCCTCAGCCGCTATCTCCGCGCGCCCATCCACAATTCGGAGACATCGGGATGAGAACCCTCCGCACGGCTGCCTTTCGCGTCGCCCTGATCGGCATCGCCCTGACAGGCTCGGCCTTCGCCGACGATACCCCCACCACGGCGGGTGCGGTCGACCGGCTGAAGGGTCTCGCCAACGAGGCGGTCGGCAGCGCCAAGCGCGGGGTCGGCAACCTCACGGAAGACGAGGATCTGAAGGCCGACGGCCGGGCGCAGAAGCTCCGGGGTCAGGCCCAGCAGGAGCGGGGCAAGGTCAAGGATACGATCGAGAACGCCATCGACAAGTAAGGCGAGCGGCCCCGGCCGAAGCGGCCGGGGCCGACACGCTCAGTTGGCCCGTGAGACCTCGACGAGGTTGTCCGAGAAGGACGGCGCGTGGCCCATATCGGTGAAGGCGCCCGACGAGATGCTGTTCACCGTGCCCTCGTTGAGCTGGCGCCAGTAACCCAGCGTCGCGACTACGATGCCGGCCTTCACGTCGTCCGTGATCCGCGCGACGCCCTTGAAGGCGCCGCGGTCGTTGCCGACCTTCACCCGGTCGCCGTCCCGGATGCCGCGGGCATCGGCATCGTGCTGGCTGATCATCACGAACTGCTCGCCCTGGCCCTTCTGCTTGTCCTCCATGTTCGCGTAGCACGAGTTCAGGAAGTAGTGGCTCTTGGGCGAGACGATGTTGAGCGGGAAACGCTTGGCGAGCTCGGGATCGTTCGTGTGGGACTCGCGCGGGCCGAGGTAGTCCGGCAGCGGGTCGAGCGCCTCGCCCGGCTGGAAGCCCTCGTACATCTGCCGGAACGGCGGCGCGACGAAGTTCGTGGCACCCTCGACCTTCAGCATGCACTTGCCGGTCGGCGTCGGGAAGTTGCCCTCCTTATGCGGGGCGCGGTCATCCGGCGTGCCGACCTTGAGGCGGGCGAAGCCGTTCTTGCGCATGTAGTCGAGGTCGATGCCCTCACAGGCCGGCGCGTTCCAATCGACGTAGTGCTCGAGGCACTCGGCGTCGCTCCACTTGAAGTTCTCTTCCTCGTAACCGAGGCGGGCGGCGAGCTGCCGGAAGATCTCGTTGTTGGGGATGGCTTCGCCCGGCGCCTCTGCACACTTGGTGTTGTAGGTCAGGTAGAGGTGGCCCCAGGAGAGGATCATGTCCTCCATCTCGGCGCCCATCGTGGCGGGCAGCAGGATGTCGGCATACGAGGCCGTGTCCGAAATGAAGTGCTCGGCCGAAACCATGAACAGGTCCTCGCGCATCAGCCCCTCGACGATCTTGTCGGTCTCGGGCGCCTGCGTGACGGGGTTCGAGTTCCAGCACATCATCGACATGATCGGCGGGTCGAGCTGCATTTCGCCGGTGAGCGCCCGGCCGATCTGCAGGTTCGAGACGACGCGGGTCCCTTCCGGGATCAGGTCGGGCCGGCAGATGACGTCGAACTTGTAGGGGTGCTCCCACACGCCGAACTGGGTGATGCCGCCGCCGACATGGCGCCACGCACCGGTAAGCGCCGGGATGCAGGCGACCGCCCGGATGGTCTGGCCGCCGCCGTAGTGCCGCTCCAGCGCCACGCCGATGCGGATGGCGACCGGCTGCTCGGTCGCCATCTCCCGGGCGAGCTTGCGGATGTCGTCGGCGGAGACGCCGGTGATCTCGGCGGCCCATTCGGGCGTGCGCTCGGCGGCGCGCTCCTTCAAATCCTCAAAGCCGACTGTGTAGTTGTCGACATAATCCTGATCGACGAGACCCTGCTCGATGATCGAATTGATGAGCGCCATCGCCAGGGCGCCGTCAGTGCCGGGCTTCGGAGCGATGTGCCAATCGGCCGCCTTGGCGGTGCGAGAAGCGTAGGCGTCGATCACGACGACCTTGGCGCCCTTCTTCTGGGCGTCCTTCACGATGGCCCAGTGGTGCAGGTTCGTGCTGACCGAGTTGCAGGCCCAGATCACGATGTACTTGGAGTGGATGTAGCTGTCCGGGTCGAGGCCCGCGGTCGGGCCGACGGTCAGCAGCCATGCGGTGCAGGATCCCTCACCGCAGAAGGTCCGCTCCATGACGGTGGCCCCCATGCGGTTGAAGAAGGCGTCGCCGCCGTTCAGCCCGTGCACGAGGCCCTGGTTGCCGAGGTAGCTGTAGGGCGCGATGGCCTGCGGGCCGTGCTGGTCGATGATCGCCTTCCAGCGGGTGACGATAGTGTCGAGCGCCTCGTCCCAGGTGATCCGCTCGAACTCCTTCGAGCCCTTCGGGCCGACACGCTTCATCGGGTAGAGCAGCCGGTCGGGATGGTAGTGGCGCTTCTCGTAATCCTTCAGCTTCACGCAGAGGCCGCCCCGGGTCATCGGGTGGTCCGGGTTGCCGCGCACGCCCTGGAGCTGGCCGTCCTTCACGTCGAACAGCATCGAGCAGGTGTCGGGACAATCGTGCGGGCAGCCTCCGAAGAAGGTCTCCGTCAGGCTTTCGGCCTGGGCGACGATCAGCGAGTCCGGCTTGACGATCTCGTTCATGTTTCCTCCGCGTCCGAGCGTTGGGCCTTCTTGTTCCGGCGTGGGCCTGCTCGTTGCGAAGAAAGACTGCACTGAAACTGAAATAAGTCCAAACGTTCAGCCACGCCCCGCTGGCGGCGGGCGCCTTACGAAGTCCGGCAGGAAGTCGCGGTCGGTGAGTGCGGCGGCGAGCATCGCGAACAGTCCGAGATGCAGCCCGGCCGCTGCGAGCCCGGCATTCTCGAAAAACCAGAGGGCGACCGCTCCCGCTGCCATGGCGGGCGGGCCGCCGACGAAGATCGCGACGCGCCAGAATGCTGCGGGACGTGCGAGCCGCCAATAACTCGCGACGAAGGCTACCAGTGCGAACACGCCCTTCGTCGCGGCCATGAATCGGATGACCCGCGCGAGGTCGGGGTCCGGAATCGCGGCTGGGGGCCGAAGCGCCGCCGCGCCCGCCGCGAGGAGCGCCACGGATGTGAGTCCGACGAGCCATGTCCGTGCCCCGCCGATCACGGGAGTGGTCGCGGCCGCGAGATCGCGCCCGGCCATCGTCGCCTGTCTGTCCGCGAGAGCCATGGTCCCCTCCCCGGCGAGAACTGATGACAGCAAGTATAGCGCGCGGACGATCGGCCCTGTCCACGAGCTTGCAGAGGCTGGAATTGCCGCACCCACCCCATTGGCGGGGCGTCGGCCTTCTCATACAGTCATTCACATGACTTCGACCACCGCGCCGCAGCCCGACCTTCGCCTCCCGCTCTACCAGCGCCTCCGCGATCAGATCGCCCACCAGATCGCACGCAACGTCTGGCGCTCGGGCGAGCCGATCCCGACCGAGGCGGAACTGGCGGCCAGCCACGGCGTCGCTGTCGGCACGGTGCGGAAAGCCATCGACCTGCTCGTCGCGGATGGTCTCGTCGAGCGTCAGCAGGGACGCGGGACCTTCGTGCGGCGCCCGCGCTTCGACCGCTCCCTGTTCCGGTTCTTTCGGCATCTGGGGCCGGACGGCACGCAGGCCGTGCCGGAGGGGCGCATCCTCGACCGCGAGTCCCGGCGGGCGCCCGCCCATGTCCGCGATACCCTTGGTCTGGAGGCCAACGCCAAGGCGATCTACCTGGCGCGCACCCGGCTGCTCGACGGTCGGCCGATCCTCTCCGAGGAGATCTGGCTTCCGGCCGCGCGGTTCGCATCGCTGCTCAGTGTGCCGCTCGCGGAGATCGGCGATCTGCTCTATCCGGCCTACGAGCGCCTCTGCGGCGAGATCGTTGCCCGCGCGGAAGAGACGCTGACGGTGGGGGCCGCGCAGGCCAGCGATACCACGGCACTCGGCATTCCCGAGGGGGCACCCGTGGTGGTGATCGACCGCCTCGCATTCGGTTTCGACAACCGCCCGATCGAATGGCGCCTGACGCGCGGCGCAGCGACCGATTTCCGGTATCGCGTCGAGATCCGCTGACCGGGCGGGCCGGACTTGACGTCCCACGGCCGTCGTGTTCATCTATTCATATAAATGACTAGTCCTCTTGAAGGGGACGGAGGAAAGCCCTTGTTCCGCTGGTACCGCGAGATCGGTCCGGTTGAGCGCCGCACATTCTGGTCCTGTCTGGGCGGATGGTCGCTCGACGCGCTGGACGTGCAGCTCTTCAGCCTCGCGATCCCCGCCCTCATCGCCACCTTCGGTCTGAAACACACGGATGCCGGGTTGATCGCTGCCGTCACCCTGGTGTCGGCAGCGCTCGGCGGGTGGATCGGCGGCGTGCTCGCGGATCGGGCCGGGCGTGTCCAGGCGCTTCAAATCACCATCCTGTGGTTCGCGGTCTTCACTTTCCTCGCGGCCTTCGCGCAGAGCTTTCACCAACTTCTGATCCTCAAGGCGCTTCAAGGTCTCGGCTTCGGTGCTGAATGGGCGGCGGGCGCCGTCCTGATGGCCGAAGCGATCCGGCCCGAGCATCGCGGCAAGGCGCTCGGCGCCGTCCAGGGTGGCTGGGCGCTCGGCTGGGGCACGGCAGTGCTGCTCGCGACCATCGCCTTCTCGGCGCTCAGCCCGGACGCGGCGTGGCGCGTGCTTTTCGCCTGCGGCCTCGCCCCTGCCCTGCTGGTCCTCGTGATCCGGCGGAATGTCCCCGAGCCCATCCGGCCGCGCGAGGCTTCGGGCGCTCCCGCCGGGCCGCTCGCGATCTTCTCCCCCGCCATGCGTCAGGTGACCTTGGCGGGCACGCTGATGGGCCTTGGCGCCCATGGCGGCTTCCACGCTCTGTTCACGTGGCTGCCCACCTACCTCAGCACCGAACGCGGCGCCTCGGTCCTGAAGTCGAGCCTCTATCTCGGAATCATCATCGCGGCTTTCGGGCTCGGATGCCTCGTCGCGGGCGAGCTCGTGGACCGGCTCGGAAGGCGGCGGACCGTGGCGCTCTACGCCGCCGCCTGTATGGCTCTGGTGGTGCTCTACCTGCTGGTCCCGGTGAACGGCACCGTGCTGCTGCTGCTCGGCGCGCCGCTCGGCTTCTGCACCGCCGGCATTCCGGCGAGCCTGGCCGCCCTGTTCAGCGAACTCTACCCGTCGGGCCTGCGCGGGACGGGAATGGGCTTTTGCTACAATGCAGGGCGCCTCGCCTCCGCCCTGCTGCCGCTGATTGTCAGCCTGCTCAGCGAAGTCTGCGGCCTCGGCCCGGCCATCGGGCTGTCCGCTTTGACGGCCTACGGGCTCGTTCTCCTCGCCGTGGCGCTCCTGCCGGACGGCACCGCTCCCCTCCGTACCGGGATGATCCGATGAATCGGCGCTCCTTCTGTCGCGATCTGTTGGCGGGCAGTCTCGCCCTCGCCCTGCCGCTGAGAAGCCGTGCGACGGAGAGTGCGCCGGTCCGGATCGACACGCACGCCCACATCTTCACCCGCGACCTGCCTCTCGTGGGCGACCGTCGATACGCTCCCACCTACGACGCGAGCATCGTCGATTATCTCGCCATGCTCGACCGCAACGGCATGACCCACGGCGTGCTGATCCAGCCGAGCTTTCTCGGCACCGATAACAGCTACATGGTCTCGGCCCTGCGACAGAACCCGAAGCGGTTGCGCGGCATCGCCGTGCTGGCGCCCGAGGCAGACGAAAGCACGATGCGCGACCTCGCCGGGGCGGGCGTCGTCGGCCTGCGCCTCAACCTAATCGGCAAGCCCGATCCGGCCTTCGCGAGCCCGGCGTGGCAAGCCCATCTCGCGCGGGTGAAGGCCCTCGGTTGGCAGATCGAGGTTCAGGCCGAGGCGCATCGCCTGCAAACCCTGCTGCCGCCGCTGATCGAGGCAGGCGTCCCGGTGGTGGTCGATCATTTCGGCCGCATCGACCCCAAGCAGGGCCTGTCGGATCCCGGATTTGCGCAACTCCTGGCTTTCGGGCCGGAAGGCCATGTCTGGGTAAAGCTCTCCGGCGCCTACCGGATCGGCAGTGGCGAGGACGGCCAACGTACGGCCCGGGAGGCCGCAGAGCGCCTCCGCACCGCCTTCGGTGTGAAGCGCCTCGTCTGGGGTAGCGACTGGCCGCACACGCAATTCGAAACGAAGGCGAGCCCGGCCCAGGCGCGGGCCGACCTTTCCACCTGGGTGCCGGACGAAGCCGAGCGGGCCATCGTCCTCAGGCAGACGCCCGCCGCCCTCTTCCGCTTCGACGTCTGACACGAGGAGACGACCATGGCCCCGACGCCCACGCCCGATGCGGCGTTCGAGAGCCGGACGATGCGCAAGGTCGGCCTGCGCCTCATCCCGTTTCTCGTGCTCTGCTACTTCATCGCCTATGTCGACCGCGTGAATGTCGGTTTCGCGGCGTTGACGATGAACCGCGATCTCGGTCTCTCCACCGCCGCCTTCGGGCTCGGAGGCGGCCTGTTCTTCGTGGCCTACGTGCTGTTCGAGGTGCCGAGCAATCTTGCGATGGAACGGGTCGGCGCGCGGATTTGGATTGCGCGGATCATGATCACGTGGGGCCTCGTCGGCATCGGCTCGGCCTTCGTGACCGGGGCGGTGAGCTTTTCGGTCGCCCGCTTCCTATTGGGCGCGGCCGAGGCCGGGTTCTTCCCCGGCGTGATCCTGTACCTGACCTACTGGTTCCCCAAGGCCTATCGCGCGCGCATCGTGGCGATGTTCATGGTCGCGATCCCGCTCTCGAGCTTCTTCGGCTCACCGCTTTCGGCGGCCCTTCTCAAGCTCGACGGGATGGGCGGATTGCGGGGGTGGCAGTGGCTCCTGATCATGGAGGCGATCCCAGCGGTCCTGCTCGGCCTCGGCGCCCTCGCCCTGCTCCCGAGCCGCCCGTCGGAAGCGAAGTTCCTCAGCCCCGAGGAGCGGACGTGGCTCTCGACCAAGCTCGACGCCGAGCGCCGGGCCGCCGAGGCCGGTTCGGGCCACCAGCCGCATGGCCTCGCCGCCGTCGGCTCCGTGCTGCGGAACGGGCAGGTGTGGCTGCTCGCCGTGATCTACGCAGGGAGCTCGGCCACCAGCAACACCCTGTCGCTGTGGATGCCGCAGATCCTGAAGGGCTTCGGCCTGAGCGAGATGGAGACGGGCCTCCTCAACATGATCCCGTTCGGAATCGCCTCGGTCTTCATGATCGTCTGGGGCCTGCGCGCCGACAGGAGCGGCGAGCGCATCTGGAGCACCGCCCTGCCCCTGGCGCTGACCTGCATCAGCTTCGCCCTGACGCTGACCACCGGCTCGCTCGCGTTGACCCTCGTGCTGCTGTCGCTGGTGCTGCTCGGCAATTACGCGATCAAGGGACCGTTCTTCGCTCTCGCGACGGAAACCCTGCCTCCTGCCCAAACGGCGGCGGGCATCGCGGCGATCAACACCTTGGCCCACCTGGGCACGGGGGCGATCACGTCTCTCATCGGACTTCTCCGCGAGCAGACGGGCAGCTTCCCGGTCGCGCTCCTGCCGCTCTGCGCCCTCACCGGAATCGGCTCCGCCCTGGTGTTCTGGATCGGCCATCGCCGTACCAAGGCGATGGCTGCCAGCCCCACCGCCTCGGCGGCTTAACCGCCGGGTGCAGGCTCGATCTGGATGAGGCGGATGTTGTTGGTGTTGCCCGTGGTTTGGAACGGGATGCCGGCGGCGGTGACGATGATGTCGTGGGGCTTGGCGAACCCCTCGTCCTGCGCGTGACGGCAGGCATCGGCCGTCATCTCCTCATAGGAGTCGACGTCGCCGGTATGCACGGAGTGGGCGCCCCAGAGCAGAGTGAGGCGGCGTGAGGTGGCGAGATCCGGAGTCAGCGCCAGGATCGGCACGGCGGGGCGCTTGCGCGCAACGCGGGCGGCCGTGGTGCCGCTCGCGGTATAGGCGACGATGGCGGCGGCGTGGATCGCCTCTGCCAGCGTCGCGGTCGCCGTCGCGACGGCGTGGGGCGGGGTCTCTTCCTCTCCCGGCTCCGAGGCCGCGATGATCGAATGGTAGAGCTTGTGCCGCTCAACCGAGCGGATGATGCGGTCCATCATCGCCACCGCCTCGGCGGGATAGCGCCCGGCCGCTGACTCGGCCGAGAGCATGACGGCATCGGCGCCGTCATAGATGGCGGTGGCCACGTCCGAGGCCTCGGCGCGGGTCGGCGCCGGGGCGTTGACCATGGAATCGAGCATCTGCGTCGCGACCACGACCGGCTTCACCGCGAGGCGACAGGCACGGATCAACTCCTTCTGACGGCCGGGTACGTCCTCGTGCGGAATTTCGACGCCGAGGTCGCCGCGGGCCACCATGACCGCGTCGGAAAGGCGGATGATGTCGTCGATCCGCTCCAGCGCCTGGGGCTTCTCGACCTTGGTCATGATCCCGGCGCGCTCGCCGATGAGACCGCGTGCCTCGATGACATCCGACGGTTTCTGCACGAAGGACAGCGCCACCCAATCGACCCCGAGTTCGAGACCGAAGGCGAGGTCGGCCCGGTCTTTGGGCGTGAGCGGCGAGAGATCGAGCAGCGTGCCCGGCAGGTTCACGCCCTTACGGTTCGAGATGACTCCAGCCGTGATCACCTCGGCCTCGATGGCGTCGGTCTCGATGCCGACGACCCGCACCCGCACGCGGCCGTCGTCGATGAGCAGATCCTGCCCTGGCACCACGGCGGCGAAGATCTCGGGGTGGCGCAGGGGGATGGCGTCCTTGCCGCCCTCCGACCCGTCGAGGACGAAGCGCACCCGCTCGCCCGCCTCGAGGTCGAGCCGCCCGTCGCGCAGCGTGCCGATGCGGATCTTGGGCCCCTGGAGGTCCTGAAGAATGCCGATCGGCCGCCCGACCTCGCGCTCCAGGGCGCGAATGGCCGAATGGACCTTGGCATGGTCGTCATGCGTGCCGTGGCTGAAATTCAGCCGGAACGTATCGACGCCGGCCAGGAACAGGGCCTTCAGCATCTCCGGTGTGTTGCTTGCGGGACCGACGGTGGCGACGATCTTGGCGTAGCGGTGTCGGCGCATGGCTCGCTCGGCCTCGTCTGGCCGCCTCTGGGATCGGGTGCGGGAAACACGCGGGCCAGCGCCCGCGCCACGGAGGATTCGACCAGGCGATGATGCCATCGCCCGGCGCCTCGGGGAATCCGGGGTGCCCGTTTCCGCGTTCCCGATCCGCGATGCGACCCGTCAGGGATCTGGCGGACCCTCGCCCTGCCCCACGAAAGGGATGCCCTCGATCGGGCATTCTTCCGTTCCCACGCTTTGGCGCGTGATGGCGCGGACGGCGTCGCGTGTGGCGTCCGGATCTTCGATCCACCGGCGATAGAACTCGTAAGGGCATTCCGACAGGCCGTGCCGGTTCTCCTTCGAGTTGATCATGCCGGTATAGCCCCGGTGCAGCAGCTTGAAGAGGTGGTTCTCCGATTGGCCGTGAGCGCGAAAATCGCGGATGAGGAACTTCGAGAGGGCAGCATATTGGATGCCCATCTCCTCCTCACCGCATTCGCCGAGCGTTCGCCCATCGAAGCCGATGATCGCCGAGTGCCCGAAATAGGTGTACACGCCATCGAATCCGGCCGCGTTCGCCACCGCGACGTAAGTGTTGTTGGCGAACGCCATCGCTTTCGAGATCAGGATCTGCTGTTCCTTGGCCGGATACATGTATCCCTGGCAGCGGATGATCAGCTCGGCGCCGCGCATGGCGCAATCGCGCCAGATCTCGGGATAATTGCCGTCATCGCAGATGATGAGGCTGATTTTCAGGCCCTTCGGCCCGTCCGAGACATAGGTCCGGTCCCCCGGATACCAGCCCTCGATGGGCGTCCATGGCATGATCTTGCGGTACTTCTGCACGATCTCGCCCTGATCGTTCATCAGGATCAGGGTGTTGTAGGGCGCCTTGTGCGGGTGCTCCTCGTGGCGCTCGCCGGTGAGGGAGAAGACGCCCCAGACCTTCGCCTCGCGGCAGGCGGCGGCGAAGATCTCCGTCTCCGCCCCGGGGATGGCCGAGGCGGTCTCATACATCTCGGCGGCGTCATACATGATGCCGTGCGTCGAATATTCGGGGAAGATCACGAGGTCGAGGCCCGGCAGGCCAGACTTCATGCCGACGATCATCTTGCCGATCGCCTTGGCGTTCTCCAGAACCTCGGCGCGGGTGTGCAACCGCGGCATCTTGTAGTTCACGACGGCCACGCCGACGCTGTCCTGGCTGGACGAGATGTCCCCATGCATCATGGCGTGATCTCCTCTTCCGCGGCGATTGTCCGTCTTTCGGGGGATTAGGCGCGACGTTCGAAGGGCCCACCGTCATGGCCGCACACGGTCAGCCATGACGGTGGGACGGTCAGTGGCTGATCATCCAGGGTCGCGCGCTGGGGAAGCTCTTGGCAGCGGCCGGAGCCGTTGCCTTGCTCGTTTTCGGCGCGCAACAGCCGCAACCGGCCCCGTGGGCGCCGGAGCGCCGGGGGGCATGGCGGCTGCGCTCGTTGGTGGCGTGCGCCGCCTTCAGCCCCGCATCCATGCCGCCGATGCGCGGCGCGGTGAGGAAGGCCCGTTGGCTCGCTGCCCCGCAATCCGGGCAGGCATGCGGCTCGCGAAACTCCGCCATCGGCCGCATGACCGTGAAGGGCCCGCAGGCCTCGCAGGCGTAATCGTAGACCGGCATGTCAGAGGTCCGGCGAGAGCGGCATCTGGATCGAGCCGTCGAGGAACTTCGTCGGCCCGGCGGCGCTGGGATTGATGTCAAAGTCGAAGATCTTCGTCGGAATCCAGAGCGTTGCGCAGGCATTCGGAATGTCGACCACACCCGAAATATGTCCCTGGACCGGTGCCGTGCCGAGAATCGAGTAGGCCTGGGCGCCGGAATAGCCGAACTTCTTCAGATATTCGATGGCGTTGAGGCAGGCTTGGCGATAGGCGACATGGACGTCGAGATAGTGCTGCTTGCCCCACTCATCGACGGAAATACCTTCGAAGATCAGGTAATCGTCGTATTGCGGGGTAATGGGCGAGGGCTTGAAGACCGGGTTCTTGATCCCGTACTTCGCCATGCCGTCCTTGATGATGTCGACCTTGAGATGGACCCAACCCGCCATCTCGATGGCGCCGCAGAAGGTGATCTCGCCGTCGCCCTGGCTGAAGTGCAGGTCGCCCATGGAGAGACCGGCACCGGGCACGTAGACTGGGAAGTAGATCTTCGAACCGCGCGACAGATCCTTGATGTCACAATTGCCGCCATGCTCGCGGGGCGGCACGGTGCGGGCGCCTTCGCCGGCAGCCTTGTCCCGCGCGTCGCCCTTCAGACGGCCCATATGGGCGGTGGGCCCGAACGGAACGGTGCCGAGGGCGGGCACGCGATCCGGATCTGTATTGACGAAGGCGATCTCGCGCTCGTTCCAGGTCGAGAGCAGCTTGGGATCCGGAAGGCAGCCGATCAGGCCGGGATGGATCAGGCCGGGAAAGCGCACGCCGGGCACGTGGCGGGATTTGGTGAACATTCCCTCGAAGTCCCAGATCGACTTCTGAGCCTGCGGGAAATGTTCGGTAAGGAAGCCGCCGCCGTTCTTCTTTGAGAAGAACCCGTTGAAGCCCCACTGGCTCTCGGCCTTGGCGCCGATATCGAGTAGATCCACCACCAGCAGATCGCCGGGCTCGGCGCCCTCGACGCCGATCGGGCCGGACAGGAAGTGGACGATCGACAGGTCGATGTCGCGAACGTCGTCGGCGGAATCGTTGTTCTTGATGAAGCCGCCGGTCCAGTCATAGGTCTCGACGATGAAGTCCGCGCCCGGCTTCACGTAGGCGACCATCGGGATATCTGGGTGCCACCGGTTGTGCACCATGTCGTTCTCGTAGGCCGACTGAGTGAGATCGACCTTGATAAGCGTCTCGGCCATCGTCTCTGCTCTCCCTTGTACGCTGGTCTTGGTGGGTAGGGGGTCGGCTCAGACCGACAGGAAGCGGGCGACAGCCGCCTCATCGATGCCGTCTCTCGCGGCCTCGTGGACGATCGCGCCGTTCTCCAGCACGATCACGCGGTCGGCGACGTCGAGGGCGAAGCTCAGCACCTGCTCGGATACGACGATGGACAGGCCGCGCTCGTCGCGGATCTGCTTCAAGGTCCGGCCCATCTCGCGAATGATCGAGGGCTGAATGCCTTCGGTCGGTTCATCGAGGAGCAGCACCTTCGGTCGGCTCGCGAGTGCCCGGGCGATGGCGAGCTGCTGCTGCTGTCCGCCGGAGAGGTTGCCGCCGCGTCGGCTCCTCATCTCCTGAAGGACCGGGAACATGGCGTAGAGGTCCGGCGGCACCTTGCGGGTGCCCGTGACCGTCAGCCCGGTCTCGATGTTCTCCTGTACCGTCATGGTCGAGAAGATCATCCGGCCCTGAGGCACGTAGGCGAGGCCCTTGGCCACGCGCAGGTGACTCTTCAGGCCGCCGACATCCTCGCCCTCCACCTGGATTGACCCGGTTTTCACCGGCACGAGGCCCATCAGCGTCTTCATGAGCGTGGTCTTGCCCATGCCGTTGCGGCCCATCACGGCAACGATCTCGCCGGGCGCGACGGAGAAGCTCAGTCCGTGCAGGACTTCGCTCTGGCCGTAGGCGGCGTGGAGATCGTCCACGGCGAGGGCGGGCATGGTGGCCGGGGCGATGCCGGGAGACGGCACGAGGGGCGTGGTCTGGAGCATCGCGATCCTCAATGGCCGAGATAGACTTCGATGACCTTCGGATCTGTCTTGACCCGGTCCATCGATCCTTCGGAGAGCACCTTGCCCTGATGGAGCACTGTGACTCGGTGGGCGATGTCCTCGACGAACTTCATGTCGTGTTCGATCACCAGAACGGAGCGGCCCTTGATGATCTGGTTGAGCAACTCGGCGGTCTTGATGCGTTCGCCGACGCTCATCCCCGCTACCGGCTCATCGAGCATCAGCAGTTCCGGGTCCTGGATCAGCAACATGCCGATCTCGAGCCATTGCTTCTGGCCGTGGCTCAGAAACTCGGCCCGCTCGCTCAATTGATCTTTGAGGAAGATCGTCTCGGCGATTTCGTGAATACGGTCGCGAACCTCGGCGTCACGCTTGAAGGTCAGGGCGCCGAAGACCGAGCGGCCGCGCGGGAATGAGATCTCCAAGTTCTCGAACACCGTCAGGTCGTCGTAGATCGACGGGTTCTGGAACTTCCGCCCGACGCCCGCTTGGACGATGGCGCTCTCGGAGAGCTTCGTGAGCTCCTGGCCCTTATAGCGGATCGACCCGCCGCTGGCCCTGGTGCGCCCGCAAATGAGGTCGAGCACGGTCGTCTTGCCCGCGCCGTTCGGGCCGATGATCACCCGGATCTCGTCCGGGTCGACGTAGAACGAGACGTCGTTCACCGCCTTGAACCCATCGAACGAGACCGTCAGCGCCTCGACGGCGAGGAGATAATCGGGCGGCGCGGCCTCGGCACCGACGATGGGGGAGGACAGGATCGCGGCGTTCATGGTGGTCCTCACTCGGCCGGGGCGCCAATGGGCGACTTCTGGGGCGGAGCCATGTTCGGCGCGGGCGTCCGCAGGCCTTTCACCCGTCGGGTGAGGCGCGGCTCGATCTGCTCGCGCCAGATGCCGGCAAGGCCGTTCGGGAAGGCGAGTACGACGGCGATGAACAGGGCGCCGAGGCCGAAGAGCCAGAGATCGGGGAAGCTTTCGGAGAAGCTGGTCTTGGCCCAATTCACGAGGAGCGTGCCCCATACCGCACCGAACAGGGACAGGCGCCCGCCGACCGCGGCGTAGATCACCATCTCGATCGACGGCACGATGCCGACGAACGAAGGGGACATGAAGCCGACCTGCAGGGTAAACATCGCTCCCCCGATCGCTGCGAACCCGGCCGCGAGGCAGAAGGCGAAGACCTTGAAGCCCGCCACCGAGTAACCGGAGAACCGCACGCGGTCCTCCTTGTCGCGCATCGCCACGAGGATGCGGCCGAGCTTCGACTTCTTCACGTATTGCGCCGCCAGGATACAGGCGATGAGCAGCCCGCCATTGACGAAGTACAGGATGAACTTCGCGTTGTCGGTGCGGATATCCCAGCCGTGGAGGGTGCGCAGATCGGTGATGCCGTTGATGCCACCGGTATAGCCTTGCTGGCCGACGATCAGAATCGTCAGGATCGCGGCGATGGCCTGGGTGATGATGGCGAAGTACGTTCCGCCGACCCGCCGCTTGAACATCGCGAAGGAAATCAGCATCGCGAACAGCACCGGCACGGCGATCACGAGGATCAACGTCAGCGGAAGGCTCTTGAAGGGCTGCCAGAACCAGGGCAGCGCCGTGATCTGGTTCCAATCCATGAAGTCGGGAATGCCCGGCGTGGACTGGATCTTCGTGTTTTCGACGCTCGAAGCCTCCAGCTTCAAGTACATCGCCATGCAATAGCCGCCGAGGCCGAAGAACACGCCCTGCCCCAGGGACAGGATGCCCGCATAGCCCCAGCAGATGACGAGGCCGAGCGCCACGAAGGCATAGGTGAGGTATTTGCCGACGAGGTTGAGGCGAAAGCCGTCCAGCATGAGCGGCAGGACGATCAGCATCACCCCCGCCAGAAGGAACAGGCTCAGCCACTCCACCGGCTTCATGTAGGGATTGTCGTTGACGGAGACCGACTGGGAGAGGGTCTGGACCGGGTTCGTCATGGTCTCACACTCCTCAGCGACGGACCTTGAGGGTGAACAGGCCCTGCGGTCGCAGCATCAGGATGCCGACCACCGCGAGCAGGGTGAGCACCTTGGCCATCGAGCCGGACAGGAAGAATTCGAGGGTCGATTGGGTCTGCGAAATCGAGAAGGCCGAGGCGATGGTGCCGAGCAGGCTCGCCGCGCCGCCGAAGACGACGATCAGGAACGTATCGACGATGTAGAGCTGGCCGGAGGTCGGCCCCGTGGAGCCGATCATCGTGAAGGCCGAACCGGCGATGCCGGCGATGCCGCAGCCGAGGCCGAAGGTATAGCGGTCGACCTTCTCGGTATCGATGCCCACCGCGCCCGCCATGGCACGGTTCGACATCACCGCCCTCACCTGCTGGCCGAAGCGTGAGCGGAAGATCAGCAACGCGACGCTGATCGTGATCAGGATCGTCACAGCCATCACGAACAGGCCGTTGATTGGGATCTCGATCGTGTCGGTGACCTGTACCGAGCCGATCAGCCACGAGGGCAGTTCGACGCCGACTTCCCGGGCGCCGAAGATCGAGCGATAGGCTTGCTGCATCATCAGCGACAGGCCCCAGGTCGCGAGCAACGTGTCGAGGGGGCGCTTGTAGAGGAACCGGATGAGGCTCCATTCCACCAGCATTCCCATCGCGCCGGAAGCGAGGAAGGCCAGCCCCATCGCGACGAAGAAATAGGCCGGGAAGAGGAACGGCAGGTAAGCCTGAAAGAAGTTCGAGCAGAGATAGGTAACGTAGGCGCCGAGGATCATGAATTCCCCGTGCGCCATGTTGATCACGCCCATCTGGCCGAAGATGATGGCGAGCCCGAGCGCCATCAGCAGGTACACCGAGAACAGGATCAGCCCGGCGAAGCCTTGCATGGCGAAGATCGCGCCGAGATCGCCTAGAGAGTAATCGCCGAACATGTTTCGAAGTCTCCCAAGCTCCGTCATTGCGAGCGGAGCGGCGCAATCCAGGGAACCGCACCGTCTTGAGATGTCTCGCTGCCCTGGATCGCTTCGCGTTGCTCGCGAGGGCGGCAGGGAGGGGTGAGAAACACCCCTCCGGCAGCGATTACTGGTAGCCCTTCGGGAATGGATCGGGCTTGATCAGCTCAGGACTGGTATAGACGATTTCGAATTGACCATCGGTCTTTGCGCGGCCGACGCGGGTCTTCGACCAGAGGTGATGATTCTCGTCGATCTTGACGTAACCTTCCGGCGCGGCCTTGAACTCGATGCCCGGCGAGGCCGCGACGACCTTGTCGACATCGAAGGAGCCGGCCTTCTCGCAGGCCATCTTCCAGAGGAACGGCCCGAGATATGCAGCCTGGGTCACGTCGCCGATGACGGTCTTCTCGCCCCACATTTTCTTGAAAGCGGCGACGAAGGCCTTGTTGTTCTCGTTTTCGATCGACTGGAAGTACTTCATGCAGGCGTAGGCGCCCGCGATGTTTTCGCCGCCGATTCCGTCGATCTCGTCCTCGGTGACCGAGATCGTCATCAACACCTGTTTCGACAGGTCGATGCCCGCCGCCTTGAGCTGCTTGTAGAACGCCACGTTCGAGCCGCCGACCACGTCGGCAAAGATCACCTTCGGCTTCGTCAGCTTGATCTTGTTGATCACCGAGTTGAATTGCGTGTGGCCGAGGGGGAAGTATTCCTCGCCCACCACCTTGCCCTTCAGCACATTCTCGACATGTTTGCGGGCGATCTTGTTCGAGGTGCGCGGCCAGATATAGTCCGAGCCGATGAAGTAGAAGGTGTCGCCGCCCTTCTCCTTGTGCACCCAGTCGAGCCCGGCGAGGATCTGCTGCGTCGCCTCCTGCCCGGTGTAGAAGACATTCTTCGACTGCTCGAGGCCTTCGTAGAAGGTCGGGTAATACAGCAAGCCATTATATTGCTCGAAGACCGGCAGGACGGCCTTGCGCGAGGCCGAGGTCCAGCATCCCATCACGGCCGCACACTTGTCGTTGACGAGGAGCTTCTTCGCCTTCTCCGCGAAGGTCGGCCAGTCGGACGCGCCGTCTTCCTGGATGATCTTGATCTTGCGACCGAGCACCCCGCCCGCGTCGTTGATCTGTTGGATCGCGAGCTTTTCGGCCTGCTGCGCGCCCGTCTCCGAGATCGCCATCGTACCGGTGACCGAGTGCAGGATGCCGACCGTCACCTCGCTGTCCGTCACCGCGAGGCCGGTGGTGTTCACGGCTGTCGTCGCGGGAGCGGCCCAGGATGTCCGTGGCATCAGCGCTAGCGCCGGAATGCCGGCCATCCCCATGAGGAGCCTGCGCCGCAAGGGCGAACGCAAGCCGTGATCCGCACCATTGTCGGTCTTGTCTGCCATCTGCTGCCCCTGAGAGCGTCCGGGGCCTTTTGGTCCGGCCCGGATCGACTGCGTCAGGCTAGATCCGGCGTCGTGCGGCGGCCTATACGCGATTTTGCGTATGGCCGTGGACTTGCATGCGGTGCACCATGAACGGGCAATACTAGGCGGGGGCGTGCATTGTGAGTCGCAATAGCGTGGGCGATGCACGCATGCGTATGCTTTTGTTCGCGCGCATGGGCGGATTGCGTCCGTCGATGCGTGGTTTTTTGCGCTGCCAAATCGCCTGCCGGTCCGGACTACGATGAGCGGCCCGCAGCGCATCATTCCCATTCGCCGGGACTACAACCGCTTCGTCGCGGACGAGACCCTGGAAGACTACGCCCTTCGATTCACCGCCAAGAAAGCCCGGCGATGGTCGGGCACTCAGGTGGCGCAAACCGCTCTGGGTTCGATCGCTTTCCTGGCCCTGGAGGCGATCGGGGGTACCCTGGCGCTGACGGCAGGGTTCCCCAACACCGTGGCGGCTGTGCTCGTCGTTGGCTTGATCATCTTCATCACGGCCATGCCGATCACGGTCTATGCCGCGCGCTACGGCGTCGACATGGATTTGCTGACCCGAGGGGCGGGCTTCGGCTATCTCGGCTCGACCGTCACATCGCTGATCTACGCGAGTTTCACCTTCCTGTTCTTCGCAATCGAAGCGGCAATCATGGCGCTCGCCCTGCAGCTTTGCTTCGGGCTACCGCTCTGGCTCGGCTACTTGGTCTGCGCGGGCGCCGTGATCCCCTTGGTGGTTTACGGAATTCGCCTGATCAGCCGCTTCCAGATCTGGACGCAGCCGCTCTGGCTCGCCCTGAGTCTCCTGCCGATCGCCTTCATCGCCGCGAAGGATCCGGCCGCCCTCCGGTCCGTGGCGGCCTTTCCCGGCCTCGACGGCGTGGGAAGCGGATTCGACCTCGCGCGGTTCGGCGCGGCGACTGGCGTGCTGCTGGCGCTGCTCGCGCAGGTGGGGGAGCAGGTGGATTTCCTGCGCTTCGTGCCCGAACCCAAGGGCCCCCGTGACCGGCGCTGGTGGTTGGCCGTGCTGGCGGGGGGCGCGGGCTGGATCGTACCCGGCATGGCCAAGATCCTGCTCGGGGCCGCCCTCGCCGTGCTCGCCCTCTCTCACGGGGTTCCGGCAAGCGAAGCGGCCGAGCCGACGCAGATGTACCGGATCGCCTTCGGATACGTGGCGGGGGAGGACAGCCGCGCGGCGCTCCTGCTGATGGGCGCTTTCGTCCTCGTCTCGCAGATGAAGATCAACCTCACCAACGCCTATGCGGGTTCGATTGCGTGGTCGAACTTCTTCTCGCGGCTCACCCACAGCCATCCCGGCCGGGTGATCTGGCTCGTGTTCAACGTCGCCATCGCCATGCTCTTGATGATGCTCGGCATCGACAAGACCATCGACAGCACCCTGCCGCTCTATGCCTGCGTCGTCTCGGCCTGGGTCGGTGCGCTCGCCGCCGATCTCGCCGTCAACAAGCCGCTCGGTCTCTCGCCGCCCGGCATCGAGTTCAAGCGGGCCCACCTCTACGCGGTGAACCCCGTCGGGACCGGGGCGATGCTGCTCGCCCTGCTGTCGGGTTGCCTGCTCCATCTCGGGCTGCTCGGACCCATGATGCAGGCCTTCGCGCCGATGCTGACGCTCGGGTGCGCCTTCTGCTCCGCGCCCGTCATCGCCTGGGCGACGAAGGGGCGCTGGTATCTCGCGCGAAAGCCTCGGCGGGATTGGGGGGCATCCGAAGTCACCTGTCGCGTCTGCGAATTGCCCTTCGAAGGCGAGGATATGGCCCATTGCCCGGCCTATAACGGGCCGATCTGCTCGCTTTGCTGCTCGCTGGACGCACGCTGTGGCGACCTCTGCAAGCCGCATGGACGCCTGGAAGTGCAGGCGCAGCAGGTTCTGGGACGCATTTTGCCTGGCCCCGTTGCCGTCTGGATCGGCGCTCCCCTCGGGCGCTACCTCGCGGTGATGCTGACGCTCTGCGCGGTGATCGGCCTGATCCTCGGGATCGTCCATGCGGGCGCGAGCAGTGTCCATCCCGATCATCGCGAGGTGCTGCGCGCGGCGCTGACCAGCGTGTTCATGATCCTCGTCGTCATCTTCGGGGTCGTCGCGTGGCTGTTCGTGCTGGCGCAGGAAAGCCGCCGGGTCGCCCAGGCCGAGACCCGCCGCCAGACCGCGCTCTACGAGGCCGAAATCGCGGCCCACAAGATCACCGATGCGAAGCTGCAGGAGGCCAAGGAGCGCGCAGAGGCCGCCAACCAAGCCAAGAGTCGCTACGTGGTCGGGCTCAGCCACGAACTGCGCACGCCGCTTTCCACCGTTCTCGGCTATGCGCAACTCATCGAAACCGACCCGGCGATCCCGGAGGCCCGGCTCAACGGCATACGGGTGATCCGGCGTAGCGCGCAGCATCTGTCGGGCCTGATCGACGGCCTGCTCGATATCTCGCGGATGGAGGCGGGCCGGCTTCAGATCAACCGAGACGAGGTGCGACTCTCGGATTTCCTCGAGCAACTCGCCGACATGGTGCGGCTCCAGGCTCGCGAGGCCGGGCTGGAATTCCGCTTCAGCCGTCCGGAGATCCTGCCCCAGGTCGTCGCCACCGACGAGAAGCGGTTGAGGCAGGTGCTGCTGAACCTGCTGTCGAACGCGATCAAGTTCACTCCGCGCGGCGTCGTCTCCCTCGATCTGAGCTACCGCAATCAGGTCGCCGTCTTCACGATTCGCGACACGGGGCCGGGCATCCCCGAAGCCGATCTCGCCCGCATCTTCGAGCCGTTCGAGCGCGGCTCGACACACGCCGCACGCAATACGCCCGGAACTGGGCTGGGGCTGACCATCGCCAACCTGCTGGCGCAATTGCTGGGGGGCGAGATCACCCTTGCCGCCGCGCCCGGCGGGGGCACGCAGGCGCGCCTGCGCCTGATGTTGGCGGCTGTCGCGCATCCCTCGCTCGTTCCCTCCCCCGCGCCGGTCACGGGCGCGGCGCGGGGTATCGCGGGGCCGGGCCGCACTATCCTCGTGGTGGACGACGATTCCGCCCACCGCACGCTGATGCGGGCGATCCTCGAACCGCTCGGCCTCACCGTGCGCGAGGCCGAAGCCGGTGCCGCCTGCCTCGCCCTCATGCGGGACGAGGCCTTGGCGCAGAGCGTGGATCTGATCTTCCTCGATATCGCGATGCCGGGCCTCAGCGGATGGGACGTCGCGGCGTCGCTCCGGTCCGGAGGCTATGGCGGGCCGATCGTGATGATGTCGGCCAACGTGCATGAGATCAGCCCCCTGCGCGGCGATAGCCCGCCCCACGATGCGATCCTGGCCAAACCCTTCGACCTACGGGACGTGCTCGACCGAACCGGGGCACTGCTGCGTCTGGACCGGGCGGAGGCTCCGACGGTCAAACCGGCCGAAGAGCTCGGTGCGATCGTCCATCCGGGCGCCGAACATGTCGGCGAGCTGCTGCGCCTCGGGCGGATCGGACATATCCGGGGCATTGAGGCGAAGCTCTCCATGATGGAGCGGGACGATGCCGTGCCCCGGGCTTTCGTCACGCAGATGCGCGGGTTGATCGCCAGCTACGACCTGCGCCGCTACCTCACGGTCCTCAAGGAGCTTGCTGGCGATGAGTGAGCCCGACCGCGATGTGGTCCTCGTCGTCGACGATTCGCCGGATACGCTCAGTTTCCTGACCGAGGCCATCGAGCGATCCGGAGCCACGGTGCTGATCGCTGTTGCGGGCGACCTCGCCCTCGCCCTGGTGGACGAAGTGACGCCCGACGTGATTCTCCTCGACGCCGTGATGCCCGGCCTCGACGGGTTCGAAACCTGCCGCCGCCTGAAGGCGAAGCCGCATCTTGCCGCCGTGCCGGTGATCTTCATGACGGGGCTCAGCGAGACCGAGCATATCGTCCAGGGATTCGATGCGGGCGGCGTCGATTACGTCACCAAGCCCATCGCCCCGGACGAGATCCTTGCGCGCATCCGCACCCACCTCGCCATCGCACGGGCAGCCCGCAGTGCGCGCGCTGCCCTCGACACAACGGGTCGGACCCTCCTGGCGGTGTCTGCCGAGGGGGCAATCCTTTGGTGTACTCCCCAGGCCGGGCAATTGCTCGCCGCCGTCTCTCCCGTGCCCGGCGGTCCGCAAGCGCTTCCGACCGAGGTCGTCGATTGGCTGAGGGCCTGCCTTGCCGGGAGCGCGCCCCCTTCTCTGGCCGTCAAGGGATGGAGCGGACCGCCCTGCACCCTCGGCTTCGTCGGGGGCACGGCCGACGAAATCCTGCTGCGCCTCTCTCGCGATGACCCCACTCAGGGCCTGGCCCGGCTGCGCGCGAACCTCCCCCTCACCGCGCGCGAGGCGGAGGTGCTGCTGTGGCTTGCCCAAGGGAAGTCGAGCCGGGATATCGGCGACATCCTGGGCCTCAGCCATCGCACCGTGACGAAGCATCTGGAGGCGATCTACGCCAAGCTCGGTGTCGAGAACCGCACAGCGGCGTCGATGATCGCGAACCGCTACCTCCAGGGGAGCGCCTGACGGAAGGCGTCTCTACACAGCCCAAAGAGCAGTCCCGCTCGCGTGCGACCGCTGGACGTTATCAGCCTCAGCCCTGGACCGGCTCGATCGCGAAGCGCTTCATCATCTCGGCACGGACGTGATCGCGGAACACGCGGACACGCGCGGGCAGTTCCCGCCCGGCGAGACTGACGGCCCGAAGCGCCCCGCCTGCGGTCGCCCAGGGTGCGAGTACCCGGATGAGCGTTCCGGTCTCGACCGCGCGTGCCGCGACGACGTTGGGCAGGTAGCCGATCCCCGCACCCGCGAGCGACAACCGAAGAACGGTCGCGAAGTCGGTGGCGCGCACGGCGGGGCGAAGGGCGAGCTGCTCGGTGCGGCCTTGTCCATCGCTGAGGAGGATCCCCGCCGTGCCCGGGCGTTCGCGCGAAAAGATCAGGTCGTGGTCCGCGAGCGACGCGATGCTCGCCGGAGCTGGATGTCGAGCGAGATAGCCCGGCGCTGCATAAAGCCCGATCCACAGGTTCAGGATCAGGGATGCCCGATATCCCGTCTCCTCCGCATCGCCCAACCGCAGGGCGAGGTCGATCCGGTTTGCCGCAAGGTCGAGCCGGGAATCCGTGTTGAGCAGGTCGACCGTGATCCGAGGATAGGCGGTTCGAAAGCTGGCGACGATTTCCGGCATGACCTCGATGCCGAAGTCGATCGAGGTGGTCACCCGAAGATGACCCGTCGGAACGGTGTGGGCGTCGCGGACCGCATCGGCCGCCTCGTCCAGCAGGGTCAGGCTTTCCTGGGCTTTTGCGTAGAAGGTCAGGCCCTCCTCCGTCGGGGAGATCGCGCGGGGATGGCGTGCCAGGAGGGTCGCACCGAGCCCCTCCTCCAGCCGCGAGATCCGGCGGCTGACGCTGCCCTTGGTCTCGCCCCGGCTCAGTGCGGCAGCCGTGATCGTTCCGAGATCGACCACGGCGCAAAACGCACGCAGGTCGTCCAGATTGCCAAGGAAGGTTTCCGATTTCGCAACCATGTAGTTCCGAATAGCAGGCTCAACCTGGACCGCCAAAGGGGCTATCCCGTCGGCATCGGAGTTCACGGCCCTGGCTCGCGCGTTGCGGTGAGGGGCCTATGGTTTCGTTTTTGGAGACATTCGTGAAGTCGCTTCTCGTTTCGGGCCTTGCCCTCACGCTCACCCTCGGCGGCACCGCGCTGGCCCAGACCCCAGCAACCCATGAACCGGCGTCGGTCCAGGCTGGCACCTATGCGGTCGATCCCGGCCACACCCAGGTCGGGTGGCGCGTCTCCCACATGGGTTTCTCGAACTACAACGGCCGATTTTCCGACGTGAGCGGCAACCTCGTCCTCGACCCGAAGAACCCGGCCGCCGCCAAATTGTCGGTGAAGATCCCCGTCGCCTCGGTCACGACAACCAGCGCCAAGCTCACGGGTGAGCTGAAGGGCGACCAGTGGCTCGATTCCGGCAAGTTCCCGGACATGACCTTCGTTTCGACCAAGGTTGCGCCGGCCGGCAAGGATAAGGCGAAGGTGACGGGCGACCTGACGCTGCACGGTGTGACCAAGCCCGTGACGCTCGATGTCACCTTCGTCGGCGCCGGCACCAACCCGCTGAACAAGAAGTACACGGTCGGCTTCACGGCGACCGGCACGCTCAAGCGCTCGGATTTCGGCGTGAAGACCTACCTGCCGCTGATCGGCGACGATCTGCACCTCGCCATCGAGGGCGCCTTCGAGCGTCAGGACTGACGGGAGGCGAGAGGAAGGGCCACCACCATGGATAGCGCTCTGCGGCGTTACACGGTGGTGGCGATCCTCCTGCACTGGGCGAGCGCGTTCGCAATGCTCGTGTTGATCGGCATCGGTCTCACCTTCGCCCGGAGAGGGCGGCTGAGGCCTGTGCCCCGCGGAAATGACGCTGAGGCGTTCTTCGCGACGAGGTGGAGCATCCCACAGTGAGTCCGCATGACCAGCATAGGTCAGCGGAGTCGTGATCTTGTGCTGCCGCCCATGACGATGAGAAACAGCTGTCGCTTCAGCAGAGTCACATCGCATCGCCATCGCGGAAATTCGGGGCATATGAAGGCCAGCAGACCGGGGTAACCGGTCGCTTTCATTGTGCTCGGGAGTGAAAATGACGCCGAACCTGTCTCGCGGTCTCGCCGCCGCGGTCGCTTGCCTCGGCCTCGGCGCCCTTGGGCCGCTGCCGGTCCTGGCTCAGGAAACCAAGGCGACCGCCGCCCCACCGGCGACCGTTCAGGTGGACAAGGGCTCGGCGCTCTACGGTCGTCCGGAGGGGAATGGCGCGGCGAAGCTCGCCCCGGTCGCTGGGCCGCCGATCGCGACGTCGGCCGCCAAACTGCCCATCGATAAGCTGAAGGTGCCGGACGGTTTCAAGATCGAGGTCTATGCCAGCGGGCTCGCCAACGCCCGCTCGATGACCCAGGCGCCTGACGGGACCGTCTTCGTCGGCACCCGCACCGTCGGCAAGGTCTACGCCGTCCTCCCGCAGGCCGGGCCGGATGGCGCGCACGAGGTCAAGACCATCGCCTCAGGACTTCACCGCCCGAACGGCGTCGCCTTCCATGACGGTGCCCTCTACGTCGCCGAACTGTCCAAGATCTGGCGCTACGATGACATCCTCAAGCATCTCGACGGCGGCGAGAAGCCCCAGCTCGTCTACGACGATCTGCCGAAAGACGAGGCGCATGGCTGGAAGTTCATCGCGATCGGACCCGATGACAAGCTTTACGTCCCGGTCGGAGCGCCGGGCAACATTCAGCTTCCGCCCGAGACCCATGCCCAGATCAGGCGGATGGATCTTGATGGAAAGAACGCCGAGGTCATCGCCAGGGGCGTCCGCAACTCGGTCGGCTTCGATTGGAATCCGAAGACCAAGCAGCTGTGGTTCACCGATAACGGCCGCGACTGGGTTTCGGAAGACATCCCCAACGACGAACTCAACGTTCTGACGGATCCGGGAAAGCAGCATTTCGGCTATCCGTTCTGCCACCAGGGGACCTTCACCGATCCGGAATATGGGTGGGGCCATTCCTGCAGCGAATTCACAGCGCCCGCTGCACTGCTCGGGCCGCACACGGCCTCCCTCGGCATGAGGTTCTACACCGGAACGCAGTTCCCCGCTGCTTACCGGGACCAGATCTTCATCGCGCAGCATGGCTCCTGGAACCGCACCACCAAGCTTGGTGGGGACGTGTTGCTCGCCAAGACCGGATCCGATGGCAAGATCGCTTCGACCGAGCCGTTCGTGACCGGCTTCTTGCAGGATAACAAGTATATTGGGCGGCCTGTCGATGTCCTCGTCGCCAAGGATGGCTCGCTCCTCGTCTCGGACGACTACAACGGTGCGATCTATCGCGTGAGCTACGCCCGATGAGGCGCTTGGCGACTCTGGTCCGAGTGCTGCTTTGCCTCGCCGCCGGCTCGGGCGGGGCTGCGCTTGCAGCCCCGGCTGCCGAGGCCCCCGTGCCGGAGCGCCTCACGTCTTGCGTCGCCTGCCACGGCGCGGGAACCTCCACGACCGAGGGGGTGCCCTCGCTCGGGGCGCAGCCGGCGGATTATGTCGTGACGCAGCTTTTCCAATTCCGGGAGAAGCAGCGGGAGGCGGCTCCGATGAACGACATCGCCGCCGGGTTCTCCGACGACGACCTCAAGGCCTACGCAGACGCCATCGCGACTCTGCCTCCGCCCGCTTGGTCCGGCGCGCCACCGGACGACGCGCTCAAGAATCGCGCCCAGGCGATCATCGGCAAACATCAGTGCACGTCATGCCATGGGGCTGACTTGGCGGGACGCGACGCGATCCCGCGTATCCGAGCTCAGCGGGAGGAATATCTCGCCAAGGCCCTGGCCGCCTACAAGTCCAACGCACGCCCAGGCTACGACCCGGCGATGAACGAAGTCGCACAGGAACTTACCGCCGACGAGATCCGCGATCTCTCCGCCTATATCGCGCGACTTTGAGTACCGACGAGATGAGTCCTGCTCTCTTATCGGCAGGACTCGTCTCGTCTTCGGGAAGAGCATCGACGTTTTGCAGCATTGAGGGAGACCACATGCCAGCGCTGAAACTCCTGCGGGCCGCAGCGACGGGAATGGCCCTTTCCTGGGCGGCTTTCGCGGCCCAGGCGGCGGACTATCCCGTTCCCAAGGACGGCGATTGGACGGTCAAGGACTTCACGTTTCACACCGGTGAAGTCCTGCCGGAACTCCATCTGCATTACGTCACCATCGGAGATCCGAAGGGTGAGCCGGTCGTGGTTCTCCACGGCACCACTGGCTCGACAGCCAGCATGCTGACGGCTGGTTTCGCCGGGGAGTTGTTTGGCCCCGGGCAGCCGCTCGATGCGTCGAAGTATTACATCATCATTCCGGACGCGATCGGCCACGGAAAGTCGTCGAAGCCTTCTGATGGGCTCAAGACACGCTTTCCGAAATACAATTACGACGATATGGCCGAGGCACAATATCGGCTGCTGAAGCAGCATCTCGGAATCGAGCATGTTCGGCTCATCATCGGCAATTCGATGGGGGGCATGCACGCCTGGATCCTGGGTGTCACCCATCCCGGATACACGGACATCCTCGTCCCCATGGCCTCTCAGCCGAGCGAGATGGCCAGCCGCAATTGGATGCTGCGCCGCCTTCTGGTCGAGTCGATCAAGCGCGACCCCACCTATGCCAATGGCGAGTACACCCAACAGCCGCCGTCACTGCGGGTTGCCAACGTCTTCTTCGCCCTCGCCACCAGTGGAGGGACATTGGCCCTGCAGAAACAGGCTCCGACTGGTGATCTCGCCGACAAGGTCGTCGATACCCGTCTGGGAGCACCGTTCGGTGCCGACGCGAACGACTACATCTACCAATGGGAGGCGTCTCGGGGCTACGATCCCTCGCCGAGGCTGGAGAAAATCGGGGCCACCGTCTTGGCCATCAACTCCGCCGATGACGAACGCAATCCGCCCGAGACCGGGACCATGGAGCGAGACATCAAACGGCTGAAGAACGGGCGGCTGTACCTGATACCCGCCAGCCCGGAGACTTCAGGCCATGGAACCACGGCCTTCGCGAAGTTCTACAAGCAGCAGCTGAACAACCTGCTCCTGACCGCCCCAAAACTGGCGATGTAACCCCGTTCGCCCTGCGCTCGGCCGAACTCTACGGGAGTGGCAACGCGCTGACCTGCGGTGCGACGACGCTCGGCGGCGCCGTCGACAACACCACGCCCACCGCCTGCTCGGACGGTTTCCGCTTCCACGAGACCCAGCGCACCCCAAACTTCAACGCCAAAATCGGCTCTCAGATCGCGCCCGGCGGCGTGGAATCGCTATTGACGTAGGGGCACGGTCATTGAGCCGAACTGTCCCACCATGAAATAGCCGTTGGCATGACGGTGGCTTGCGGGTTTTGAGGCAAAGATTGCTCTTCACCCGAAAGAGCCTGCCCTCCCCTGCTTCAGCAGATATGGATCGATCAATTTGCGAACTGTAAGATAGAAACGAGCGAACGTTAAGAAAAAAACAAAAGTATTTGCCAGTGCCATCGCAAAGATTGGGAGTAAGGAGAGCAATCGATCGGGTGCATCGTCGAGTCGAGCGTGCGCGCTAAAGCGTTTTCAGTCTGAGATGAGTTGGTAGTGTCGGATTCACGCGGCGGTCTGAGGCTGATTCATTATTGGTTCCAGACGAGGAGCGAAGCATGGGTCGTCCCTACAGCTAGAACCTACGAAAACGCGTGGTTGACGGGACCTGAGCGCCGAGCGGAACGACATGACCCTGGAAGAGATGCGCGCTCGCCAGAAGGACGAGCGTGACCTCGCGGTCGGGCTCGCCACGCTGCGGACCTTCTTCGACGCACGAGGGCTGTCCTACAAAAATGACAGCCCCCTACGGAGCAGGATAGGAGAGGTGAAGGCTGCTTGCGAGGCGTGGTTCGAGGGGCAACCCGACCTCGACCCCACCCGTCTCGTGTTCCTCGACGAGACTTGGACCTCGATTAATATGACCCGGACCCGTGGACGCTCACCACGCGGCGCGCGGCTCCGTTCCCCCGTGCTGCATGGCCACGGGAAAACCACCACCTTCGTCGCGGATCTGCGCCTGTCCGAGATCGCCGCGCCGTTCGAGCTGGACGGGCCGATCAACCGCGACGTCTTCCAGACTTACGTCGAGCGTGTCCTCGTGTCCGAACTCGCTCCCGGCGACATCGCCGTCATGGATAACCTGGGCAGCCGCAAGGGGTCGGCCGTGCGCGCGGCAATCGGAGCGGCGGGCGCCTAATTGCTGTTCCTGCCGCCCTACTCGCCCGACCTCGACCCGATCGAGACGGCCTTCTCCAAGCTCAAGGCGCTCCTGCGCAAGGCGGCCGAGCACACGGTGAAGGACTCTGGACGGCCATTTGCCAGCTCATCGACACCATCACATTCGATGAGTGCGCCAAATTCGTCGCCGCCCCCGGATATGAGCCCGATTAAACCGAAAGCGCTCTAAGTCGTCGACAATAGCGGCGCGCTCGAGATTACGAAATTATGAACACATGTATCATTGAAACGGTGCAATTATATTCATAACTTTGCCACTGCTAAGTTTTCATTCGCTTTGCAATTGTCAATTTGCGACATATGCTCTGAAAATCAATTCTTAGATTTGTTGACATGCCATCTATTTAGGCTCGACTGATCATCTCAATTAACCGGGCCCACAGTCAGCCGATCACATGATATTTGCAATGCCTAGCTCGGAGAACGTTCTCCATTTACGCCTACATTGCGTAATAAATTCGATTAGAAAAATTATTGACTTATGCAGGTATAGGCCGAGCCAAATGCTTGGGCGCCACCCCAGTGAGCCGATCTATTTAAAATGTAAAGATGAGTCACGCCTCGAATGAGTAAGCGCCGCTCGAATTCCTCGTAGTAGTAATTTGCATAGTCATCCTGGATATGGGATCCGATCGTCCTGGGCGGAGATCGTACGGGGCCGAGAAACCTGCAGCCGGCGACATCCGACAGGTCGGACGTAAATCTAATTCGCGGCGGGCCGAAGGCATGAGCTGCCGTACAGGCGATGAGAACTGCCAGGGCGGGAACCAGGGTGAGAGAGGTTCGCATCGGACGATGGATCCTGCTGAGTGACGGCAGTGATAAACAGGGTTTTATCTAGTGTGCGGCAGGCTGAGTCTTGGCCTCACGCGGCTCGTCCGGACCAGTGACCTCGGGCGGCGCAAGCTCCTCGGACGTTCGTGTCCAGGGAAGAGTGAACGGAGCAGATGCGTACTGCGTCGGGAGGCCATCGGTCAGCTCTGCCTTCACCGTTAACGGCCGCTCCTTGAATTGACGCCTCAACGGCTCGGACAGGTCATCGGACCGGAAACTCCAGAGTTTCTTTTCAGCGCCTTCCATAATCAGCGAATAGATGGCGAGTTCGATCGCTTCGCGAACGGCGAGTTGCGTCGGCTCGTTGTGCGTGAAGCCGCCTTCCGCCTCCGCGATACGATCCAGCGCGACGAACCGATACAGACTTGAGGACAGTCCTACGGAGAAGATCGTCTTCGTCGTCGTAACACTGAGGAGAACCTGCCCGCTCTGCACGGAGATGACCCGGAGTGCCACCGTCACCATGTCCCGGCGATATTTCGTGTCGCCGCCGATCCCCAGGAAGCGGGCGCCAACGCCTCCCGTAATTGTGTTCGCGTCGTAGGCTAGGATGCCACCCTCAAGTAGGAGCCCGGCGAATCGCAGTGGCGGCAGCGGCTTGGCTTTTGTGCCTTCGAATTCCTGACGGGTCGCGCGGATGAGCTGGCGCTCCTGCAATAGGGCCTGAAGACCGCCACGCTCGATGACGTTGAACCACTTGCCGCCCCCCGCGCGGTTCAGGGCGTCGATGACAAAGGCCGATCCACCTTGAGTCACAGCACGGGAGAATTCGGCAAAATTATCGCTCGGCTTGTTCTGCCCCGTGAGATCGGGGAAGTTGCTAAGGGCGATGTCGATCGGCCGCTTCGGCGGAGGCAACGACTCGAGGCTGATCCCGGTCGGCGAGGGGGGAGTGATCTGGGGCGCTACGCCCAGCGGTCCACGCGAACCAGCTGCGAGTTCGCAGCCCGCAAGCGCGAAAGCGAGACACATGATCGAGGCAAACTTCGAGACCATCGCTATAAGCGTCCTCGGTGCCTGCGCGCAGGATGAACCACTGCGCAGCACCCGATCGTAAGGGAATTGGACCGACAATCCGGCGAGGTCGATGCGGTTCGGATGTCAGAAGCCGAGTGGAACCGTTACGGTCGACGCGCTGGTGCCGTCGTTGACCGTGATCTGCACGTTGCCATTGATCTGCTGAAACTGGATCGTCGTGCCTTGGACAACAAAGGTACCGCTTTGCTGGGCGTTCTCCCCAAAAATGGCGTTCGTGATCCTGTCCGCGACCGCAGCCAGGAGCCGAGCATTAATGATTGAGGCGAAGTTCGACGCCGTCGAGACCGTCGTCTGCCGCTGCTGCGCCTGAAGAGCCGCCTGAGTCATTGCATCGGCAAGCTGGCGCTTGCGCACGAAGATGTTCTGCGACGTCGCCTGCGATAACAGCCAGCCACCATTGAGCGGCGAGCCACCGAACGACGGGTTGGTCGGCTGATAAGTCAACGAGCCAGCGAGGGCCGCGCCGATCGTGAACTGGGCAGCACAGGCCACCATCAGTGCCCGGATCATATCACCCTCCCAAAACTTGATTCAGTAATATCCCTATCCCATTAATAACCAATCACCGCACAGTCTGTATGATTGGAGCAACACCGCCCGGCAATGCTCCCGTCGGTGCATTGGCGCCAGAGCCGACGCCGGTCTGAATGACGGTGATGGCCTTTGCCCCGGTATCAATTTTCGTCGTGCCGAACGAGTAGCTGAGCCCCCCTCCCGGCTGCTGTGTCGTGATAGAGCTGCTGAGGCCACCGCCAATTTGTTGCGACGTAATATTGTAGCCATCCCCTGCAACATTAATGTTCGTCGAGTTGGCGAGCCCCACTTGGCCGGTGGTGATGGCACTGCCTGACCCATTCACAGCGATGGTCGATTGGTTCGCGCCAAGGCCGAGCTGGGTCTGCACGGTTCGGTTGTTGTTCCCTGTGACATCGACCGTTGCGCGGCCGTTGATGCCGTACTGATCCACTCTGCTGAAGTTCCCGGTTCCGCTCTGGTCGATGTTACCGGTATTATTGGCGCCATACTGGTTGATGACCGCGATGTTGCTGGTTTGGCTGCCTGCGCCGCTCGCGGCATATCCGGCAGCGGTTACAGCGTTCGCGGCACCAATGGACGTCGTCAGGTCGAAGCCGAGGTTGCTGGAGGTCGCGGTCGACGTAATGCCGGCAGGCACGCTGGCATTACTCTGGATCCGTGATGCAGTGTCTTGCGAGGTGAGACGCCGGGCATTCGTGGGCGAGGAATTCCGATCAACCTGCGAGATGTAGACGCTGCTGTCCTGGGCGACCGAGTGACCGGCGCCGAGAGCGGCGAGAGCCAGGATCGCGAGAGCGGGGCGTTGGAACTTCATAGGCGCACCTCTACCTGTCACAGCTTCATATCGGCCCGGCCGGCCGCACGGCACTCCCGGACGACACCGTCCACATTGAGGCTGAGGACCGCCTCGTAGGTCGCCCCACCCTCGATCGAGAGATCGACGGATCCGGCCATCGCGCGACCGGTCGGCGCGATGACGATCTGTCCGCCTTGGCTGAGATTGGATGTCCCGGTGTCACCCGATTTGCGGACGACGAGCCGATAGGTTGCCTGGCTGCCGGCCTTCCCCATGGCGACGCCGCGGATCTGTGCGTGGCCGTCTGTGAGGCTGAGATCGATGGCGCAGGAGATATCGTCCTGCGGGAGGGCGCTGGCCGCCCCCGGGCTAGCTCCCAGGACCACGCCGACTAAGCGGGCGAGGCGGCCGAGAAGCCCGCTCATGCCATCCTCCGTAAGAGCCGCCACGAAGCTGCGCGCATTCTCACGGGAGGATCGCAACGCGGGCGAGAAGAGCGATGAGTTCCGGTTGCCGCCGGGTACCGGTCTTGTGGAAAGTTGAGGACAGTTGACTGCGGAGCGTCGCGTTGCTCAAGCCTGTCTCGTCCGATACTTCCTGAAGGGTCAGGCCGGACCCGAGGGCGAGGGCGAGACGGGCCTCGGCGGGCGTCAGATCGAACAATCGCTGCAGGACCGTGGCCGACGGGCGCGGGCGCTGTCTCAAGTCGACCATCACCAACATCGTGCGACCGTCCGGGGGAGCCACCCTGAGGGCATTCGTCAGCGGAATCGCATGCAGCACAAGGGGGGCGCCATCCTCGTGCTGGACCGTGATCCATGCCTCCTGATCGATCCGAAATTTGGTGTCGGCGCGCGAGAACAACCGCTTCAACGCTTCGCGTTGCCACTCCGGCCGTTCTTCCGACGCGAAATCGCTCGCCTCCCTTCCTAGGATCTGCAACGCCGTCGCGTTCGACGCGAGGACATTGACCTGCGTATCGATGATGAGACCGCCACAGCCCATTCTTTCCAACGTATTGAGCCAGGGTTCCTGAGTTTGCACTGCTACCCGCCATCACGGCATCCGCCTCAAGGGCCTGCGCACCACTTATGATGGAAATATATATCCGAGATGCAATGTGATACAATGCGTAGCTGCTGCAAGCGCTCAGAAGCGTTACTTTCGAAGAATTCAGTAGTATAGAACGTATAATGATACATCGGTCCGGAGTGCGGGGATCCGTATAAGCAAACCGCCTTTAATTTTGGCATTATGCGCAGTGGATGAGCGAAGTGGACCTTCCAGACAATATTCGATTTAGACAAAACGTGCCTTCGAGGACATTTCAAGTGGAAATATGATTGCATGTGCTTTTGGGCGGCTCTCTTGAAATAGCGCTTTCGAAGCATTTCCTTCTCGGGATATGACAAATTGGAAAATTTGAAACTCAATATTTGATGCGTTCCGACTCAGATTGCGGAAGAAGGCCTCCTCGCGTTGCACAGAGAGCACATCATCTCTTTGGATGATACGCTTGCTCTGGCATCGACCGAACGGTGCGCCATCGTCTGATCGTCGTTCAGCGGTTCTACCTGGTTATTCAGCCACATCTGCCGATGTGACCATTCTTATCTGAGATTTTTTCCGCTTATTTCCAAAGATTGCTTATCTAAAACCATCAAGCAGAGCAGTGAAACCGATCTGCTGCGAATTCAAGTCACATCAAAAATACTAGCCGTCGCTTGCGAATGAATAAAATTTTCTTCGAGGAAGGGGTATTAGCACTTTAATGCAGCCGCATCTCCGTAAGGTGTCCCCGCAAGTAACAGGGGGGCCAAACTGTCATCGTACTCAGTACCCCTTTGCGCCCGCCATTAACGAAAACGCAATCAACCGTAGTCGGCCACAAGAACTTCATTCGAATGGATGATGCGAGCCGCCCGGGCCACTTGTACTAAATGAATTGTTAAGCGAAAGGATCGATCTGAGCGTCGATTCGAAACGTCTTAACAATCCAGGCGGCATTCGCCGCGGGCAAATACAATGGCGAGACGCGGATCTACGTGTCGGCGCCTCCAGGGGAACGCATCATGCAAAAGCATCTACTGGCGCTGGCCGCCGGCGTGGCGACGCTTGCCTTCACGACGGGCTCGTACGCAGGCAGCAATAACACTGTCGATCTCTCTCAGAGTGGTAGCGGCAATTCTGCCGAAACGTCTCAGCAAAATGAAGTGAACTATAGCCGTTACATCCGTATCAACCAGGATGGCGTGGCGAACACGAGCAAGGCCACGCAGACGCAAGGCGTCTATAATGGCCAGATCTACATCGATCAAAAGGGTACTGACGGCCAGACCGCGACCCGTAACTCGTCCGAAGCGACGCAGAATTCCGGCTCTACGAACAGCGTAATCTCCATCTCGCAAGGCGGCTTTGGAGATGGCGGCAACAATGGCGCTACGGCGATCGTGACGCAGAACCAGGGTAATGACAACCAGGCTTCAGTTACGCAGGTTGCCTCCATTGCCACAACCACGGTCAATCAAACTGGAAACTCTAATAGGGCCTATGCTGAGCAAATCGAGCGCAACGGAAGTGCTCAGTATTCGATGATTAGAATCGATCAAAATTCCGACAACAATTTTGCCTACGCAAGACAAACGACCGGAACCACGAATGCGACGATCTCGCAGGGTGGATCTGGTTCGCACCGCGTGGAGTCTTACCAGCTGCAGGGGACTGCGAATCTTCTCGTCACTCAGACTGGATACCACAACACGGCTTACAACTACCAGCAGACTGGTGGCGGCAACAATCGCTCCGCGACGATCGATCAGGCTGGCGCCGACGGATTGGTGTACAATCTGCAAACCGGAGGCGACAACGATTTCAAGGCCATCCAGACCGCATCGAGCTCTGGATCTCAGATCTATAATTATCAGTATGGTAACAACAATTCTCTCGATACCTACCAGAATGGTGGTGGGGGCAACCTGATCGTCAGCACCCAATCCGGCACCGGCGCGAAAGCTTACGCCTATCAGTATTCTGGTAATGGGAACCAAATCAGCAACGATCAGCGCTCGTCCGGTGGGGATTACGCCTACCTTACTCAGCAGGGCACTGGCTACAACATCATCAACCTGACTCAGCAGGGCGGCGCGGCTGGGAATAGTGCAACGATCAGTCAGGACGGTTATTACAACCGTGCTTATGCGCAGCAGAATCAATACGGTGGGGCCGCGCAGAACACTTTGACTATCTCGCAGACTGGTAGCGCCAATCTGGCCAACGCCGTACAGGCGGGCTCCGGCAACGTGGCGACGATCAGACAGTAATATTCGATCAATAAAGCAGCCGGTGGGCGAAAGCTTGCCGGCTGCCATGAAGTTCCTGGCCCAACTCGATCGACAGCGGCAGGCGCATACAAGATTACGCGTTTAATATTCGAAAAGAATGACCTAAGCTGCTCGTTATGATCTTATAATATCAAGTACTATACAGAACCATTCATCATAATGTTTAATGCTACATAATTTTTTGATCATAAGCGATCTAGAATAGCAATAATTATCGAAATTTCCCGGCGTTAATTCAGGCGATGTCTTCGGACTCTAAAGGCGTTAGAGGCTATGGCCCAATATTCTACCCTGGCGACTATCGTTGCGGTGCTGACCTTCCCGTCGATCGTATCGGCACAGCCCGAGACGAGAAATTCGGTGTCAGCACTGAGCGGCAACGCGGCGGCCTCGATATGCGACGCCCAATGCGTTCGCAACAATGCCGAACGCGCCACCAATGTCTGCGTCGGTCGAATCGAGAATGAAGCGCCGGGGGACTACGACTGGTTGCAGAGGCCGGTCGGAGGCATCTTCAAGGAGGCCGATACCGGCAAAGCGGACGCGCCTTCTATTGCGCGCTACCGCGGCGACTCGATCCGCTTCCTTAGCCCGCAAAGAGAGTGGGTTCGAGCCATCTATGAATGCGGCTTCGACGCAGAGAAGCAGCAAGTGAGCTATGTCCGCATTCGTTTCGGCGTGCTCGGGAAGCCAAGTGCAGTCCCTGTAGCGCCTCAGCAGGCCCGTGCACCGCAGGTCGCGCCTAATCAGACCCAGGTTGCGACGGCACAGGCAACACCCGTCGTCAGCGCTCCTACGAGCGACCGTCGCCAAGTCGGCGAGATCGACGAGGTGTCGGTGCTGCAGATCAAGCCTTCGGTGAAGGCCCGCTAGTCTCCCTGTCGCAAGCCGACGTTCGTCGCGGTCGATATGCTTTCCCGCGGGGCCAACGGAAGGCACCTCGACAACGTCGCGCAGCACCAGAGCTGCGATGATCGTATTGACTCAAAATCAACACAGACGGCGCACATCGGAAGTCATGACAGCCGACATGCATTGCTCGCGGCGCCATGCCGTGTGACATTTGAACACAATACAGCCCGAAGCAGTGCGTGGGAGAGGGCGAGAGCGGATGGCACGCCATCGTGTATGGATCGGCCTGGGAATTGTGCTGCTCGTTTCACACGCGGCGTCCCTAGCTGTTGCTTCCCCTATCGGCCAAGGTGAAGCGGCTCTGCTTGCTCAGCTGTCGCGGGCGCATGGCTCCATCGATTTCTCAATCGCCACGGGGCGATCCGTCCTGGCGGTCCCATTGGCAAGCCGTGCGGCGCCCACTTTGCCTGAGCGTCGGGCCCTGGAGCCGTTGGCCGAGGCTGCCGCGCAGCAGCACGGTGTCTCTGTCGATTTCTTCAAGCGCCTGATCCGCCAGGAGAGCGGCTACAACCCCAACGCAGTCAGCATCGCGGGCGCCCAGGGCATCGCGCAGTTCATGCCAGCCACCGCGGCGCAGGTCGGCCTCGACGATCCGTTCAACCCTCAGAAGGCCCTGCCGAAATCGGCCGAGCATCTCGCGGATCTGCAGCGACGACTCGGTAATGAGGGGCTCGCAGCGGCCGCTTATAATGCCGGTGAGGGGCGTGTTCGGGCGTGGCTCGCCGGGCGTAGCGGGTTGCCGCTCGAGACACAGAACTATGTTCGGTCGATCACCGGCCGCTTCGCCTATGAGTGGGCACCGGCTGGGACCATGGCCCTGCCGGCCGTCGACTACGCGTCGCTCCCGGGGCCGCGCGCGCCTCGGACCCCTACCTTCGCGCGTCTGCAATCCGCCGAATGGCAAATCGGGATGAAGCTGATGGCGAGCCAGAGTCGCCTGACGGCCTTGCTCGACCATGCGGGTGAAGCGAGGCGTCGGCCGCCGGCCTACCCGTTGGGTCGGAAGATAGGCGCGACGGCTCCCGTTACCGGGGAAAAGGCCCTTTGCGCCAGCATGGGTCGCGGCTGCATCGTGGCGAATGTGTATTAGCGTTCGGACCCATAACGGTAGCACGAACAAATCTGCTGCAGTTGATGCAAAAATTTAAATTCGCCAAAAATAACGTATGGGTTTATCAAATAAAAGACGGAAGTGGCGCGGTCGTATTGATATATATTCTGACCATAATGCTATGTCTTGTGCTCGGAATTGTGTGCGCATTTTATGTCTCGGTGATCGGCTTTGTCCTGACGGCGCTATTTTTTGTCATTGTTACAGGGCTAGTTTTACCAGGCGAACTTGGCAGTATGCTCTTTTGAGAATTTTCAGGCTCATTCTTATGCTTGCAAATTGGCTATTTATCGGGAATAATTTCGCTGATTGTCGAGGATAATTTTACAAATGAACTTTTCGCCAAAAAGAATACGGCAATCATCAGACTGGTGGTTCAAATGCAAAACTATTTTCAAATGAGTATTTTTAACCCCATCATATTATTGCACACAGTCAAATAAATTTATTATAACAAGCAAACAACAGTGGCTCAGAGGTAGTTCGTAACGAAGTACTTGGGCGCCGGATGGCCTTGGCAAATACATGTGCGGCGGAAGTCCTTAACGCAGTCGAACATGCGCTCGATAGTGTTGTGCTCGCGATAGAGGGCGGACGAGAAGCGTGGTTTCTAGCGGCGGTGGATTTTAAGCGGAATATTGGGCATGGCTCTGGCCGCCTTGATCTGCCTTGACGCTGTCGAACGAGTTGTACGGCAGTCCACGCATGACTACACGAGTTGTGAGAGCGGGGTTTGGCGGCGGGCCGACGGCGCGCGGCCCGGCTGATGCGGGAGAACGGACTGAAGGCTCGTTAGCCCCGCCGCTTTCGACGCACGACGAACAGCAGCCACACCTTCTCGATCACGCCCAAACACCTCGACCAAGACTTCGGCGCGACCGGGCCGGATCGCAAGGGGAAAGCGATATCTTTTACATTTGGACGTGGGAGAGTTGGTTATACCTGTCAGTAGTCTTCAACCTGTACTCCCGACGGGTTGCGGGCTGTACGGCGGGCGACCGTCTTCATAAGGAAATTGCGCTGACCTTAATGCGACGAGCCCTCGTCATCCGGCAGCTCGGATCAGATTTGCTCCATCATCTTGACGCAGTAGTCAGTCCTGTTCGCACAAATATCAGGAAGAGCCAAGAGGGCACGGCATCGTGCCTTCGTTGTTTGTAAAAGCAATCGCTTCGACAACTCGATGGTCGAAACGTTTTTCGTGACGCTGGAAAAATTAAGTTGGTCTGTTGCACCCTTTCAGACGCATGCCGAGGCCACCACCTCGCTGGCTCGTTACATCGCTGGCTTCTATAATCCCCGCCACCGTTACTCGCCGCTGGGCTTCACCAGTCCTATTCAGTTCGAGAAGGGTTTTACGCACCAAACCGCTCTCCATTGAATCGGAACAAGTTGATGGATCCCGGTCCTTTTTTTTCGAACGTGATCCAAGCAAGTCGAGGATACCTGCCGTTCGAAGGCGTCTCGCTTCTCGGGATCGGTTCGCTCACCCTCGCAAGGACGAAAGCCCGTGAGCCGATGCGGTCTCAGCAAAACTTAGCTGGCCCTTAACTCAACGTTGAACAACGACGGAGCGGTTGGCGCTTCCGGTTTGTAAGACACCCATTGTATTCATCGTTCCAGACTGCGCCGCGCTGATGACGTTTCCGCGCCCACCCTGCTGAAGGCTCATTACGTTCTGTTGCCCAGACTGGATGGCCGTCAGCGTTTGGCCCTCTCCGCTTTGGATCAGCGTCATCGCGTTGCCACTGTCAGCCTGGATCACCCTTGCAGAATGGCTTGAAAGATCTTGACGGGCGGTGAGACTGGTGTTCGATCCCGATGAGTCAGCCGTGACTTGGCCAAATGCGGATCTCAGCGAGAGAGTCTCCCAATGAGCATCTTTGGAACGTGCAGGGGGCTGGTTCGAAGGCAATCCTCCCGGTAAGCTCGGCCAATTCGCGGTGTGGTTGCCGCTTGATGTGTGGGATGCAGCGTGCGCGGAGATTGATACCTGGCTAATCCAGACCTCGTCGCCCGCCGGGACATCGCTTGCAGTGAGAACGAGGGCGACGACCAAACCCACACGTAATGAGAGCGGATGCACGGGGGACCTGCCTATGAAAAACATTCGGCCGCTTGTTTGAACGGCAAGCCCTCGCCAATCCCTTAATCGACTTGGTTCAACGCGATGCCCGTGACGAAACTCCTCTCGATCCTCGTTCTGGTTGGTCTTGCGCCCACGCCGAACCTGGCCTTGGCCCAAGTCGACAATGTCAACGACTGCACGCTGATCAAGGATCCGATCGCGCTCCGGGATTGCATCCTGCGCTACGGGAATGTCCGCACGCAGCCGCCCACCACGATTGAGAATAACGCGCAGTCTACTGCAACGCAGCCCGAGCCTTCAACGGATGCGAGCAGCGACATCGTCGAAGTGCCGCCAACACCGACGAGCAAAAGAAACAAACCGGTAAAGCGCCCAAAGCAGACGGTGCCCGAACAGTCCGCGGAAGCAACCAGGGCGAAATCCACCCCTGAGGCAGTACCGCCATTGCGGCCGAACCCCAACGATACTCTTACTCATATCGAGCAGATCGATTTGTCAAAGGTGAAGCGCTAACTGTGCCGCGGCGTAGCGCCTGGATTTGTAGGCGGGTCCGTTGTCGGTCATGACGCCCTCGACGTGCATGCCATGGCGACGGAAGAAGCGCAGGGCGTTGAACAGGAAGGCGAGGCAGGAGGCCTGGGTTTCGTCTGGGTGGATCTCGGAATAGGCCAGTCGGCAGTGGTCATCGTCGGCCAGATGCAGGTATTCCCAGCCGATGCCGGGGCCTGAACTCTGCCTTGTGCGGTCGCCGGTGATACGGTGCTCGACACGGTCGAAGCGGCCGAGCTTCTTGATGTCGCTATGGATCAGTTCACCGGGCCTGTCTCGCTCGTAGCGACGCACGGGTTCGAGTCGGTCGAAGTCTTTGATACGGCTCAGGCCGTACCGCCGCAGCACGTGGCTGACGGTGGCGGGCGAGACGGCGAGGTCACGGGCGATCTGCGCGATGGTCGGGCGCTGCCGACGCAAGGCCACGATGGCCTCCCGTATCGGGACCGGGGTCGGCCGATACAGGCGATGAGGCCGCGAGGAACGGTCCTTCAGCCCGGCGGCGCCTTCGGCCGCGAAGCGGGCCACCCACTTGGCCACTATCTTGGGATAGACGCCTATCGTCTCGGCGACCGCCTTCGGGCCGAGTCCTGTGTGGATGGCTCCCGCATGGCATCCGCGAGCTAGGTCCTACTCTGCTTTGCGAACTATGACGCCCTGGACTGGCGGCGGGGTGTCCCGGCTCCGGTCTGACCGGTTCGCCATCAACTCTCATCGTCCTCGCAACCTGGAAACTCGTTTTCGCCGTGTTGTCAGGCAGCCGTGGCCGCTGGTACGCGGTAGGTGCCGCCGCGGGTCATGATCGCCCAGGCGACCCGCGCCGTGCGATTGGCCGCCGCCACGGTCACGACGTGCACCGACTTGCGCTGCAGCAGCGCCGGCAGCCGCGGGTCGACCGAGGTTGGCCTCGCCTTCGCGCGCCGGACCAGAGAGGTCATGCCGACCACGAGCAGGCGGCGCAGGTAGCGATCGCCCATGCGCGAGATTCGGCCCAAGCACTCCTTTCCGCCGCTGCAGTTCTGCAGCGGTGTCAGGCCCAACGAGGCCGCGAACTGCCGACCGGAGCGGAAGCGCTCAGGCTCGCTCACGGAAGCAGCCAGCGCCGAGACGATACCGACGCCGGGGATCGTCGCCAGCCGCTGCGACAGGTCGCTGTCCCGATGCCAGGCGAACAACTCCTTCTCCAGCCGGTTTAGCTGGATCTGCAAGGCTCCGATCTGATCGGCCAGCCCGGCCACCACGCGCTGGACCAGGGGTGGCACCTCGGGCGCGTCACCGCCTCGCAGATGGCAGCGGCATCGTTCGCGTCGATCTTACCGCGCTTCACGTACGGCTTCACGTAAGCCGGCGGCATCAGCCGCACGTCATGGCCGAGCCCCATGAGCTCCCGGGCCCAGTGGTGCGCCGTGCCGCACGCCTCCATGCCGACCAAGCATCGTGGCAGCCTGGCGAAGAACGGCACGACCTGCGCCCGCCTCATAGCTTTGCGCACGACGACGTGCCCAGCCGCATCAACGGCGTGAACCTGAAAGATGCTTTTGGCCAGATCGATGCCGACGGTGGTGATCTCCATGGGGATGGCTCCTGCATGAGCGTGGCTGCTGCTTCGACAGCGACCACATCTTGGCATCAAGACACCGTTAGTCGGAGCGGGAGCCATCCACCCCACCTGCTTTGGACCAGCCGCACCAGCCACTCTCGTCTGGACGGCGTCAAACGCGCATTCTGGTGGATGTTCATGCAGTCTCTCCGGGATCGCTGAAGCCTCGCATCTTCAGCGTCCTCGGTTCAGACCGAATGGACAACCTCTTATAAGCTCACAGCTAGAGCGTTTTCGGTCTGAGCTGGATCGAGTGTGTGAGGTTCACGGAGCAGTGTAGGGTTTATTTATTTCGTGCTCCAGACGAGAAGCGAGGCATGAGTCGTCCCTACAGCCAAGACTACCGCGACCGCGTCCCGACGCCGCCGGGACAGCGCCGCGTCGAGACTTGGAGAACGAGAAGCTTTTCTTGCGCGAGAAAATCGCGTCCGGCGCGATTCCACAGTGAAGCTTTATAACGATTTGCCCAACTTTGACGCGATATTTCGCAATGATTTCGGCCGATTTTAAGTTTATCTGATGGGCGCGGAATGGAAACTCGCTGCCGCCAGCGAGCATCGCACGGCCTTGAATGTTGCTATCGACGTGAACAGTTTGCCCGCTGGGTGCTGGTATTCGATTCTGATCGCCAGTTTCGTGCAACCCCATCGCCGCCCTTCCTGTTTTCGCGTATCTAATATATAAAAGCGTGCTTTTAAATCTATAGTATTATCAATGGTTTGAATTCTCAATATTCATCGAGCGTGTAACTTCGTGCAGTAATTTTGATGATCATTGATGCGTATGAGGCTGCTCATCCACGATTATCAGAGACGAACTTGATGGCCTCCGCCGCGAGGAGGGGCTTGCTGAACAGGAAGCCCTGGACTTCGGTGCAGCCTTCGCGTCGGACGAGATCAAGTTGTTCCTGCGTCTCCACCCCCTCGGCGACTATACCCATGCCCAGCCGCTCTCCGATCCCGACCATCGCTCTGACGATCGCCGCGGCGTCCGGGTCAGCGATGTCGCGGATGAAGGCGCGGTCAATTTTGATCTTGTCGAATGGAAAGCGCCGCAGATAGCTGAGGCTCGAGTAGCCGGTGCCGAAATCGTCCAGCGCGATTTTGACCCCTGCACCACGTAAGCGATGCAGGATGGCAAGCGCCTCTTCGGGGTTCTGCACCAGCAGACTCTCGGTGACTTCCAGCTTGAGGCGGTATGCCGGCAAACCGGTGGTCGCGAGGGTTCCCAAAACCGTCTCTTCCAGACCCGACCGGAACTGGACTGCCGAGACGTTGACGCTGACCTTGACACCCTCCGGCCAGTTGGTTGCCTCCCGGCATGCTTCAGCTAGGACCCACGCCCCCAAAGGCGTGATCAAACCGGTATCTTCGGCGACCGGGATGAAGTCGGCCGGTGAGACCAGCCCGTGCTGAGGATGCCGCCATCGCAGCAGTGCCTCGAAACTGACGACCGCACCGGCCGCCACGTCGATGATCGGTTGGTAGACGAGGAAAAAGTCGCCGCGCCGGATTGCGTCCTTCATATCGAGGGCGAGCGAGCTTCGTGTCGCGATGCGAGCGTGGGCGGTGGCCTCGAACAGTCGATACGTGCCCCTGCCGGCCGACTTGGCTTGGAAGAGCGCCATGTCTGCGCGTTTGAAGACTTCCTCTGCGTCGGCGGCAATTCCGGGCACGAGGGCACCGCCGATGCTGATACTGGTGTCGATCTGCAGGCCATCGAGGATGACCGGTTCGTCGAGGACGGCGATGATCCGTTCGCAGACGGCCTGGACACTGGCCTCGCCGTCGATGTCGTCGAGCACTACCGCAAATTCGTCGCCGCCCAGGCGGGCGACCGTATCCTGTCGGCGCACGGTTGCGCTGATGCGCTCGGCCACGGCGTGGAGCACGCGGTCTCCCATGAGATGCCCGAGTGTGTCGTTGATGGACTTGAAGTGATCGAGATCGCAGACGAGGATCGCGTGCTGGTTCGGTGCCTCGACTTTGTGCGCCAGGGCGCGATCGATACGGGATCGGAGCAGATTGCGATTGGGCAGACCCGTCAGGCTGTCATAGTGGGCCATGTGTTGAATGCGCAGCTCTGCGGTTTTGCGCTGCGAGATATCGATGATCGTTCCCACCATCCGCCGAGGCTTGCCATCTGGTTCACGCTCGACGATGCGGGCGCGACTCATCGCCCAGAAGTAGTCGCCATCTGCCTGTCGGCGCCGATACTCAACCTCTAGGATTGGTGTCGTTCCGGAGATGTGGGCATGATATGCCTGCCACACCTTGTCTCTGTCGTCGGGATGGACGGCGTCCGTGAGCTCGCCAGCACGAAACGGACTGGCTACGCTTGGAAGTCCAAGCCGGTTCAGCCAGCGTTCCGAGAACCAGATCTCGTCGGTCGCGATATCCCAATCGAAAAGTCCACCCTCGCTGCTGTCGAGGGCAAGTGCGAGCCGCTCTTCACTCACCCGCAGCCGTGCTTCGCTGGAGCGGAAACTTTCCTCGGCCGAGCGGCGGCTGGTGACGTCGAGGTGAAGACCGACGAAGCGAGCCACCTCTCCGCGTTTTGAATCGGCTACGGCCCGCCCGATGGACTGGATCCACCGGCAGCCGGCTGGATGATCCGGTGCCAGCGCACGGAACTCGACGTTGAACGTCGTTCCTGTCGCAAGGCCGTGCTCAACGGCCGCCCAGACGCCAGCGAGATCTTCCGCGAAGACGCGCGCCTCCCAATCCTTGATCGAGATCTCGATCGTCGTGCTCTCGCAGGCGTCAGGAGCTGTCAGGCAGTGCATCCGAGCGCTGATTGCGGAGAGGACGACACGATCGTGATTTGGATCATAGTCCCAAGCTCCTGCCGCTGCGGCATCCTGTGCCACACGGAGCAAGTCGTTAGCTCGCCGCAACTCCTCACGACCCCGCACGATCTCGTCGATGTCGAGCGCGGTGCTGATGAGCGCCTCGACCCGATCGGCCTGGGCAATCGGCATCGTGACGATTCTGTGCCAGCGATAGAGGCCATCCCGGCGGAGCAGTCGCGCTTCAACCTCGTGGCGACGGCTTAGACGGCGCTTCCTTACCCATATTCTTTTGACCCGGGTGAGATCATCAGGATGAACGAGGGCGAATCTTGCCTGCTTGGAGGGGGCGATCGCTCCGTGATACGCGGTGAATTGCGGGTTGGTGTAGAGCGCCTCGCCAGTCTCAGCCGACGTAATCACCACCATCTGCGGTAGTGCTTCGGCCAGGATGCGATACTGAGCCTCGCTCCTGCGAAGCGCATCCTCGGCTGACATCCTCGCGCTGGCGTCACGCATGTTGGCGACGTAGCCGTCGGGCTGCCCCGTCACGGGATCGCGCGTCAGATTGCACGAGATCTCCATCCAGACCCAAGACCCATCGGCGTGGCGATATCGCTGGAAGGTCATGGCTCTCTCCAGCCGCCCTTCCGTGAGATCGTTCAGGACCCGCGCGAAGCTCGCCGCATCATCGGGATGGACTGAGTCGATCGGGGATGCGCCGATCATCTCTTCGGGCGTGAAACCGAGCACCGCCGTGATCGCGGGGGAAATGTAGCGCCGACGCGCCGTTAAATCGCACCACGAGACGATGTCCGTGGTGGTCTCAGCATGCAACCGGCAGCGTGCCTCGTTCTCGCCGATAGCGTGCTCCGACGCTCGCGCAACGGTCGCAGGTGGATCGACAGCGAACTCACGGAGGGCAACACCACAGTCATTGCTGTCGTGCACGTGATGCTTGCGCTCGATCATGATCTCGAACCTGCATCGGCCATGTGAGTATTAAACGGCCCTACGAAGCGAGCGTCGTGATGGGCGCCGATCGCTCGGACAACAGATGCCAGCCGCGGGTCGACCCACACCAAGCGTTCGACCGTAGTGCAGGACGTGTCACGATAGGTAATCGCGGTGCTCGACATGGTTCCAGTCGAAGTCGCGCCTGCTAAGACGATACTCTCTCTGGCTTGGCGCCAACTTTTAGATGGGGCGACAATAGGATACCCGTGTTCAAAAATAACATAAGGTCGGACGCTGTAATTATCTCTATCAGCGTTGGACGGTACAACGCGCCCTAAATGTGAACGCGATGAGGCCGATGCCCGAAGACCATTTCGCTCTTCGCTTGCGCGGCCTGATTGATCGCCCGCTAAATCATCGTCCGACATGGTAGTGCGTCGCGATTATTATGTTGTGCCACAGTATAAATAGACGTATTTGCGCCCATTCCAGCGACATACTTGCATATGTAATGATCTAATCACTAATTAAATGTAAAAGTTGAGCTATACTGCATGAACGATAGTCCGCGTCAAAATGCCTATGTCTAAAACGATACTGGAAAAAGTCTTCGTGATTAGCCTCTCAATTGGCCTTGCATTCACAGAGTGGGGTGAAAAAGCATCGACTGCCTAGCGCCTTGGGATCGTTGGGTCAGGCCGCCAATCCGGCGCGCCGAAATCAGGCGAGCAATATCCAAACGGATGGCGAGTTACTGCCGCTAGTAGATTGTTAACCTCCAGTAACGCTGGTTGTGTAACGCCCGGAATGCACCCCGATAGCCGGCGCGTACGGCCTTCAACCACGAGTTGTAGAGCCTCTAGAGATCTTTAGATCATGCCGGCAGTTAAGCTCGCGATTGTCCAGCTTATTGCGACTGGCGCTCGTCCCTCGCGCGATGGCCTGGATGAACGTTGTGCCGACCTGGCTGCGGTCATCGCCACCATGCAGCGGGCGCCTGGAACCGGCGCCGCGGGAGTCATCGCCCTTCATCGCGGGCGGCTGTGCCTCGCCCTCGAAGGAGAGCGCGACGATGTCGAACTGGCCCAGAGCAGGATCACTGGAGCGTTCGAGCACTTGGATGTCGAAATCTTGTGGCAAGGGGAGGTCTCCGACCGTCGCCTGCCGGTGGCATCGATCATCTTCGCGAGCGGCGACCCAGAGGCCCAAGCTCTGCTCGAGGAAAGCCTCGATCGCATCTGTGAGAGCGATAGCGAAGACGAAGCCACGCGGATGCTGGACGCTCTTGCGCGGGCCGCCGAGCTCATCGCCCGACGTTCACCTTCAATCAGCACAGCCGTCGGTGAGAAGATTACCGCCCCCAGTCTCGCTGAAGCCGAGACCGCGGCGCTGAACGCGTCGTTCGGAAGCGCGGTTCTCTCACGAGACAGGATTATCCTGCGTACGAATAGCTCGTTTGCCGCGCTGTTCGATTACGGGCCTGAAGAACTCGCGGGAAGGCCCTACAGCGATACCTTATGCGTCTCGGATACGGACCACCTCGGCCGCCTTTGGAATGCCATGGAACGCGGCGAAACCGTGCGCGTCGACCGTCGCGGCTGCAGTCGGGATGGCAGCAACATTTGGCTGCGCAGCACATACCGACCGTGCCTCGATGCAGCCGGCCACTTGCTTCACGTCACGGAGATCGCCTTCGAGATTACGCGAGACAAACTGCGCCAGCTCGATGAGCGTGGCCAGATCACTGCAATCAATAGAGCGCAATTGGTCGTCCATATGACGCTCGATGGCACGATCACCGCCGTGAATGATCTTTTCACCGAAACGATGGGCTACGCTCGCGAAGACATAATCGGGAAAAATCACGACATCTTTGTCGATGGCGGTAGCGAACGGTCGGATGAGTACGCCCATCATTGGAATCATTTGGCCGATGGGGGGCTCATCGCAGACGAGTATAAATATATCAGCAGTGGAGGCCAAGCCGTATGGCTTCAGGCATCCTACAACTCGATCCTGGACATGGCCGGTCGGCCGTTCAAGATCGTGATGTACGGCTCTGACGTGACTGCCGAAAAGCTGCAGCGAGCGGATTTCGGGTGGCAGATCGCCGCGATCGATAAGTCGAACGCCGTGATCACGTTCGACATGGGCGGGATCATTCTCGATGCGAACGAGAACTTCCTATCTGCCTTCGGCTACACCCGCGATGAAGTCGTCAGCCATCACCACCGGATGTTTGTCGATGAAAGCTATTCCCACGGGGCTGAATACGCCGAGTTCTGGCGCAACCTCGCTCAGGGGCGGCATCAGTCCGGGCAGTATATTCGGATCGATCGCGGGGGCCGCCAAGTCTGGTTGCAGGCGACGTACAACCCGATCTTCGATGTTGAGGGCCGACCGTTCAAAATCGTGAAGTACGCAACAGTCGTCACTGCCGAAAAATTGCGTCAGGCGGAGCATCAGGGTCAGATCGCAGCCATCCATAAGGCGCAGGCCGTTGCCTCTTTCGATCTCGACGGCACGATCCTCGACGCCAACCGAAAGTTTCTCGACATTCTCGGCTATCGTCTCGGCGAGGTGCGCGGACACCCGCACGCTATTCTGATCGGTCCTGCCAACGGCTTCGGCCAGGATTTCTGGGCCGGTTTAGCCGCCGGACACCATCGCAATGGAGAGTTCCGGCACGTGACCCGCGACGGTCGCGAAGTCTGGTTCCAGTCAGCCTACAACCCGATCTTCGATCTGGAAGGGCGGCCGTTCAAGATCGTGCAATACGCCACCGACGTCACGGCGGAGAAGTTGCGGCAGGCGTCGATCGACGGGCAGCTGACTGCCATTCACAAGTCGCAAGGGGTCCTCTTGCTCGAACTCGACGGCGCGATCCGCGAGATCAACGACCGCTTTCTGGTGAGCCTCGGCTATTCCCGTGACGAGGTGGTCGGACGTCATCACAGGATGCTCATAGACCCGGATCAAGCAGGCTCTCACGAATACGCCGCTTTCTGGGATCGACTTGGCAGCGGCGGCTTCCTCTCCGATCGTTACCGTCTCATCGGAAAAGGCGGTCGTGAGGTCTGGGTGCAGGCGACCTATAACTCAATTCTCGGCCTGGACGGGCAGCCCCTCCGGATCGTGTGTCTTGCGACCGATGTGACCGCCGATGTCGCCATGGCGGAGGCCTATCGCGATGCGCAGAAGCAGGCCCACCACGACGCGATCACGACCCTCCCGAACCGCGTCCGGCTTCTCTCTCATATGACGGCGGCGCTCGCGAACGCCGACAATCGGCTGGTCGTGCTGTATCTGGATCTCGATCGCTTCAAGCCCATCAACGATACTTTCGGCCACCAGGCTGGCGATCGGGTGTTAAGCGAGGTAGCCGACCGGCTTAGGCGCTCGCTCAGGCCCGATCAGCTGGCGGCTCGGATCGGTGGCGACGAGTTCGTCGTCATCGCCGCCGACCTGCCGGATGAACGCATCGAAGCGCTCTGCCAGACGCTCCTCGATGCCATCGCCGCACCGATCGCGCACGAGGGCGGGGATTTCACGATCAGTGCCTCCATCGGCGTCGCCGTGGCGCCCACGGATGGTCGCACACCGGACGAGTTGCTGCGCGCGGCCGACACGGCCCTGTACCGCTCGAAGCAGAGCGGCAGGGGCACCTACAATTTCTACGCTGCTTCGATGAACGAGCGCGTCCTGACCTATCGGGCTCTCGTGGACGATATGCGGCGTGGAATGGCAGCGGGGGAATTCGCCCTCGAGTATCAGCCCTGCTTCGAGACAAGGCAGCGCAATGTCCGGAGCGTTGAGGCCCTGATCCGGTGGAACCACCCGACCAGGGGACGGCTCGTCCCCGCCGACATCATCCCCCTCGCGGAGAAAAGTGGGCTGATCGTACCGCTGGGTGAATGGGTGCTGCGCACGGCTTGCCAAGCCGCAGCCGGTTGGGCGGAGGTTGGGGTCTCGGTCAACGTCTCGTCGCTTCAAATCCGCACCGGCGATTTCGTCCAGTTCGTGAAACAAGTCCTGGCCGAGACGAATTTGCCTGCATCCCGCCTTGAGTTGGAGCTGACGGAGAGCGCGCTTCTGGATGACGTGCCCAAGGCCCGGGCGATCCTGGAAGAGTTCAAGCATCTCGGCATCCGCCTCGCGATGGACGATTTCGGTACCGGCTACTCGTCGCTCAGCCTTCTCAAGATGTTCCCGTTCGACACGCTCAAGATCGATCAGCAATTCGTTGCGAATGTCGGGAAAGATGCGGATGGTCTGGGAGTGGTCCGCGCCATCCTGGCGCTCGGGGCCTCGCTCGGTCTCAATGTGATCGCTGAAGGCGTTGAGACGTCAGACCAACTCGACATGCTCGTCGAACATGGGTGCGACGAGGTGCAGGGCTTTCATCTGTCGAACCCGCTCACCCCCGCGATGATCGAGCAGCTCCTGATCAACCAGCGGCACTTACTCGCGAAGACGCCATCACATCGGCTAGGCCATGAGCCGGTCCATTCCATCGCCCTCAAGGTAAATGAAGCTGTCGCCTGTTGATCTAGCCGTGGCACGAGCCGTGAATTTAGAAACTTGCTCAAAGCAAGCATATCTGATGAGTAGAAATAACCTAATTCCCTCGCGAGTCGAACGGCGTGGTAATGATGGCACTCGCTCTCCTGTCACGCTGCTCGCCTCAATTCAACTTGCGAATGGAGAGAAGCTTCCTTGTGTGATCAGGGATCTGTCATCGACGGGTGCCAAGCTCGCTGTCTCTCGTCGCTACGAACTCCCAACCGAGTTCAACCTGTTCGTTCGTGGTCGTGAAACACAGTTCCCAGTCAGGCGAATGTGGCAGCGCGGCGACCATGTCGGCGTAAAGCTTATCATTTCGATGGACGATCAGCTTCCGTAAGTGTTTTGTAGTGCGGATTAAGAACCAGCCACGAGGCGGAGCAAATCCAGACCAGTTCCGCCTTCGCAATCTATGTCGGGGCGGTGGCTGGAGTGGACCCACTCCACGGGGTTTGCGCGCGTGCGCACAACTCTGGCCGCACTGTTCTCGACCCATACCCTTTGATCTTGGCGGAAGAAGATCACCGCCGATGAACTGACTGTGTTTCGGCGTGCAACTTTGGCTCTGACTCACTTTCGCCGATGCCGGCAGCGTTGAAGTCGCGGATATCCAGAATGGAGCCGCAGCATGCGCCCCCGCTTCAGGCCGTCGAGCCTCGTACCCGCCGGCTTCGTCGTCGATCACCTCGATGTCAGCAGCGATCTGATCGGTCTGGTCGTGAGGTCCGGATCTGCGACGGCGACGTGCCCAGACTGCCGGACCTCGTCACGTCGCATCCAAAGCCGCTACCAGCGCCGTGCCGCCGACCTGCCGCTCGGTGGTCGGCGCGTCGAACTCCAAGTCATGGTGAGACGCTTCTGGTGTGATGCAGCGGCCTGTGGGCGGAAGATCTTCGCCGAGCGCTTCTCCGAGGACGGCCTGCCTACCTTCGCACGACGCACCTCGCGGCTGGAACAGATCGTCCATCACCTCGGGCTCGCGCAAGGCGGCCAGCCGGCGCTCGGCCTCATCCGGGTCGAGGGTTTCGGGACGGAAGCCGAGCAATCCGAGAATGACCGCCCGGTCGGTGGCGTGACCCTTGCCGGTGAAGGCGAGACTCCCGTGCAGGGTCGCCTCGATCCGGGCGGGCGCGTCGGCTTTGGGGGGCTCGCCCCGCCCGGTCGCGCAGCGCCTGGACGAAGTGGTGGGCCGCGAGCATCGGCCCAATCGTGTGCGAACTCGACGGCCCGATCCCGATATTAAGACATCGAAGATGCTCAGGAACATCGTCGTTCGCAGTCCCTACTCGACCTCGCCCATCGCATCCGGTCCGCTATGCTCGAAGCGCCGTCACCGTGATCTCGACGCGCAAACTCGGTGTGGCGAGCTTTGCCTCCACCGTCGTCCGTGCCGGGGCGCTGCCCTCCGGCATCCAGGCTTCCCAGACGGCGTTCATCGCGTCGAAATCGGCCATGTCGCGGAGATAAATCGTCGCCGTCAGGATATGGGCGCGGGAGGAGCCGGCCTCCCCGAGCAGCCGGTCGATCCGCGACAGCACCTCGCGGGTCTGGCCCGCGATGTCGGCGATGTCCGTCCCGCCGGAGGTCTGGCCGCAGAGATAGACGAGCCCCTGGGCCTCGACGATCTTGCTCATCCGGGCGTTGGTGTGCAGCCGTGTAATCTCGGCGGTCATCGCGAAGTCCTCCTTCGGTTCGAAAGTATCAAACGGGGTCGCGGGCGAGGTCCGCCATGGCGGCGAGGGGCACCGGCTTCACCGGCATGCGGACGCGCATGTAGCCGATCGCCTCCGGGTCGCGCCCGGTCTCGGCGGCCATGGTCTCGCAGACCGTGAGACCGCAGAGGCGCCCCTGGCAGGGCCCCATCCCCGCCCGGGAAAAGAACTTGGCTTGGTTCGGTCCCTGCGCACCCTGCCGGGCGAGGGCGCGGATCTCGCCGGCCCGCACCTCCTCGCAACGGCAGACGATGGTCTCGTCCGCAGTCGGGACGCGGCACCAGTCGGGCGGCCGGTAGAGAGCATCCAGGAAGCGACGTCCGCGCAATGCTTTTCGTGCCGCGGCCCGCGGGGCGGTAGCGTCCGGCGCGTCTCGGTTCATGTCTCGCAGGATGGCGAGCGCCGCCAGCGCCCCCCGGTGCTCGGCGACCTGCGCTCCGGCGATTCCGCCGCTGTCGCCCGCGACGTAGAGGCCGGGCTGATGAGTCTGGCCGTCCGGGCCGAGGTCCGGCTCGAAAGCGAGCCGGTCCGGGTTCCAGTGATGCGGGATGCCACAGGCCATGGCGAGGTTGACCTGGGGCACGACGCCCTGGTGCAGCAGCACCGTTCGCGTCGGCACGCCATGGCGGCGCCCGCCGGCCCGGTAGTGGATCTCCTCGACGCGCCCTTCGCCCTCAAGGGAAAGATCCTCGACGCCGCGGACGATGCGCGTCGAGGCGAGCACCTCGCGCAGGAGTCCGATCCCCTTCCAGGCGTAGGAAGTGCCGAGGAAGGCGGGCAGGTGTGGGAGCGCCGCCAGCCAGTTCTGGCGGGGGGCGGTGTCAAGCAGGGCCGCGACGGGCACGCCGAGGCGGGCATACTGGGCGGCGAGGAGATAGAGGAGTGGCCCGGTGCCGACGAGGTGCAGCGGTCCCTCGGGCACCACGCCGCTCGCCTTCACCATCGTCTGCGCGGCGCCCGCCGTCATGACGCCGGGGAGGGTCCAACCCGGTATGGGGAAGGGCCGCTCGTGAGCGCCCGTGGCGATGAGCACGCACCGGGAGCGGACCCGGCGCCCGCGCCCGGCGATCATCAACCCGGTCTCGAAGCCACCCTCTGGGCCGGGCTCGATGAGGAAGACCGTGGCGCCGGGTCTCAGCACGGCGCCGGAATCCGAGAAGCGCTGGGCGAGTGCCGCGCCGAGCCGGTAATCGGAGCCCAGCGCCGGGCTGCCCGGGAACGGCTTCAGCACCGACCGGTAGATCTGGCCGCCCGGGGCGGAGGATTCGTCGGCGACGGTCACCGCCAGTCCGGCCTTGCGGGCGGCGATGGCGGCGGCCATGCCGGCGGGACCGCAGCCCACGATCAGCAGGTCCTGCGGGTGGTCCTGTGGGGCGAGGTCGCTCATGGCAGGTCCTCATCCTTGAGGTGGCGGCCCTGCCCGCCCGTCACGATCACCATCCCGTCGCGGACAGGCTCCAGGCACGCCTGCCGGTTGCCGACGCCGTCGATGGCGACGAGGCATTCGAAGCACACGCCCATGCCGCAATAGGCGGCCCGGGGCGTCCCGCTCCTCATGGTCCGGCGGAACGGACCGATGCCGGCGAGGAGCAGGGCGGTGGCGACGGTATCGCCGGGGGCAGCGGCCACGGGCTGCCCGTCCACGACCACCCGGCAGGGCTTCTCCACCTCATGCAGCCTGCGGAACATCGGCGAACCTTCCTGCTGCGAACGGGGCGAGATCCTCGGACCACGTCCCCGCCGCGATATGCGGCGCGAGAACGAAGGCGTGGGCAGCGGCGAGGGTCACGCCGCTGTGGCAGGTGACGAGATAGGCGGCCGGCAGGGTGCGGGATCGCTCGTAGATCGGGTGTCCGTCCGGGCTCATCACCCGCAGCGCCCCCCAACTCCGCACCACCTGCGCCCGGGCGAGCAGCGGGAACATGCGCACCGCCTGATCCGCGATTCCGCCGAGCACGCGGCTCTGCGTGCCGTTGTCGAAGCCGACCTCTTCCTTGGAATCGCCGATCATGACGCTGCCCTCGTCGGTCTGGCGGACCGTGCCGAGGGGGTGGTCGAGGAAGGGAGCCACCTTCTCGGTGACGATCACCTGCCCCCGCTGCGGCCGCACCGGCGCATGCAGCCCGGCCATCGGCGCGAGGCGGGCGTTGTCGAGCCCGGCGGCGAGGACAACGGTTTTCGCCCGGATCTCTCCGTCGCCCGTCCGGATGGCGACGCCGCGCGGATGGCGAGCGAGGTCCAGGACGGCCGTGTTCGGCCGGTACCGAATGCCCTGCGTCACCGCCGCACGATGGAGCGCCCCGAACAGACGGAGCACGTTCACGTGGCCGTCGGCAGGGCAGTAGATGCCCCCCGCCACCTCCGGTCCGATTGCCGGAAGCCGGTCGCGGAGGGCCGACCGGTCGAGTACCTCGAAGGTGGCCGGCGTTGCGAGCTGGTTGTGCAGCCGCGTCATGCGATTGGCGCGGTCTTCCAGGTCGGTCGCGCTGAGGCTGAGGCTGAATCCTCCCCGGCGCGAATAGCCGAGGTCGAAGCCCGTCTCCCGGCTCAACCCGGCGGCGAGGTCACCCCAGAGATCCGCCGACCGGAGGGTCCAGTCCGCGTAGGCCGGCATCGCAAGGCCCTTCCCCTGCACCCAGATGAGGGCGAAGTTCCCGCGAGAGGCCCGGTGGGCGACGTCGCCCTCGTCCAGGACGGTGACGCCGCGGCCCTGGCGGGCCAGCCCGTAGGACAGCGCCATCCCGACCAAGCCGCCGCCCACCACGACCACGTCGTGCGAGTCGGGGTCGTCCTGCATCAGCGAGATCATGCGCGGGTCTCGCCGACGAATAGGCGCTCCAGCCCGTAGAATTTGTGCACGACGATCATGAACAGCACCGTCAGCACGATCATCAGCGTCGAGACCGCGCAGATCAGCGGGTCGATGGAGTCCTGGATGTAGTTGAACATCATCACTGGCAGGGTCGTCGTCGAGGGCGAGGCGATGAACACCGTCATCGTCACCTCGTCGAAGCTCTGGATGAACGACAGGGCGAAGCCGCTTGCGATGCCGGGTAGGATGAGCGGCAGCATCACCCGTCGCACCACCGTCGCCCGGGACGCGCCCAGCGAGAGGGCGGCATCCTCGATCCGCCGGTCCATGCCGTTGGCGCCCGCCAGCACCATCCGCAGAGCGAATGGAAAGATCACGACGACGTGGCTGACGATGAGCCCGAGCAGGGTCCCCGACAGGCCGACGCTCGAGAAGAACCGCAGGAACGCGATCCCGAGCACCACATGCGGAATCATCAGCGGCGCCAGAAACAGGGCGCTGAGCGCGTCCCGTCCGGGGAAGCGGTGGCGGGCGATGGCGAGCGCTGCCGGGGTGGCGAAGGCGACGGCGATCACCGAGGAGGACGCCGCGATCAGCAGGCTGGTGCGGAAGGCCGAGAGGAATTCCGGGTACTCCACGAGCCGCCGGAACCAGCGCAGGGAGGCCCCGTGGGTCGGCAGGGCGAGGTAGCCCTCCGGCGTGAAGGCGACGAGGCAGACCACCAGCATCGGCGCCACGAGGAACGCCATGAACAGCGTATGGAAGACGAGGGCGAAAGGGCCGTTTTTCATGCGAACACCTGCTGGTAGCGCCGCTCGACGAACCGGTTCCACCCGACCACGATGGCGACGATCCCGACGAGGAGGAGCACCGCCACCGCCGCGCCGAGGGGCCAGTTGAGGGTGTTCAGGAACTCGTCGTAGGCGAGCGTCGCCGCGACCTTCAGGCGGCGACCGCCGATGATCGCCGGCGTGGCGAAGGCGCTGGCCGACAGCGAGAACACCACGATGCTGCCGGAGAGAATGCCGGGCACGGCCTGCGGCAGCACGATCCGCCGCAGAATCGTCAGCTTGGGGGCGCCGAGCGATTCGGCCGCCCGCTCGCTCGCCGTGTCCATCCGCGAGAGCGAGGCCCAGACCGACAGAACCATGAAGGGCACGAGGACGTGGACGAGGCCGATGACCACCCCGGTCTCGGTAAACATCAGCGAGACCGGCCCGGCGCTGAGATGCGTAGCCTGGAGGATCTGCGAGAGCAGCCCGTTGCCGTTGAGCAGGATCGCCCAGCCGAGCGTTCGCGCCACCACGGAGACCAGCAGCGGGCCGATCACCACCAGGATGAAGATCGAGCGCCAGGGCTCGCGCATTCGCTTCAGGATATAGGCCTCCGGGACTCCCAGGAGGACGCTGATCCCCGTGACGATGAGCGAGATCCGCAGGGTTCGCAGGAAGATCTCGGCGAAATAGGCGTCGCCGAGGACCTCGGCGTAATTCTGGAAGTCACGCGTGGCGACAATGCCTTGCGCCGAATCGAAGGCATTGAACGACAGCAGCACCGTCATCGCGAGGGGAACCGCGAGGACGCCGAGGAACAGCAGCGCGGCGGGGCCGACGGCGGCGTAGGGCGAGGGGGATTTCGACGCGCTCATGCCGCCCTCTCCTGCTCGCGGAGCTGGGCGTGCGCGCCCTCGAAGCCGAGCACCACGGCTTCGCCCTCGGCAGGAACGGGGGCGCCATCGTTCTGGCGGACCACCACCGTGCGGCCGGCGGCGGTCTCGACCTCGAACAGCCAATGGCCGCCCTGGAAGACCCGGGCCTTCACGCGGCCGGGCAGGCCCGGAGCCCCCGGGCCGGCGAAGTGGATCTTCTCGGGACGGACCGTCAGCTCCGTCGGGCCGGAGACCGCCCGCCCGACGGGGACGAGGTGGCCCGCGATCTCGATCGCCGCACCGCGGCCGGTTCCCCGGAAGACGTTCGTGGTGCCGAGGAAGGAGGCGACGAAGGGCGTCGCGGGCCGCTCGTACACGTCGAGGGGCGCGCCGACCTGCTCGATCCGCCCCGCGTTCATCACGACGATCCGGTCGGAGAGGGCGAGCGCCTCCTGCTGGTCGTGGGTCACGAGGATCGTGGTGGTGCCCAGCGTGCGCTGGATCTGGCGCAGCTCGATCTGCATCTCCTCGCGCATCTTGGCGTCGAGGTTCGAGAGCGGCTCATCGAGGAGCAGGATGGAGGGCCGGATCACCAAGGCCCGCGCCAGGGCAACGCGCTGTTGCTGCCCGCCCGACATCTGCCGGGGGAACCGCTCTCCCTTGTCCGCGAGGCCGACGAGGGTGAGCGCCTCGGCCACCCGCTGGCGCACCTCTTTCCGGGCGACGCCGCGCATCTCGAGGCCGAAGGCCACGTTCTGGGCGGCGCTCATGTGCGGAAACAGGGCGTAGCTCTGAAACACGATGCCGAGGCCCCGCCGGTTGGGGGCGAGCTTGAGCAGATCGGCGCCATCCAGCGTCACCGCTCCGCCGCTCGGCTCGATGAAGCCCGCGATCATCTGCAGCGTCGTGGTCTTGCCGCAGCCCGAGGGCCCGAGCAGCGAGATGAACTCGCCCTTCTCGACGGCGATATCGAGGGATTGCAGGACCTGCACGGTGCCGTAGGCTTTCCGCAGGCCACTCAAGACAAGGTACGACATGCATCCTCCCGGCCGCGATCGTGCGGGTCGTGGTGGGCGAAGGGGGGATGCGGAGGGCGGCCGAACCGCCCCCGCCATCCGCCGCGGGGCGAGGCGCGCGCTAGCGTTCGATTTCCCGCGTCCAGCGCTTGTTCCAGGCATCCCGGACGGGGTTGATCACATGCCAATCGGCGGCCACGAGCTTGTCGGCCTTGTCGCCGACCGGCATCATTCCGGGGCGCTGGACCACGGTGTCCTTGTTCACCGGGGCGAAGCCGCCCGCATCGGCGAGGATCGCCTGCACCTCAGGCGACAGCATCATCATCATGAAGGCTTCGGCCTTGGGCGAAGGCGCCTTCTTCGCCACCGTGCAGATGGCGGTCATCACCACCGGCGCGCCTTCCTTCGGGTAGGCGAAATCGACCGGGAAGCCGGTCTCGGCGAAAGCCTGCACCCGCGAGGAGCCCCAGACGGCCAGGAGCGCCTGTCCGGTCTGGAACAGTTCGGTGATCTTGGCCGGCGACGGCTCGAAAGCGAGGATGTTGGGCGCCACGTCCCTCATCGCGGCAAAGCCCGGATCGACCTTGGCCTCGCCGCCGCCGTTCATCCGCGCCAGCATCACCACCGTCAGCAGGCCGTAGCCGTTGTTGAGCGGGGGCATGACGATCTTGCCCTTGTACTTGGGATCCTTGAGATCGTTCCAAGACGTGGGCGGCGCCCAGCCGTTCTCCTTGAAGACCTTTGTGTTGTACATCAGCCCCGTGGCGATGATGCCGAGGCCCGACGCCTTGTCGCCGAAGACGTTGGCGACGGGCTGCAGCTTGCTCCGGTCGATGTCCGGGGTGGGGGCGCAGAGCCCGAGGGACACGGCCCGGCTCATCGGACCGTCGTCGATCAGCGCGACATCGTATTCCTGGTTGTCGCGCTGGGCGAGGAGCTTGGCCAAGGTGTCGGTGGAATTGCCGCCGACATAAGTGACCTTGACGCCGTTCTCCTTCTCGAACTTCGGCAGGATCTTCTCGCGGATCGCCGTCTCGGTCGAGCCGCTATAGCCGGCGACGACGAGGGATTCCTGCGCCTGAAGAGGTCCTGCGAGCGAGAGGACAGTGACGGCAAGCCCTGCCGTGATGCGCAACCGCTTGCTCATGACCTGCATCCCCCCTCTTCGCGACGATTGCCAACTCTCACGCAGGCCGTCGATCAGGGCAAATTCATAATTGACGCCCTTGCATGCGCAAATATTATCGAACGATGCGCATGCAGGCCCGCCAGATCGAAGCGTTCCGCGCGGTGATGCTGACCGGGGGCATGACGGCCGCCGCCGAAACCCTGCACATCACCCAGCCTGCGGTCAGTCGGCTGATCAAGGATCTCGAGGCCGCGCTCAACCTCACCCTGTTCGACCGTCGCGGCAATCAAATTACCCCGACGGCCGAGGCGGTCGAACTCTTCTCCGAAGTCGAGCGGACTTATCTCGGCCTCGAATTCATCGAGAAGCGGGCCAACGACCTGCGCAATCTCGAACGGGGGTCGCTGCGGATTGCCGCGCACCCGGCAATGGCACTGGGATTTCTACCCAACTACATCGCCACCTTCGTGCGACAGCACCCGGATCTGTCGATCCTGCTCGATGGAATTCCCTCCCATCTGGTGCTGGAGCGCGTGGCTGGCGGCCAGTTCGACCTGGGCTTTGCGGCGCACCCGGTGGAGAGACCGTCCCTGAGCCTCACGCCGATCCCGGCATCGGCCGTCGTGATCCTGCGGCGCGATCATCCCCTGGCCGAGCGAGATCAGATCTCGGCCGAAGATCTCGTCAACGAACGAATCATCTTGCTTGGGAAGGGCAGCCTGTTCCGGCACAAAGTCGAGAGCGCCTTGGGGACGACTGCCAGCTCTCAGAAGATCGAGACGCCCCTCTCGGCGATTGCCTGCTCATTCGTGCTGGAAGGGCTTGGCCTGACGATCACGGACCCGTTCTCGGCGATCAACCTCATGGCCAACGGACTCGTCGCCCGGCCCTTCGTGCCGCCGATCGACGTCGGAGTGACCCTGGTCGTCCCCAACCACCGCGAGCCGTCGCGGCTGGCCAAGGCATTCATTGCCGGCCTCGCGCAGGGAATCGAGAGCTACCTCACGGCGGTCGTGGGCGCTTCGACCCGACCGTGACGGGGCGGAACCTGCTCTACGAAAACATCCGAAATCTTCGTCGTTAGATGTATTGCGGCTTATGAGCGTCGGTGACTCAAACCATAGACCGACAACGTCTGCTTTCGGTAATGGAGGATTCCGATGAATCTCGACCGCATTGGGTGGCTTCCTGCCCGTCCGCTCATAGGCGATGATACGGACAAGCGGATTTCAGCATCGCGCATAGCCGCTAAAATCGCCGGTGCCTTATGCAAACCGATGATCTCATGGTGAGCTTCCGACGACTGAACGTCGGGGACATCTTTCTAGCGACCTATCCCACTAAGAGCGGTAACGTTGGAAATGGGGTCTTCCTGATCATCAATAGATATAGTGAGCGGATCGAAGCTAGAATGGTCACGACACAATGGATTGTGACATTCGAGCGGTCATCGCTGAATTCGATGCCATATGAGGGGGTCATCTTTGAAGTTAAGGCTGCGCAGCCCCTGCCACACTGGGCCCATTCCGCATTAGTCGGGTTGGATAAACGATACTTCCAAAGCGGAAATCCAAAGCTGAGTAAAGATGAAATTCAAGCCTTGGTCTTTGTCGCTGACACACTTGAGCCGGATGCGTCCTGAAATTGAGGGTGAGATGGCTGGACTGCCAACGGATGGCTGCTTTTGGGAAGCGTCTGCAGCGGTTTGGATGGCTGAGTTGGGTCGCTGTCGGAATGGCCGTACAGGGTGGGTTCCTGCCTGTCTGCCTTGAGGCGGCGGATGCGCCGAAGCGGGCACGGCTATGGCATCCTCACGCGGCCTACGGCAGGATTGTCTCTGTCTCCCTGCCCTTCAGCGCAAACCACCTTGATGATCAGCGCCACAATCCAATCGGCGGATAGAGCGGATGCAGCCGCCATTGCCTCGCTTCATGCAAAGAGTTGGCGGGACGCCTACCGATCCATACTAAATCCGGATTTCCTCGCTGGGCCAATCGAAGATGATCGTCTCGCACTCTGGTCCAACAGACTCGCCGATCCGGCACCGTCTTTGATCGTAGAGACTGCCCGAGGCCCGGACCATCAACTGTTTGGTTTCATCGCAGTCTTTCGCGGTCATGATCCGCGCTGGGGTAGCTGGGTAGATAATCTGCACGTAACCCCAGAAATGCGGGGCCAAAAGATTGGGGAACGTCTGCTCCGCTCCGTGGCGCAAAATCTTGCCTCGCAAGGCACGGATAATGGACTGTACCTGTGGGTATTTGAGGCTAATCAAGCCGGGCTGCGGTTTTACCAAAGGCTTGGCGGTGAAGTGGTAGAGCACGACACCTCGCGGATCCCCGCTGCGAGCGGAAAGACCATCTTGCGAGTTCATTGGCGTACCCTGTCAGCCCTAGCTTGAAATCAGCTACAGGTTGCATCGTAGCCAACCCGTTCGAGCGGCCACGAATGGCCGCTATCGAGGGGCCCAAACACCGTCCCTTACGACTGGCATGGGTCGGACGCGGAACGTCCGCTTCCGGGCAGATTGGCGAGGTCCACCCGTGTCGCTTTGCCAACGAATCTCTTTCATGACCGAGGCTTTGAGCGAGCGTCTATTCCTTCGAGTTTCGGCTCACTGCAATCCCTTGTGGAGCAGCGGAATGCGCCCTTAGCATTGGACGCAGGATCGTACCAACTGCCCGTGCGCAGGAAGCTGAAGGGCGTGTAAATCAATGTGTTGCCCCGGATGATTGGCAGTGTTCGCGCTGAGTGAGAATCCTGACTAGTCACCTCTCAGTCCATATAGGACATCGCGGGCAACGATCTTTCTTGTAGATCCCTCGAAATTTCCGGCGCATCGCGCTCTTGTCTGCCTCGACTGCCTCAGCAATCTTAGCTTGGCGATTCCACTAGCGCTCGCTCGAGATTCCTAGAATCTTGGCCGTACACGGCGGTTCGCGAGCCTTCTCGCGCAGACGCGTCGTGTCGCGCCGGGGAAGGTGAAGAAACTGCCCCACGCTGGCCGACAGCCAGCTCCGGATGCGTAGGCTGTCGGTCGGCGTGGGACTTCACGTGCTTCGTGGCGTACAAACTCTCCGCTCCGTCGGCGGCGCGCACCTCGCGTGCATCGCGGCCGGCACGGATGACATCGGGCGCGGTAGCCGGCCTCAAGACATCGCTGAAGTCCCCGCCCGCCGGAGCACCTGTCTCAGGTCGGGGAGCCACCTTCAGCACCGACGAGCCCGCCGCGCTGCCCCGGCAGCGCAAACTCGGATGGTCGTCGCGACGCGACCCTGAGCCACCTCGAGTCGTGGATGATCTGCCGCGACCCGTACCGATCCCGCGCGCCGAACTCGACGTGATCGAGACCTACCTCGGCGCCCAGATCGACGCGCTGTTGCGCGAGTCCGCCCAGTGACGGTGTCGACATCCACGCCCTGCGCGACGCCCGGCGATGCCGGAGGATCGCCCCACGTACGGGTTCCGCGGGACCGGCGCTGCATCACCTCGCTCCGCGCTGTTCCAGCCGGCAGTCGTGCTGCTTCGCTGCCGGCACGCGCTTTTGGAGAGCGAGCCTGCTGCACTTGCCCGCGAGTCGCAGCTCACACCGCCTACATGATTCCGTCACCAGCCGATGTTGCGAGACCGAGGATCGCACGATGACGCGTCACACCCGCAAGGCGCAGTTCGTGCCCGCGATCGATGGGTCGCTGCGGATCTGCTCGTACCTGCGCGTCTCGACCGGACGGCAAGCCGAAGGCGATTTGTCCATCCCCGATCAACGGCGATAGATCCAAGCCTTCTGCGACAATAAGGGATGGCCGATCGTGGCAGAGTTCGTCGATCCGGGCGCTTCTGCCACGGACGACAACCGACCCGAGTTCCGGAAGATGATCGAGCGGGCGACCGACGACGATCATCCCTTCGACGCCATCGTCGTCCACTCGTACTCGCGCTTCTTCCGAGACAGATTCGTGATGGAGAAGTACCAGCGCCGCCTCCGTAAGGTCGTCGTGCGATTGATCTCGATCACCCAGGAATTCGGCGATGCACCCAGTCAGATCATGGCGCAGCGGATATACGGGATATTCGACGAATACCGGTCGCATGAGAATGCCAAGCACGTGCTGCGCGCCATGAAGGAGAACGCGCGGCAAGGCTTCTACAACGGTGCGCCGGTGCCGCTCGGCTATACGTTGGTCGAGGTCGAGAAGCGCGGGACGAAGATCAAAAAGCGCTTGACCGTGGATGCGGTCGAGGCCGAGACGACCAAGTAGATCTTTCGCCTCTACCGGGAGGGCGACGGCACCTCCGGACCATTGGGCGTCAAGGCGTTCACATGCTGGCTGGACGAGCGCGGTTACCGCACCCGTAAAGATGCCCGCTTCGGCGTCGCCACCACCCACGGCATCCTGACGAACCGGGTTTACGTGGGAGAATGGGTGTTCAACCGGCGCTGCTCGAAGACCCTGGCCGAGAAGCCGAAGGCCGAGCAGATCTCGATCAGCGTGCCGGCGATCATCGACCATGCCGAGTTCGAGGCGGTGCAGGCGACTCTCAAAGCCCACGACCCGAGAGTCACACCGGCGCGTGTTATCACCGGCCCGATCCTGCTGACGGGCTTGGCCACCTGCACGACCTGCAACGGTCCGATGACGCTGCGCACCGGGACGTCGAGATCAGGACAGGTTCACACGTACTACCGGTGCTCGACCCACGGTCGGATGGGTAAGACTGGCTGTACCGGTTGCAGCATCCGCATGGACACGTTCGACAACTTGGTGATCGATCGTCTGATCGCCGAACTGCTGCAGCCGGATCGCCTGCGCGAGTTGCTGGCTTCATTGTGGGCGCAACGACACGAGAAGGCGGCGCAGGTCGACGGACGCGTGGCAACGCTTCGCGACGGGGTTGCGGGCGCGGAAGACAAGCTGAGGCGGCTGTACCGGATGGTCGAGGAAGGGATGGCCGACATCGACGAGATCCTGAAGGACCGCCTCAAGACGCTGAAGGAGGAGCGGGACCGAGCAGCCGCAGCGCTCGATCGGATCCGGGTAGCCGAGCGACCGCCGCGGGAGATCGAGCCTGAACTGATCGAGCGATTCGGTCGGTTGATGCGGGAGAACGTGACGACGGGAGAAATCCCGTTCCGCAGGGCGTGGCTTCAGGCGATCGTCGACAGGGTGGAGGTTGAAGCGAACGTGAACCGCATCGTGGGCGACAAGGCCAGTCTGGAGGCCACTATTGCCGCGGCAGGTTCATCACCCATGCCCGGCGTTCGCAGTTCTGAACGTAAATGGCGCGCCCGAAAGGATTCGAACCTCTGACCCCCAGATTCGTAGTCTGGTGCTCTATCCAGCTGAGCTACGGGCGCCTGAACCGCGGCAGCGACTAGTGCGCGCCGGGGTTGGCGTGCTTCTAGTCGGTCGCGCCGACCTTGGCAAGCGCCCTTTGCAAATTCCTTCGCGACTCCGTTCAGCCTGATTTTCATCGCCCCGAGCGGGTGGTTGACGCGGCTTCGGGGGGCGCCGTAGATCAGCGGGCCTGCACCAGGAAGGGTGGCCGAGTGGTTTAAGGCAGCGGTCTTGAAAACCGCCGTGGGGGCAACTCCACCGTGAGTTCGAATCTCACCCCTTCCGCCAGGTCTGTGTGTCGCGACCCTGCCCTAGAAGGTGGTTCCGGCTTGCGGTGTTGGCGTAAAGTCGCCACCTGCACGAGAACGTGACCGCCGCCCCCGCGTGATGCCGCGCAGGGGTCGAACCTGCGCCGCAATCGATCAGGCTGATGCAGCCCTCACAGGGGGGCTGCCTGCAGTGTCCTCCGTCGGTTGTCACGGTATCACGCGATGCGTCCCATCACCGCCTTCCTGACCCTCGTCGCCGTCATGGCTTTGGCCGCAGCCTCTTTCATCGGCCCGGCCAGCGCTGCCGAGAAACGCTTGGCACTCGTCATCGGCAATTCGGCCTATCAGGCGAGCCCCCTCGCCACGGCCGCCAACGATGCCGGGCTGGTTGCGCAGACCTTGCAGGCAGCCGGGTTCGATGTGATCGGTGCCCGCGATCTGGATGAGGATGCTTTGCGAAAATCGCTGCGCGATTTCATCGACAAGGCCTCGGCGGCCGGGCCCGATGCGGTGACGTTCGTCTACCTTGCAGGGTTGGGCTTGCAACTCGAAGGCGAGAACTACTTCGCGCCTATCGATCTGCGCGTGAGCAGCGCAGCCGATGTCTCCCTGCGCGCACTCCGGATCTCGGATTACACCAAGAGCCTCGCCGCCCTCCCGTTGAAGGCGCGCTTTTTCGTTTTGGATGGTGCGCGGCGTTCCCCATTCATCGTCGCGGATAAGCCTTTGGCGGGTGGCCTTGCTCTGACGGAGGCCGAGCCGGGCAGCCTCATCGCATTCAACGCCGCGCCCGGCACGATCGGACCCGTCGAGAAAGGCCCCTATGGCGCCTACGCGCAGGCCCTTGTGGAGATGATCCGCGAGGGCGGGCTTCAGCCGGGGCCTCTGTTCGACCGGGTGCGCCTACGGGTCGATGCCGCCACGAAGGGGGCCGAGGTGCCCTGGGATGCCGACCGAACGGCCACGAGCTTCCTCTTCTTCGACCGTGCCCCCGATGCTCCGGCCCTGGGGCGCGAGCGGGTGGCCGCACTCCGGGAGCGGCCCCTACGCGATCTCGGCGCCCAAGATGCCTATGCGGTTTGCCTGGAGCGTGACGACCTCGACCAGTACCAGGAATTCGTCTCGGATTATCCGAACGATGTCCTCGCCCGCCGGGTCCGTGCGCTCATCGCCGCCCGCCGTGAGGCAATCGTCTGGCGGCGGACATGGCTCGTCGGCACACCTGACGCCTACTGGTCCTACCTCTCTCGTTATCCGCGCGGTCCGCATGCATGGGATGCACGCCGCCGCCTGTCCTCGCTTGCCGCTGCGATGGAGCCGCCGCCGCGTTACGTGGCCCTCGTCTACGATGTGCCCCCGCCGCCACCGGAAGAGGTCGTCTATGTCGACCGGCCCGTCATCTATCTCGATGACCCGGTTTTTGCTTTGCCGCCGCCGCCTCCCCCCGCGCTGGTCTTTCTTCCCCCGCCGCCGGCCTATCTCGTGGCGTTGGCGCCCCCGCCGCCAGTTTATGGCGTCTATGCCCTGCCGACGCCCCCTATCGTGGCCATGCCAACCTACGTGTCGGCTCCGGTCTACGTGGCGCCGCCGCCGAACAATGTGATCTTCCAGAACATTCACAACACCACCGTGATCGAGCAGATCAACCGCCAGAACACGATCGGGCAGGCTGCGCCCTCGGGTGCGGCGGTCGGGGCCGGTGCGGTTGCAGGTGCCGCGCTCGGTGCCGCGGCAGCGCGTGTCGCCCTGCCTGCCGCTCTCCAGCAGCGCGCCGCGTTGGCCGCCCCGCCCTCCCCGGCGGCCGGGACGACGCGTCAGGGGGCGATTCAGGCGGTCCCCCCCGGCGCGATGCCCCAGCCTGGGCTTCCCACCGCGCCGGGACAGCCTCCGGGCGGCCGAGCGCTGCCCGGCGCCAACGGCCAAACGCTTCCCGCCGCTTCCTCTCGGATGGCTGTTCCGCCCGGCAACACGATGCCCTCACCCGCGATGGGACGGGCTGTCCGCCCGGCCGAGGCTCGGCCACCGTCGCCCGCTCCCATGTCACGCCAGCAGGCTGCCCGGCTTCCGCGGCAGGACATGCTGGAGCGTCGCGCACCCGTTGGTCCGCCGCCTGGCCAGCGGGCGGCGTTAGCGGCACAGCAGCGTGCCTTCGCTCAGGCGCAGCATCAGCAGCAGTTGCAACAGGCGATGCAACGACGGCAACAGGCCGTGGCTGCGCGTCAATTCCAAGCGCCGCAGCGCCCGCCCGCGATGCCGCGTCCGCAAATGATGCCTCGCCCTCAGATGATGGCCCGGCCGCAGGCGGCTCCGCCGCCGCACGCGCCGCCTCGCGCCGCATCGCCCCCGCAGCAAGGGGGTGGCGGGCACCATTGTCCGCCGGGCCATCCCTGTCGCTGAGGTTCTATAACTGTACGCCGGGGCCGTTCACCGGCCTTGGCGGGCGACCTGCCGGGCCACGGCAAGGGACAGGCCGAGGTTGAGGACGGCGACCGCGACCAGGATGCCGGCCAGCACGTCGATACCGAACCATTCCATCGCGTAGCCGCAGGCGAGCGGCGTCGCGGCCTGCCCCAGCAGGGGCGGACGGGCGAGGCGCCCGATCACCGCCGCGTACTCGGCTTGTCCGTAGAGTGCGAGAGGGAGTGTGCCCCGGACGACGGTGCGCATGCCGTTGCCCGCGCCGTAGAGCAGGATCGCAAGCCACGCGAGACTGGGCGCGAGGACAAGCAGGATCAGGCCGAGCGCCACGCTTCCGGCAGAGATCAGCAGCAGGTGGATTGGATGGGCCCGCTGCCCGAAGGCGAGTTCGAGCACGCGCGCGCCGACTTGCGAAGGGCCGATGAGGGCGCTGAGGGCTACGGCCGAAGCGGTCGGAATGCCGTGGGATTGCAACAGGAGCAGCAACTCGACCGCGACCGCCGCCATGAGGATGGCGGCGGTGGTGAAGGTCATGGCGAGGATCCCCTCCCCCGGCAGGCGTGGCGCTTTCACGCCAGGTTTCGGCAACGCGACCCGCGTCGGAACCGCCGCCCGCCCGGCTGGAAGTGCGAGGGCGAAGATCGGCGCCACGACGAAAGCCGCGAGCGCCGCGTAGGCGAGGCAGGTGCCACACCAGCCAATATGGGCCACGAGGAAGGTCGATGCCGGCCAGCAGAGAGTGATGGCGAAGCCGGAGGCGATGGCGATCTGGGTCATCGCACTGCGCGCGGAGGCGCCGTAGGCCTGGCCGATCGCCGCAAAGAGCGGATCGTAGAGTGCACCTGCCATGCCCAGGCCCATGACGGCCCAAGCGGCGAGAAAGACGGCCAAGTTGCCGGCCATCGCCATCAGCACGAGGCCGAGCGCCATGACCAACGTTCCGGCTACGAGCACGGGGCGACCGCCGAAGCGGCGGATCTGCGTTCCGATCCACGGCGAAAGCAGCCCGGAGATCAGGATTGCCAAGGAGAGTGAGCCGATCACGAGGCCCTGGGGCCACCCGGTCGACTCCACGACGGGCCCGACGATGACCGCCGTCAGGAAGAATGAGCCGCCCCAGAGGATGATCTGCGTGAGGCCGAGTGCGGCGTTGCCGAGCGTGCTCGGCACGCGGCGTTGCGGGTCCGGGGCGGGGGCGTCGGAGGCTTGCATATTTGATCCACGGGCCGGATCACCGGCCCGACCGGGCTAGAACCCCCCGGCCGATCCCGCAAGGCAGCTCGCCTCAACCGACCCGGCGGGCGGTCCAGCGTCCGTTGCATGTAGTGATGCCGGACAGGCTCCACTGGCCGCTGCCGGTCTTGCCCTTCAGGCGCCCGCTCACCGTGATGGTGGAAAGTCCCTGGCGGATCGTGCCGCTGATGCCGCCATCCGGGGTGGCGCGACCGGTTGCGTCGACGTCGTTGTCGCCCGCATCGTCCACTTGTCCGTTGCGGATCACGATCGGGTAATTGTACGGCCCGGTGCAGGACGTTCCGTTCCCCTTCGCGATTACCGACCACGAGCCGTCGAAGCGGTCGGCACTGGGAGCCGCCTCCGCGGCGCCGGTCGCGATGAGCAGGAGCGGCGTCAGAGCCGCGAGCCGAATGGTCTTCATGATCTCCTCGATTCAGGCCGCCTCGAAGCGGCCGAGTGGGTAATGCCGTTTGCTCGCACCGGATCCGGCCGGGAGATTACCCAGGGCCGGAGGTTCGTCGCGACGGAAGGGCAACGGGCCGAATGTACACCCGGAGCAGAGGTACACCCGGCCGCGCGGCCATGCCGGGGCCTGATGAGGCTTTGGGCCCGGCATAACCTCTGCGAAAAGATGATGCCGCATGCGATTCCAGCGGCTACGGAAGTGAAATGGGTGTAATTCCGAGTATCCGCCTGAGATTATTCTACTGGTATAAGGCGATTTCGCGGGAAAATGAGCTTGATGTGAGAAATCACACGACACCCAGCTCGTGGGACAGTCGGTCTCTCGCGCGGCTGACGCGGCTCTTCACCGTACCCGGCGGGCAGCCGAGGATGGCCGCCGCCGCCTCATAGGTCAGGCCCTCGACTGCGATCAGGGTCAACGCCTCGCGATGAGGTTGATCGAGGCGGCCCAAAGCCTGTTGCAGGTCGTGAAGCTCGACCTTGTGTTCCTGCGCGGCCGGTTCGGCCAGCGTCCCCGCATGGGCGCCATCCGGATCCGCCACCTCCCGCCAGTATTTCCGGCGCCCGTTGATGTGGCCATTGCGCAGGATCGTGAACAGCCACGCGACGAGGTTGCTGCCCGGCTCGAACCGGTCCCGAAATTCCCACGCTTTCAGAAGCGTCATCTGGACGAGGTCGTCCGCCTCGATCGCGTCGCGGGTCAGGGAGGTGGCGTAGCGGCGCAGGCGCGGCACGATGCCGATGAGTTCCTGGCTGAAAGCTACCGCCGGACCGTTGGCCTCCGTGGCGCCGAGGATTCGAGTCAGCCGGGACAGAACCTTTCCAAGCCGTGAGTCCGGTTCGATCGGCGCGGCCTCGGGATAATACTCCCTGAGGCGCTGTCCCAGTTCGGCGAAGACGAACGCCGCCACGTCGGACGGTTCGTCGGAGGGTTCAAGAATTTCAATGGCCTGCTGCAAGGGAAGGCGCACCTGTCGAAACGAGGTGAAGCCGCCTGCACCGCTACAGCGCGGGGACGGCCAGGAAGCGACTAATCTTTGGTCGCTTCTGACGCTTTCAATGATACGACAATACCAGTGAAAGGATCGAATTTAAGGGAACTCGACCGCCCGCAGCCCGTTGCCGCCGCGGTGCCTTATCGGCGGCCTCAAGCTTGGAAAGAGCGGCACTGGTTGTGACGACAGGCGTGGACAGGCATGAGCTTCGGCAGATCATCGCTGGCCTCAGTGAGGGGGTGATCCTGGTCGAGCCGGACCAGACCATCGCCTACGCCAATGAAGCGGCCCTCGCGATGCACGGTGCCGAGAGTCTCGACGAGCTCGGCTCGAACATCGATGCCTATCGCGAGCGGTTTTCCCTTCGCTATCGCAACAACCGCACACCCGACAGCTATCCGATCGAGCGGGTGGTGGCGGGCGAGTCGTTTCACGACGTGATCGTTGAAGTGACGCGCACCGACCGACCCGGCGTCGATTTCGTGCACTCGCTGCGCAGCCTCGTCGCGACCGGTCACGACGGCAAGCCGAGCTGCCTTGCCCTGATCCTGAAGGACGTATCCGAACAGTTCGAGGCAGAGGAGCGCTTCGAAAAGACCTTCGCCGCCAACCCAGCGCCCGCCATCATCACGCGATTGTCAGATCTCCGGCACGTGAAGGTGAACCACGGCTTCCTGGAAATGACGGGGCATACCCGCGAAGACGTCATCGGACACAGCGTCTACGAGCTCGATGTCCTGGCGAATGCCCGCAATCGCGAACTCGGGATTGCTCGACTGAAAGAGGGGGCTACCGTTCCGCAGATGGAAGCCTGCCTCGAGCTTTCCGATGGCGGAAGGCGCTTCGTGATCGTGGCCGGCCAGCCGATCGAAATGGGTGAAGAGCCCTGCATGCTCTTCACCTTCGCCGATCTCGAATTGCGCCGGAAGGCTGAAGCGGCACTGCGTCAGAGCGAGGAACGGTTCGCCAAGGCCTTCCGCCTGACGCCGGTGCCGACTGTTTTGGCGCGGGCGAGCGATTTTCAGGTCATGAGCATCAACGAGGCCTTCGGCCGCGTCTTCGGGATTGGCGAGGACCGGATCATCGGCCGCTCCCTCGACGGCGTGGGGCTGTGGGTCAACGAGGCACAACGGGCGGGTTTCGAGTCAGCCCTTGAACGGCAGGGTTATGTGCTCGGCGTCGAAGTGTGCATGCGCCACGACGACGGCCACAACCTCGATTGTCTCGCTTCCGCCGAGCGCGTCGAGATCAACGACACGACCTTTGTGTTGCTGGTGATGCAGGACATCACCGACCGCAAGCATACGGAGCGGGAGCTCTTCGACGCCATCGAGACGGTGATGGCGGACACGTCGTGGTTCAGCCGCGGGCTCATCGAGAAGCTCGCCAACCTGCGGCGGCCGAGCCGACCCGAACCCGACCCGTTGGTGCCCGATCTCACCTCCCGCGAGCGACAGATCCTGAACTTGATTTGCTCCGGCCTCGACGATGCAGCGATCGCGCGAAAGCTTGGCCTATCGCGCAACACCGTCCGCAACCATGGGGCTGCACTGTATCGCAAGCTCAACGTTCACAAGCGGACGGAGGCCGTGGTGTGGGGACGGGAGAACGGCTTCCCGATCCATATCTCCGGTGCTTGAATTTCACATTACCGGTACTTTTTTACCATTGAAGGTGGTCGCGCCATCCACATCTGTTTCGTCGATGAGCGGAGCCTCGGAAGGCGTTAAATTGCCAGATGAAAGCGCAGGTTTGTCATTGCGTTCTGATGAATTGCTATTTCTGCAACATGGGAATGCTGTGCACTGCTGGCTTTTATCATGTGACGCACAGGATGCTCGGAGCAATAGCGTGAAACGACAGACGACCGACTCGAATTCGGCTTCGGTCGCCGCCGACGCCTGCCACCTCTGACCCCGTTCACTGCCGGCCGCCTTCGAGAACGGCGGTCATCCCTCCCCCACCACAGGAGACAATCCATGAGCAGCACCACCGACAAGCTGAAGGGTCTGGCCAACGAGGCCGTCGGCAACGTCAAGCAGGGCGTGGGCAACATGACCAGCAACGACAAGCTCGTGGCCGAGGGCAAGGCCCAGGAACTCAAGGGCGAGGCCCAGAAGACCGTCGGAGACGTCAAGGACGGCGCCAAAAACCTCGCCGACAAGGTCACCGGCAAACACTGAGCCGGTTCGGCGGGGCCGCTCGTCTCGGCCCCGCCACCCCGACGAACCTGCGGGCTCGCCCGCCGATGACGCCGATGGAGAATAGGATGAGCAAGGGATATCCCTCGATGACCGCCCTTCTGGGGCTCCTCGCCGTGGCGGGCTTCCAGAACCGGGACAAGATCTCCGAATGGCTCGGCAGCCACTCGAACGAGCCGCACCGCTCGCCGGTCCCGCCCGTCCGCGACGTACCCGTCGGCCACGATTCGCGTGGGCCGTCGAACTTGTCGGGCATTCTCGGTGGTGTCGGCACGGCGGGCGTCGGAGGCCTGATCGCCAGCGGCCTGAGCGAACTCGTCGACCATTTCACCAAGGGCGGCCACGGAGAGACCGCCACTTCGTGGATCAATCACGGCCCGAACCGCGAGATGGCGGAAGCGGATCTGGAGCGGGCGATCGGCCCGGAGACCCTCGACCATCTGACCCGGCAGACCGGCCTGAGCCGTGCGGCTCTCCTGTCCCGCCTGTCTCGGGAGTTGCCTTCGGCCATCGACCGGTATTCGCCGGATGGCCGTTTGCCGGTGTAGCTCACTCTATCCCGGGCCGATGCTCCGCGTCGGCCCGTTTCCTTTCGCGAGAGAGCGGGCTACGGCCAGAAGACGGAGGCGCGATGTCTCGTCCGGCAGCTTCGCCCAGAGGCTCATGAGCTCGATGCCGGACTCGCGGACCATAAGTCCGTCCTCGTCCGAAAAGTCCTTGACCGAGCAGCCAAGCGTCTCGGCAATCTTCAGAAGTGTCGTCGACAGCGCCGGCTGCAGAGCCAGGGAGCATTCTTGGTCCGACACTGAATGTCCTCGCCCCGTGCCGCTTTCAGGCACTATACGCGACATTCCCTGTTCCACAAATATATCACCGTCACAGTGACGTTATACCAAATTTGGTTGATTTGAACCGGCCAGACCCGGCCCGGCCCGGCCTAGCGCGACACGATTGGGTCTCATTCTGCTGGCAGACCAAAGCCCGTTCGACCACGAGTCTTCGGCCGCCGTTTCGATATTGCGGTCCGAAGGGCTGAGTATCCGTGCCGCTTAGGCACGGGATGGCCACCCTTACGCAGTTTGCCTTGATTCTGAAGAGAGTGTTAAGGCTACGCTTGGGTCTTTTTGGCCTCCGAGGGCATCCGCGTATAGCTATGAGAATGACGCTTATCGCCATCGCTGGCCTTTCCGTTGCTGCCGGGGGCTGCAGCTTAGGTTCGCGGAATGGTCCGGCGGCCTACAGTTCGCTTCCGCCGCAAGCGATGGTCGAGGCGTCGGCTGCATCTCGGGCAGACGTCGCTGCCTCTGCCGGGGACAACCGCGCGGCCGCGCTGCCACCTGGCTTCGAACCTGCCCCGGCCACCGAGAGGATGCCGGGTGATCTCGTTCGCCCGATTCCCCAGGGAGCCGCAGGCCGTGTCGATCCTGGCGCTGCCCTGTCCGCCTCCGAACGCGCACGCAGCCACTGGGAAGCCCTGAAGCCCGGCGCCGTGAAGACCCAGGTTCCGCTCATGGCTCGTATCGCCCGCGGCGAAAACGGCGAATCCACGCCGGCCGCGGCTACCGCTGCCCCCTCCGCCATCGCTGCCGGCAACTACGATCGCGAGGATACGATGCAGAAGCTGGTGAAAGGCGGGAAGTCCGCAGGTAAGGCAATCTGTAACGGTTGCTGACGCAAGCAGAAGTGACAGCAACAGCCTGTCCACCGAGATGTCCCCAAGAAGAAGGCCTGCACAATAAATCCAACTTGAGTTGGCGCGCTCCATGTCTCATCATGAGAACGTTCGATCGTTGTAACAGCTTGGGCCGAGGACATTATGGAGCAGAGCTCCGCTTTCATAGACATGGCTAGCGACATCGTGGTCGCTTACGTCGCGCACAACCATGTCGCGATATCAGATCTCCCCGCCCTGATCGGCAAGGTGCACGCGGCGCTGCTGGCCCTGTCCGAGGGTGGAGTCGCTTCCGCCGAGGAGGCTGCGCCCGCCATCACCGCCGCGCAGATCCGCAAGTCCGTGCAGCATGACCGGCTGATCAGTTTCATCGATGGCCGGGCCTACAAGACTTTGAAGCGCCACTTGACGGCCAACGGCCTCACGCCCGATGCGTATCGCGCACGGTTCGGCCTTCCCTCCGACTACCCGATGGTCGCCGCCGCCTACAGCGAGCGGCGTTCGAGCCTCGCCAAGGCTCACGGCCTCGGCTCCCAGGGCGGCGCACGCCTCGCCTCTTGAGGCTTCTTCAGCACCGCAGCAGGTGAAGGGCGAAGCCAGCGGAATCGACGAAGCTTTCTTCCGCCGTCCAGCCCGCTCGTTCGGCGAGCCCCCTGAAGGCTTCGGCTGGGTATTTGTGCGACGTATCGGTTCGCACGCTTTCCCCAGCCGCGAAGGTGATTTCCCGACCTCCGAGATGCCACCGCGTCGCTTGCTTGGCGACGAGGTGAGCTTCGACCCGAAACGCGTCGCGAAGGACCCGCGCCTCGTGCCGGAACGCGTCGAGGTGGATATCGGCGCCGAGTTCGCGGTTGATCCGCGACAGGATGTTGAGGTGAAGCGCCTCCATCAGCCCTCCGCAGCCACCATAGACGGAGACGAGACGGTCCTCATCCTGCGTCGTGTCAGCCCCGACGAGGAAGTAACTCGGACCCAGCGTGTCCCTGGCCCGCGCGAGGAAGGCCGTCGCCTCCTCCGGGGCGAAGTTGCCGATGCTGGTGCCGGGGAAGAAGCCGAGCACGTGTCCCTCCCCTCGCCTCACTGGCAGATCGACCCGCCGGGAGTAGTCCGCCCGCACCGCGACCATGGCGATGTCCGGGTAATCCGCCGCGAGCGTCCTGAGAGACGCTTCGAGATACTCGCCCGAGATATCGATGGCGATGTAACGAGCCGGATCGTGCAGGGTGTCGAGCAGAACACGGATCTTCCGGCTCGCGCCGCTGCCGAATTCCACGATGGTCGAACGCGGCCCGATCCGGTTTGCGATGGCCGGAGCCACGCGGGCGAGAAGGGCCATCTCGCACTGGGTCGGGTAGTAATCCGGGCTTCCGCAGATGCGGTCGAACAGGATCGAGCCCGCCTCGTCCCAGAGGTACTTGCCCGGAAGATGCTTCGGCGTCTGGGAGAGGCCGGCGAGGACGTCGGCGAGGAAGGTGGGATCGCTCATGCCGTGGCCCGCGTGGCCGTGAGGATGACGAGGGCGATCCGCTCGGCCGCCGCATAGGCAGGCTCGTCGAGTTCCTCCCCGTATTCGTCGGGGTCGAATTCGCGGTAGGTCCAATCGAGCCCGGCGGCTTCACAGGCGGCGGTCGCAGCTGTCCGGAACCGGTCGTCGCCCTCCACGATCACCGCGCCGGTAAACAGGATCAGCGTTCCGCCCGGCGCGAGGCGGCGCACCGCCGCCTCCACCACGGCGAGTGACAGCCCTTCGCCCAATGCCCCGCCGCCGTCGCGATAGGACCGGCCCGCCCGGTCGATCATGAAGGGGGGGTTGGAGACGATGAGGTCGAACTCGCCCGAAACATTGTCGAGCAGATTGCTCTGCCGGGGCTCGACCTGCACTCCGGCCAAGTTCGCGTTGAGGGAGGCGAAGCGCAACGCGGCTGGGTTGATGTCCACGACAACGATGTCGGCCTCCGAAGCGCGTTTGGCGATGGCGATCCCCGCTGCCCCCGAGCCTGTGCCGATATCGACGGCGCGCCGGATCGGCCGGGACCGCGTGGCGAGGTGCCCGATCACCGCGCCGACGAAGCGGAACGTATCGGGGCCGAAGAACACCGCGTCCGTCGCGCTCGGCGGATAGGCAGAATGCAGGAACAGCTCGCCGTCGAGGCTGGAGACGCGGATTGTCGCCCGCCACAACGCGTCCTCCCTGACGAGGAGACCCGCGTCGCGCATCGGCTCGAACAGGGCGGGTGGTAGAATGGCTTCCTCGAAGGGGCGGCTCCAGCCGAACACGTCGCGCAGGCTACGGGCTCGCTCAGCTCCGGGCCGGGCGTTGATCCGCGCGTGCGTCGCAGGCGTGACCGTGGTGAAGCCGTAACCGAGGTCCTTGAGCCCATCGACGAGGGCGATGAGCGCAGTATCCGAATCTTGCATCGTGGAGAGATCTCGTGCCGGATGGTCCCCCCGTCTGGTCACGTCACCCGTGAACCCCACGCGAGAGCGCAGCGTTCCTGCCCCCTCACGCCGGGCGCGAGACGAGGCGATAGGTGACGGCGAGACCGGCCGCGAAAGTCGCGGCCCCGAGCCACGCGGCGGCGCGGTGGAAATCCGGCCCCACCAGGGCGAGCGACGAACCCCGTCCGGCCGCGAGGTCGGCCGCCGCGAGAAGCACCCCGACGAAGCTCTCCCCCACGAGGAAGCCCGAGGCCAGCAGCACGCCCCGCCGCCTCGCATCGGCCACGACCTCGTCCTGCCGCTCTTCCCCGGTGGTCGCGCGGAGGCGTCTTTCCGCGAGCCAGCCGAGCACGCCGCCGACGGCAATCGTCACCTCGACGGAAAGGGGCAGATACATGCCGATGCCGACCGTGAGCGCCGGGAAGGTCAGGCCGCGCTTCCGCAACCTCGCCTCCACGACGACCAGAACCGCGCCGAGCCCCGCGCCGATCGCCACCATCATCCAGGGCAGGTGTCCGTTGGCGATGCCGTCTGCGATCTGCGTCATCAGCGCGGCCTGAGGCGCAGGCAGGGCGCTTGCCCCATCCTGTCCTTCATGCGCGGGGGCACCGACGAAGCCGTAGGCCTCGTAGAGCAGGGAGAGAAGCGGGGCGATCGCCAGGGAGCCGACGATGACGCCGATGAGCAGGGCGACCTGCTGATGCCAGGGCGTCGCGCCGACGATCTGTCCTGTCTTCAGATCCTGCAGATTGTCGTTGGCGATGGAGGAGGTGGTGACGATGAGCGCGGTGAGGAGCAGCGCCGTGCCGGTGGCGAAGTTCTCGCCCTCGGGCCCCGTGACCGAGCCGATGGCCCATGTCAGCAGGAGCGTCGTCGCCATGGTGGTGAGGACGCCGATCCCCGAGATGGGGCTCGATGAGGAACCGAGCAGTCCCGCGAGGTAGCCGCAGGCGGCGGCCATCAGGAAGCCGAACAACACCGCGAAGAGCGTGACGCCGAGGACAAGAAGCGCGAGACCACCGCCGAGCCCTGCTCCCCAGGCGAAGGCGGTGAAGGTCGCGGCGAGCGGCAGACATAGGATCGCGATTCCTGCCGCGACCCAGGTGATCGGCAGGTCGCGCTCCTCCCGCGGGAGATCGTCGCGCAGCGCGCCCGCACCGCCGCCCGCATCGGACAGGGCCGAGCGGATGCTGTCGAAGATCGGCTTGCCCAGCGAGACGACGGTCCAGAGACCGCCGACCGCGATGATCCCCGCTCCAATCAGGCGAACCTGATCGGACCAGATCGCTTCCGACACTTCCTTCGCGCTCTTGGCGTCATCGGGGGACAGGGCGGTCAGGACCGGAACGGCAATGCCCCACGCGATGACGACGCCCGTGAACAGGGCGAGGCATGCACCGATGCCGACGAGGTAGCCGACGCCGACCAGAGCGAGGGAGAAACCCGTGCCGCTGCGGAACACTGCGCCGCCGAGGCTCACCGCGCCGCTGACGCTCTCGCTCAAGAGCTTCAGGCCGTTGGAGGCGAGCCCGATCAGCCCGGCTGCCCCGGCAGCGCCGAGGAGGACGCGCAGGCCCCTGGCCCCCGCCTCGCCCTGCCCGGTCTTCAGCACTTCGGCGGCCGCGACACCTTCCGGGTAGGGAAGGCCCGCGCCCGATACGAGGGCGCGGCGCAGGGGAATGGAGAAGGCGACACCGAGCAATCCGCCGATGCCGCAGACGGCGGTGGTTTGCCAGAACGGGAAGCCGTGCCAGTGGCCGATCAAGACGAGGCCGGGCAACGCCAGGATGATGTTGCACAGGGTGCCCGCCGCCGAAGCCTGCGTCTGGACGATGTTGTTCTCGTGGATGTCCGCCCCGCCCATGAGGCGCAGCGCCCCCATGGAGATCATTGCGGCAGGGATCGAGGACGAGAACGTCATGCCCGTCTTCAGGCCCATATAGACGTTGGCGGCCATGAAGATGATCGTGATGGCGGCGCCGAGGATCACGCCGCGGAGCGTGAGTTCGGCGGGGTTCGCCTCGGCCGTGTTCGGCGTCGTCGCGATGTGCGCGTCCATTCCGGCCCCTGGCTGATCCAGGGTGAACCACCGCTCGCGCTCGTCCTTTCCCGGCGGCCGGTTGTCGCCGCCAGGAACGCTGGCTCCGTCGCGTGATTGCGCTTGGATGAGCGAACCCTGTCTCCCCTCCAGCGGCAACTTCTCCGGCGACGACGGCACCCCTGTCGTCGAAGAGCTGACCGGCACCTGCCTTCATCTGTGTATCGACATGCAGCGCATGTTCGCGGAGGAGACCGACTGGCGGACGCCCTGGATGCCGAGGGTGTTGCCACGGGTCGAAAAGCTGGTCGCGGCCCACCCGGACCGGACCATCCTCACCCGCTTCCTTCCCGCCGACCGGCCGGGCGAGGGTCAGGGGACCTGGGCCTCTTATTACGAGCGCTGGGCGAGCATGACCGTGCAGAATCTCGCGCCGGGCCTCATCGATATCGTGCCGAGCCTCGCGCGCTACGCGCCGCCCGCCGACATCCTCGACAAGCGGGTCTATTCCCCCTGGCTCGGAACCGATCTCGATGAACGCCTGCGGTCACGCGGCGTCGATACCCTGGTCGTGACGGGAACGGAGACGGATGTCTGCGTGCTCGCGGCCGTGCTCGGCGGGGTCGATCTCGGCTACCGGATCATTCTCGTCTCGGACGCGCTGTGCTCATCCTGCGATGAAGCCCACGATGCCCTCATGGTGATGTACCGGATGCGCTACCGGCATCAGGTGCACACACTCACCACGGAGGAAGTCTTGGAGCGTTGGCAGTAAAGGCTGATCATCGCTATCGTCCTTGCTTCGCTGCGCTTGCAAGGTCGAAGAGGGGGACGCTAAGGATCCTGACGGGCGCCGCGGGCGACCTCGATCATCTCGTCATCCGGAAGCGGACGTTGCAGCGTCAAGGCCTCGGCGGTGGGGGCTTCGAGCCAGGAAGCCCATTCCTCGGGCTTCGTCAGCAGGACCGGCATCGCCTTCGGATGGACCGGCCCCACAACGCCGTTCGCGTCCGTGGTGAGGAACGAGAACAGCCTGTGCTCGGCTTCCGATCGCTCGGGATTCTCGGCCTTCGTTCCGCGCACGCCTGTCCAGGGGCGCCAGATTCCGGCGAAGGCAAAGAGAGGGCGGTCCTCGTTCAAAGCGAACCACACCGGTGTCTTGCGCGGTTTGGTGTCGGCGTATTCCGAGAAAGACGCCGCTGGGACGAGGCAGCGATAGGCAGGCTTCAGCCACGGCCGCCAATGCGGCGACGCGACATTGCGGACATTCGTAACCGGATGCTCACCGAAGGCCTTCGGCCCGGGGATGCCCCAGCGCATCATGGTCAGGGTTCGTCCGCCCTCCCCCGCGAGGACGACCGGCGCCATCTGGTCCGGAAAAATCGCCGGAAGCTCCGGCATGTTGCCGGTCTCGTCGTGCTCGGCGCCGAAGTAGGCGCGAAGAGCGGCAGGGCCCTGACGGCCGAGTGAATACAGATTACACATAGAAACGCCCGGTTGCCGTCACCTTGCGGCAGCCCGGGCGGAATAGCATTCGTCAGTTGAAGCTGACGAGCTGCGTCGCGTAGGCGAGAACCGTGTGCGCCACGGGCAGGTCCGATGCATAGATGCGGCCCGCCAGGATCGCCAGCGCCAGGCTCCAGAACACGGCACCGCCGATCCGGCGCGCCGTGCGGTCGCCCGCGCTGGTCGTGCAGGCACGGGCCACCCCCTCAGCGACAGGCTCGCCGAACGGATCGTAGGCAGTCTCGGCCTGGAGGGACGACGGGTTGCGCATAGGCAGATATGTCGCGCTCAGGGCGGTTTCGTGCAATGGACGCGTATTCCGAAGTTCGGGCGGATGGGAGAGTGTCCTTCTCCCCGGCGGCCCGGCGACGACCATTTTCTTTTCCGGCAGGGCGGAAGGTTGATCGTGCGCTCGAAAGCATCCGCGAACACGCCGGTCCAGGCCGAGGCCGCCCGCTCTCACTCGGTCCTTCCCGGTATCGGATTGTGCCTCGCCATCTCCTTGGTCGCCATGTCGGGGCAGGCAGTCGAGGAAAGGATTTTCTCCCACCCCTATGTCGAGGCCCTCGTCCTGGCGATCCTCCTCGGCATCGCGGTGCGGACGGTCTGGTCGCCGGGAGCGCGCTTCCGGACCGGCATCGCCTTCTCGGCCAAGCAACTGCTCGAGGTCGCCGTCACCCTGCTCGGCGCCTCATTGAGCCTTGGGGCAATTCTGGCGTCCGGCCCGCTTCTGATCGGCGGCATCGTGGCGACGGTCGCCATCGGGATCACCGCGAGCTACGGGATCTGCCGTTTCCTCGGCCTGCCGGAACGGATGGCGATCCTCGTGGCCTGCGGCAACGCCATTTGCGGAAACTCCGCCATTGCCGCGGTCGCGCCCGTGATCGACGCCGAGCCGAAGGACATCGCCGCCTCCATCGCCTTCACTGCCGTGCTCGGCGTGCTCATGGTGCTCGGACTGCCGCTGTTCGTGCCGCTGGCCGGGCTCAGCGACAACCAGTACGGGGTGCTTGCCGGGCTGACCGTCTACGCCGTGCCGCAAGTGCTGGCCGCCACCGTGCCGGTCAGCCTGCTCGCCACCCAGGTCGGCACCCTGGTGAAGCTCGTGCGCGTTCTGATGCTCGGCCCGGTCGTCGTGGCCTTCTCGCTGATCGCGCCGCACCTGCCACACGATCAGAGCCGCCCTGCAGGCACGGCTGTCCGCAAGGGACGCCTGCCCTTCACCAAGCTGGTGCCCTGGTTCATCCTCGGCTTCCTCGTCCTTGCGAGCTTGCGCTCGCTTGGGTGGATTCCGGATTCCGCTGTGCAACCAATCACCCATCTCGCGGGGTTTCTCACCGTGCTATCCATGGCGGCCCTCGGGCTCGGCGTGGATGTGCGTGTCCTCGCCAGGGTCGGCGGCCGGGTGACCCTCTCGGTAACGGCTTCCCTCGTGGTGCTCGTGGCGATCAGCCTTGCACTGATCCGGTTTCTCGGCATCGCCTGACGAACGACACGTCTGTGAGGCTTCGTCGCGCTTGCGTGTGGCGGCGCCGTTGGTCATAGGCCCGTCCATGCGGCTCGCGAACATCGTACCCGGCACGGCGTCATGGATGTCTCCCGCGCGGGGCTGGTTCGTTGACTGAGACCTTGCCCTTCCTCGCGGGCGGCGGTGAAGCCGCGCGGATGATCCGGGAGCGTGACTGGACCGGCCATCCCCTCGGCGCGCCGGAGACCTGGCCACCGGAACTACGGACGGCCTTGAGCCTCGTACTGAACTCGCCCGAGTCGATGATTTTGGCCTGGGGGCCGGAGCTCAGCTTCTTCTTCAACGAAACCTACTTTCCGCTGCTCGGCCCTCGCCTGCCCTGGGCGATGGGTGAGCGGTTCGACAAGGTCTGGGCCGACGGCTGGGATCAGGCCAAGCCGATCATCGACGAGGCCTGCGCGGGCCGCTCGACCCGTTTCCAGGATTTGCCCTGGACGCTGAATACGGACCGGGGCGATGCACAGACCTGGTGGAGCTTTTCCTACTCCCGCGTCCTCGACTCGGAGGGGCGGGTCGCGGGTCTGTTCATCCTGACCAACGAGACGACGGAGCGTATGAAGGCCGAGCGCCGCCAGCGCGACTTCGAGGACGCCCTGCGGGCCGAGCGCGACCGGGCGCATGACGTGCTCGACAACATGGGCGAGGCCTTCGCCCTGCTCGGGCGCGACATGCACCTCGTGGACATCAACGCCGAGGGCCTGCGCATGGACGGGCGCAGCCGGGACGAGATCGTCGGACGCCCCTATCGCGAGGCCTATCCTGACGCCGATCCGGTGCTGGAAGCGGCCTATCTTGAGGCGCTCGCCGAGGCGAAGCCCTTCACCATGGAGCATGCCGCCAAAGGCGAGGACGGGCGTGTCAGCTGGATCGACATCCGCGCCTATCCGGTGAAGGACGGGCTGGCGCTGTTCTACCGGGACATCACCGCTCGCCGCGTGCAGCAGGAGCGCCTGGAAGTCAGCGAGGCCCTGGCGCGGGAGAACGTGGACCGGGTGCAAATCGCGCTTGCCGCCGGTGCGATCATCGGCACGTGGTTCTGGGACCTTTCGAACGACCGCTTCACCGTCGACGAAGCCTTCGCACGCAGCTTCGGCCTGGATCCCGTCATCGGCCGCACGGGCTTGAGCCTGACGCAGATCGCGGCGACCGTGCATCCCGACGACAAGCCCGGCCTTCAGGCAGCCCTCGATGAGGCCATCGCACGCGGCGGTAGTTACTCCCACCAGTACCGGGTCCGCCGGGCGGATGGGAAATACTATTGGCTCGAAGCCAATGGCCGGGTGGACCTGACTCCCGACGGTAAGCCCCTCGCCTTCCCCGGCGTCCTCATCGACCTCAACGAGCGGCGGACGCTCGTCGCCGAGCGGGACAAGGTCCGGGCGGCCCTGCGGGAGCAGGCCTTCGAATTCGAAGTTCTGGCTGACAACATCCCGATCCTGTGCTGGATGAGCCGGGCGGACGGGCATGTCTATTGGTGTAGTCGCCGCTGGTACGACTACACTGGCGCTACGCCGGATTCTCTTCTCGGCTGGGGCTGGACCACCGCGCACGATCCGGCCTTCCTTCCCGAGGTGCTGAGCCGGTGGAACCGGTCGCTCTCGACCGGCGAACCGTTCGAGATGACCTTCCCCCTGCGCGGCCGGGACGGAACGTTCCGCCCGTTTCTCACCCGCATGGTGCCCATCCGGGATGAGGACGGCTCGATCGAGCGCTGGTTCGCCACGAATACCGACATCGCCGAGCTTCGCGCCGCCGAACAGGCCTTGCGCAACCTCAACGCGACGCTGGAGCAGCAGGTCGCGGAGCGCACCGCCGAGCGCGACCAGATCTGGAAGGCCTCTACCGACCTTCTCTGCGTCGCGAACTTCGAGGGCTATATCGTCAGCCTCAACCCGGCCTGGAGCGCCACGCTGGGGTGGAGCGCCGAGGACATGAAAGCCCGCCCCTTCCTGGCGTTCGTCCATCCGGATGACGTGGAGACCACGCGCGCCGCCGCCGACGGTCTCACGCGGGGCGCCTCGCAATTCGCCTTCGAGAACCGGTATCGCCACCGCGACGGCCACTATCGCTGGCTCTCGTGGAACGCCGTCTCGAAGGACGGCAAGATTTATTCGACGGTGCGCGACGTCACTGTGATGAAGGAGCAGGCGGAGGCGCTGGCAAACGCCGAAGACGCCCTGCGTCAGGCACAGAAGATGGAGGCGGTCGGCCAACTCACGGGCGGAGTCGCCCACGACTTCAACAACCTGCTGACGATCATCCGCTCGTCGGTGGATTTCCTGCGCCGCCCGAACCTGCCGGAGGAACGGCGCATCCGGTACATGGACGCGATGTCCGACACGGTGGACCGGGCCGCCAAGCTCACAGGCCAGCTCCTCGCCTTCGCCCGGCGGCAAGCCCTGAAGCCCGAGGTGTTCGATGTCGGCGCACGCCTCGATGAGGTGGCCGACATGCTCAATTCGGTGACGGGCGCCCGCATCAAGGTGCGCACGGAGCAGCCCACGAGCCGCTGCTATGTCCGCGCCGACGCGAGCCAGTTCGAGACGGCCCTCGTGAACATGGCGGTCAACGCCCGCGATGCCATGCGTGGCGAAGGCGAGATGGCGATCCGCGTTGCGCGCGGCCAATCGCTTCCGCCGATACGCGGCCATGCCGGCGCGTCGGGTCCGTTCGTCGCCGTGTCGGTGGTCGATCAGGGCTGCGGCATTCCCCAGGAACACCTCTCCCGCATTTTCGAGCCGTTCTTCACCACGAAGGAGGTGGGGCGCGGTACGGGGCTCGGGCTCAGCCAAGTGATCGGCTTTGCCAAGCAGTCGGGCGGCGATGTCGAGGTGACGAGCACGGTGGGGCACGGCACGGTCTTCACCCTCTACCTGCCCGAGGCGGAGGCCTCGGCCTGCCCGGCGCCCGACGAGGCCGATGAGGTGCAGGAGCTGGAAGGCCGAAGCCTCTGTGTGCTTGTGGTCGAGGACAATCTGGAAGTCGGGCGCTTCTGCACCCAGATCCTGGAGGATCTGGGACACTCCATCGTATGGGCGCATAATGCCGAAGAAGCCCTGGCCGAGATCGAGCGGGTGCCGTTCCGGTTCGAGGCCGTCTTTTCGGACGTCGTGATGCCGGGGATGGGGGGCATCGAACTCGCCAAGCGGCTCCGGGTCAGCCATCCGGACCTGCCGGTCGTGCTGACATCGGGCTACAGTGACGTGCTCGCCCGTGAGGACGACCACGGCTTCGACCTCGTGCGCAAACCCTATTCGGCGGAACAGGTGGCGGGCGCGTTCCGAAAGATCGCTCAGAGTGGACGGTTGCGCAGGCGCAGCCATTGACGACCGGCGGGAGGCAAGGATGAAACGGCCCGGCGAGCGAGACTCCGGCCTTCCCGAAAGCCTCACGCGGCACCTGACCGGACGTAAGGGCGCGATCTGGCCGACACCGGACGACCGCAACCGCTACAGGACCGGCGCTCACCGCCCTCGCCTGCCGAGCAAGGTGTTTCGGGGTGTCTGGTTATGGGCCGCGATCTTCAATCTCGCGGGTGGTGCAATCCTCGCCCTGCTCTGGTCGAGTATGGGTTGACACGCGGCGACGCACAGAAAGGCCCGTCAAGCCAGTTGACCCGCCGATCCTTTCCCCCTATCTGACCGCATCCCGGCGGTAACGCCCGGGCACCTCTCCCGGCCACCATACACCGACGGGAGACGCAGCCGAGACATCGGCTTGTTGGGGGATAGTTTAACGGTAGAACGGTGGACTCTGACTCCTCTAGTCCTGGTTCGAATCCAGGTCCCCCAGCCACCTCACTTTAAACCGTTGTCATCCAAAACCCGAGACTGAGCGAGACGAGCCTTCGGCCGTTTCATGGGGTGCTTGCGCCCAGGGTCCGGTGTTTCTTCTGATGCCGATAACGCTTTCCCCCTAAGCCTTGACGGCATTCCTGTGCTATGGCGCGCGGGAAAGGCAGGGCGGCTGGGCCGCACCTGCCATTGAGGGGGGAGCGTTGCCGAACCGCGAGCGGGTGGCCGATGCTGATCTCGGTCGATTGATCGGCGCCGTGGGACGCGGCGACCGCGTCGCACTGCGGTCGCTCTATGAGGCCGTAGCCCCGAAACTTCTCGGGATCATCCTTCGTATCCTTCAGGATCGAGGCGCGGCGGAAGACGCCCTTCAGGAGGTCTTCGTGCGCATCTGGCAGAGGGCAGGCCGTTACGATCCCCAGGCCGGGGCGCCGATGCCGTGGCTCGTCACCATCGCTCGCAACCAAGCCATCGACCGTTTTCGCCAGGACAAGTCCTCACGGCTGACCCAAGTCGAGGACGGTGTGCTGGAGCGTTTGGCCGACCGGCAGGACGGTGAAACCGATCTCGCCCAGCGCGACGCCCTTACGATTTGCCTCGAACGGGTGGAGCCGCCTCAGCGCGAGTGCATCGTGCTTGCTTATTGCGAGGGATGGTCGCGCGAGGAACTCGCAGCGCGCTACGACTGCCCGGTCAATACCGTCAAAACCTGGCTGCGCCGGGGTCTCATCAACCTGCGCGGCTGCCTGGAGGCCGCATGAGCACCTCCACACCTTGGGCGGAGGATCCAGAGGGGGTCGCGGGCGAATACGTCCTCGGTACCCTGCCTCCTGACGAGCATGCCGCATTTGCGCGGGCTCTGGAGCAGGATGCGAGCCTGCGCGCCCGTGTCGCCGCGTGGGAGGAGCGGCTTCTGCCGCTCGCCGAGACCATCCCGACCGCAACGCCTGCGCCGGAAACCTGGGCTGCCATCGAGGCGAGGACCGGTGGGGCGCGCGAGGAATTCGAACGGGCTCGCCTGGCCAAGCTCGAAAGGGGTTTGCTGCGCTGGCGGTTCGCGGCGGGGGCGGCGACCGCTCTGGCGGCCGGACTCGCCCTGTGGATCGCCATCGGCCCGCGCCAAGCGGTCGATGAAACGCGGTATCTGGCAGTGGTGGATCGGGGCGGTGCGCTTCCGGCCTTGATCGTGACGGTCGATCTCGGGGGTGGCACGGTTCAGGTGCGCAGCCTCGCCGCCGAAACGCCGCGGGATCACAGCCTGGAGCTTTGGTATGTCGGTGCGGGTGCCGCGCCGCGTTCGCTCGGGCTCGTCACGGATGCGACGGCTCGCCGACCGATTCCGGCTGCTCTGCGGGAAGGGGCCGAGGGCGGAAGCCTTGCTGTGTCGGTGGAGCCGAAGGGCGGCTCGCCGACCGGGGCCCCGACTGGGCCCGTGATCTATTCCGGCAAGCTCGTCCGCGAATGAGTGGGGCGGGCCCCGGTGAAACCGGGACCCGCGGCCGGATCAGGGCAGCAGCACGCCGTTGATGACGTGGATGACGCCGTTGGACTGGCGCACGTTCGGAATGGTGACCTTGGCCGTGTTGCCCTTGGCATCGGTGACCATGACGGCCTTGCCCTTGGTGGTGACGATGAGCGGCTCGCCCTGCACGGTCTTCAGCTCGGCCTGGCCGCCACCCTGCTTGACCGCAGCCATCAGCTCCTTGGCACCGTAGACGCCCGGGACGACGTGGTAGGTCAGGATGGCGGTGAGCTGCGCCTTGTTCTGCGGCTGAACGAGGTTTTCGACCGTGCCTGGCGGCAGTTGCGCGAAGGCGGCGTTGGTCGGTGCGAAGACGGTGAAGGGGCCGGGGCCGGACAGCGTGTCGACGAGGCCTGCCGCCTTCACGGCCGCGACCAGCGTGGTGTGATCCTTCGAATTGACGGCGTTCTCGACGATCGTCTTGTTCGCGTACATCGGCGCGCCGCCGACCATTGGGTTCTTGGCCATGGCCGGGGCGGCGGCGAAGGCGAGGCCGAGGGCGAGGCCGACGCGGAGAAGGGTCTTGGACATAGTGGCTCCCTGAATGAAGCGCCCGCATTGGGGCGTCAGGGGCGGTACGGAGGAAGGCCGCCGGAAAGTTTCAGCGGCCTTGAAAATTTTACGCTGCGGGAAGCTGGCTCGCGATGGCCGTGATGATGCGCGCATCGGATGGATCGACCGTGTGCGGGAACGATGCGAGCAAACTGCCGTCGCGGGCGACGAGGTACTTGTGGAAGTTCCAGCCTGGTGCCGAGCCCGGCTTTTCCGTCGCTGCCCAGCGATAGAAGGGATGGGCCGCGGGGCCCTTCACATGGACCTTCGACACGACGGGAAAGGTGACGCCATGGTTCTTGCGCGCCGCCTCCGCGATGGCGACGCCGTCCAACGGCTCCTGATTGCCGAAATCGGGTGACGGCACCGCGATCACCATGAGACCGCGCGACCCGAACCGGGTCCAGAGCCCCTGAAGCCCGACGAATTGTCCTGCATAGCCGCAAGCCGTCGCAGTGTTCACGACGAGGATCGGCTTGTCCGTGTAATCCGAGAGCGGCAGCACCCCGCCTTCTGGCCTTTCGAAGGAAAAGGTCGTCGCCTTCGTCTCGCCCGCCATCGCGCGGCCGACGCCGCCTGCCATGGCGGCGCCAACGAGGAGAAGCGCCTGACGGCGCTGGACGTTACCGGATACGAATGAGGTCATGGCTGGGCTCCCCGATCGTTTGGGATGCGCTGCTTTGCCTACAAAATCTAGGCGAGTTCCAGGGTCTGGCCAGAACCCGCGACCGCCGGTCACCGCGCCTTCGCAGCGGCCAACGAACCGGCGACGAGATCGGCGAGGATCGCCTCTGCGCCCCGCAAGACGGCTGGACTCGCCGTGGCGGGGCTTCCCGCATCGAACGGGGGCTGCGGCGCGTATTCCGCTACGAGCTGCGCAGTGCGAGCATACTCTTCCCCGCGCAGCCGCGCGGCCAGGGCCAGGGCGAAGTCGAGCCCCGCCGAGATGCCCGCTGCGGTGATCCGGTTGCGGTCGGTGACGATCCGGTCCGCCACGGGAATGGCACCCAACAGGGGCAGCACGCTGTCACGTACGCACCAATGACTGGTGGCGCGGTAGCCATCGAGAAGTCCGGCCGCGCCGAGGATCAACGATCCGGTACAAACGCTGGTGATGTAGCGAGCGCGGCTCGCCCGGTCGCGCAGGAAAGCGAGCGTCGGAGCGTGGCGCATTTGCGCTGGCGTCCCATCGCCGCCGGGCACGAAGAGGACGTCGAGGTCGCGCGGGCATTCCTCGAAGCTCGCGGTGGCGACCAATCCGAGACCCGTATCGCTCTGGATCGGACCCTTTATCTCCGCGACCAGAGTCAGGCTGCCCGCCGAAAGACCGGCCAGCAATTCCTGAGGTCCCACGAGATCGAGGGCCGTCATGCCGGGATAGAGCAGCATGACGATCGAGACCGGGCGCTCCTCCGCCCTCGCCGGCCGTGCCGCCAGCACGCTTGCGGCAGCGAGAGTCGCTGCGATCTCGCGGCGGCTCGGGGATGAAGCCATGCTGCACCTCAGGCTGCGGCCCGGCTACGCTCCGTCCGCTGGTCGAGGAGAAGGATGGTCGCGGCGAGCAGCTTATCCAGGGCGTCACAATCGCCTGGTGTTCCGGCGTAGGTGCCCTCGCGTCCGGCCGTCTCGATGGTCTTAAGCCGCTCGACCAGAATAGATGCGCCGATATTCGCGCTCATGGATTTCAGGCTGTGTGCCGCCCTCGCGATGGCTTGCTGGTCCGAAACGGCCACCGCCTCGCGCAAAGCTGCGAGAGCGACGGGTGTTTGGCTGCGATAGAGACCGACGATGCGGCTGAGGAATTCGCCATCCCCAAGGCTGAGCAGACTTTCGAGAACCTCCTCGTCCAGCAGCCCCTCCGGTTCCGCCCGCCCCTGCGGCGGCGTGACGACGATGCCTGAGTCGGCGTTCGCCCCCTCGGCATAGCGTTCGAGCAGGGCTGCGAGCTGCTTCAGCGTGAAGGGCTTGGCGAGGATCCCGTCCATCTGTGCTGCCTCGACGGCTTCAGCGGCATCGGCGAGAACATGGGCCGTCAGGGCGATGATCGGCGTGCGGCGGCTGCCCCAGGCGGATTCCTGCTCTCGGATGGTGCGGGCGGCGGTGAAGCCATCCATCACCGGCATGCTGCCATCCATGAGAATGAGATCGAAGATCTGCGCCCCCACAGCCGCGACGGCGGCGGCACCGTCCTCGACGGCTACCACATCGGTCACGCCGCAGCGGGACAGGGCTTCCAAGGCGACCTCGCGATTGACGGCGCTGTCATCGGCCACCAGCACTCGCATTCCAGGGAAGCGAGGCAGGACATCGGCTTGTGCGATGCGCGTGCCCGGCACCGCGAAGGCGCGGCCTTCGGCCAGAGCGGAGAGAACCGGCTGCCACTCCGCCTGTGTGACCGGCCAGCGGAGGATCTCGTCGGCGAGGCCTTGCCGCAGGGCATCGTCCGCCGCGCCCTCCCCCGGCTGTCCGAGGACCAGGATACGCGCTGCACCATCCGGCCGCCTGCGCCGGGCGACCAGGGCTTTCGCGTCGAGAATCCAATGGGCCGATCCTTGCCCGTCCATCTCGGTCGGAGCGAAACCGGCGGCCTTCAGGCTCGCCTTGAGAACCGCCCGCGTCGCGGAACCGCCCGCCTGAACGACGACGTTCATCGGCACATCGGGATGGCGCGCGATGTTCGCGGGCGCCTCGACCGGGTCGACGGGAATCCGGGCGAAGAAGGTCGAGCCGACGCCCACCTCACTGGTGACGCCGACGCTGCCGCCCATCGTCTCGACGATACGCTGTGCGATGGAGAGGCCGAGTCCCGTGCCGCCGAAGCGGCGGGTGGTCGATTGATCGGCCTGCGAGAAGGCCGAGAAGATGGTCGCGAGCTTGTCCTGCGGAATGCCGATGCCCGTGTCGGTGACGGCGAGTACGAGGAAGCCGTCGGCAGGATCGATGTCGAGCCGCAGGGCGACATGCCCCTGGGCGGTGAATTTCAGCGCGTTCGAGACGAAGTTGCTCGCCACCTGCCCGAGTCGAACCGGGTCGCCGAGAATCGCGCGGGGGACTTCGGGCGCGACATTCGCCGCGAGGTCGAGTCCGGCGCTGCGGGCCCTCTCGGCGAACAGCGTCACCACCGTGTCGGCCACCTCGGACGGGCTCACCGGCACGCGCTCCAGTTCGAGCTTGCCCGCTTCGACCTTCGCGAAGTCGAGAATATCGTTGATGATCGCGAGCAGCGATTTGCCGGAACGGGCGATGACGTCGGCGTAGCGGCGCTGGCGGGCGGGCAGGTCCGAACTCGCGAGGAGTTCAGCCATCACCAGCACGCCGTTCATGGGGGTACGGATCTCGTGGCTCATCGTCGCGAGAAAGGTCGACTTCGCGGCGTTGGCGCTTTCGGCCACCTGCTTGGCTTCGCTGAGGTCCGCCGTGCGGGCCCGGACCTCCTGTTCGAGATGGGCGCTATGGGCGGCAAGACGATCATCGCGCTCGTTCACCGCCGAGAGCAGGTCGTTGAAGGTGCGCGCGAGGCGCCCGACCTCGTCGTCCGCCGAGATGGGGGCGCGACGGGTGTAGTCGTGGCGCAGGCGCACGGCGTCCATGGTTCCCGCCAGTTGCGCCAGCGGGCGCGTGACGCTGCGCTGCATCTGCAGGGACACGCCGATGCCGATCGCCACGGCGAGCAGGGCGACCAGCAAGGTGCTCCTGGCCGCTTCCTTGATCCGGTCCGAGATGTACTGGGATTCGTTGATGAGGATCACGCGGCCGATGACGGCGCCGTTCTCTTTGATCGGCGCCTCGACCCGCAGGGTGCGCGTTCCGAACAGGCTCATCAGCGAGAGGTCATGGCCGTCGAGCGCGGCGTCCGAGCTCAGGCGCAGACCGAGGCCCTGCTCTCCCAGCACCGAGCCGTCCGGGCGCTCGATCGCTCCGTAGACGATGCCCTGCCGTCCGCCGATGGCACGCAGCGTCGCGTTCGCGGCGGCGGCGTCGTTCTCCAGGGCGGCGCGGGCGCTGCCGGCGGCGAAGACCTCCGCCATGGTGGTCAGGGCCGTTTGCTGCTCGTCGCCGATTCGGTCGAGTTCGCGCCAGACCGACAGGATCGAGGTGAGAACCAGAGCCGCCGTGACCGCCGCCGTCACGACGAGGGCGATGCGCCCGGCGATGGAGCGTCCCGGCTTCAGCCACGCCCGCTTCATGCTCCGCATTCGCCCGGTCCCGTCTCGTGAGTGGCATCGCCCGGGGGCGCTGGTCTCAGGCAGCCTGCGCCCAGGTTTTTTCGACGTCGTCCCACCCTTCGAGGAAGGCCGTGACGCAGCGCGGATCGAAATGCTGGCCCGATTGCTCGGACAGGAAGGCGCGCGCCCGCTCCAGCGGCCAAGCCTTCTTGTAGGGGCGCTCCGAAACCAAGGCGTCGAAGACATCCGCCACTGCGACGATGCGGCCGGAAAGCGGGATCTCCTCGCCCTTCAGGCCGCGCGGGTAGCCGGTGCCATCCCAGCGTTCGTGGTGGCTCTCTGCGATCTCGGCGGCGAGCTTCACGATGTCCGACTTGCTGCCTTCGAGGATCCTGCGCCCGCGCTCGGCGTGCTTCTGCATCTCCTCCCGCTCCTCGACGGAGAGCGGGCCCTGCTTGAGCAAGATGGAATCGGGCACGCCGATCTTGCCGACATCGTGCATGGTGGAGGCGAGTTTCAGCGTCCGCAGCCGATCGGGGTCGAATCCGAGGTTGCGGGCGATCACCCCGACATAGGACGAGACGCGGGCAATATGATCGCCGGTATCGGTGTCGCGATGCTCGGCGGCGCGCATCAGCAGGGCGATGATCTCCTGCTCGCGGGATTCGATCACCGCCACCGCCTTCGCCACCTCGCGGGCGAGCCAGGCGGCACGGTCCTGTTCCTGGCGATGGGCGGCGCTGATCTTCATCAGGTTGGTGATGCGAGCCTGAATCTCGATCGGATCGCAGGGCTTGCCGAGGAAATCCGTCGCCCCGGCCCGCAGCGCCTGGTGGCGCAGGCTGCGCTGGTCGAGGCTCGTGACCATGACGATCGGCACATGCGCGAAGCCCGGCACGGCCCGCGCGGCGGTGATGACGTCGAGGCCGGTGAGCTTCGGCATGTCGTAATCGGTGATCACCACGCCGATCCTGTCCGCGTTCTCGCGCAGATAGGCGATTCCCTTTTCCGGGCAGGTGAAGGTCACGGGCTCGCAATCTGCGACCGGCTTCAGCGCCTGCACCATCAGCAGGTTATTCATTTCGGCGTCGTCGAGAATCAGGGCCTGCACCACGAGCCTCCCGTCAGTCCGGCCGCGTAAGACAGCATCATTGCGACAGCACCACCCTGCCGTTGAGCGGGCCCACACCCTTTGGGACGGGTACGCTGGTCCCCTCGTAATTGGCGTTCAGATACAGGTTCGGTCCCTCGTAGAGATTGACCTGCCGGGCCACGACGACGGTGTAGGCCGACTGATCCGAGACCGGCCGACTCGCATCGATCACCAAACGGCCCGCCGGCAGGTATATCGTGCCGAGCATTGTGCGAGCATTGTCACTGATGATCCGGTAGTTGCGCATGGGCGTCGTGCTGCCGAGCGGTGGAGGCGTCAGCGAGACGGGATTGATCGGCAGAAGGGCGTTCAGGAGGATGGCCGGATCGAGGATGCTGCCGACCTGGGTATCCTCCATCATCAGGAGCCCGGCCATCACGCCCGTGGTCGGCGCCGTCAGACTGATGGTGCTGCCCTTGTTGAACAGCAGGCCGGTATTGTTGCCGCTGAAATAGAAGCCGACATCCGTGCCGCTGAACGTGGCCGAATTGGTCACGAGAAGCGGCCCTTCCTTGATGACGTAGATGCCCGGCTTCAGCGTGACATGCGCGTTGCCCATCACGTAGATGCCGCCGCAATAGGTGCCCGGCTCCAGGGTCGTGTTCGAGAAGATGCGCATCCCGCCGAGAAGCGGAGTCAGCAGTCTCGCCAGGGTGGAAGATGGGCACGAGGCAGACGGGGGTACGGGCCGGTCCTTGAGCGGATCGGCGATGGGCGGGCAACTCGTCTGCGGTGTCGGCGAGAAATTCGCGCGCACGCCGAGATAGCCGCCCGCCGAGCAGATCGTCTCGGCCCGCGCCATCGAACTGTCGCCGCCGACCATCCCGGCGGTGTTCTCGGAATCCGAATAGAGCGAGCAGCCCTGCGCGGTGACCTGAGCGTTCTTCTGCAGATTGAACGCGCCGGGCGCCATCGGATCGAGAGTGAGCATGCACAGGCGCATCTTGCCCACGATGCTCACCTTCGCCTGAGCCGCGACAGTCTGCGTGCCGAGGCCGACGAAACGGCCGAAGGACAGCGGTACGCTGTCGACGGCCCTGGCGAAGACGCTGGTCCTGTCGCCCCCTACCTCGACGGTGATCGTCAATTCGCGATCAGACGGCGTCCGCGCATTGGTGACGACCATCTGCTCGACGACGCCTTTGACCGAGGCGTCACTGGACGATGCGAGCTTGAGTGCGTTGCCGCCCGCCAGCACGCCCGTATCGACGGCGTTCTGCAATTGGGACCGCCGCGCGACGAGCGTCGCGTAGTCGATACCTCCGCCGACGAGACCGAGAAGCACCGGAAGCGACAGGCCGAAGATCAACGCGACTCCGCCGCGCCGCTCGCTCGCGAAGGCCTTGGTGGACGCGCGCGCGCGCCGGACGAGGTCCGGGAACGCGCCCCTCACACCCTTAGCGACACCCATCATCCCCACGATCCGGTTCGGAACCCCGGCCTCGTCATTTCATGGAAAGGTGGTGCGCTCGTTAATTGGGGGCATTGAAGGCGAAGTTGCGAACCGTTCTTTGAGCTATCTCCACAGCATTAAGTGCCACGCCTCTTTGCTCCGACGAATGGTTTCACGCTCTCGAACCGTGCATGACTTCGAGAAGCGCCAAAATCCCTGGGCGCCACATGGATACAACTTCAAGATGAAGTGAGGCGGCCGGCAACTTCGTTGCGCCGGAGGAATGGGATTGCGAAAGGCGGGTCGTAGCCGAGGAAGAAGGGTTGGCAGCACAACTTCTGATGAGCGGCGTTCAGCACCTCAACGAGAATGCGTTCTTGCTCGGCCCTGACCTGCGGCGAGGCGGTGCCGCTGAAGCGCAACGCGGCGATTCTTTCCGGCGGCACCTGCACGAGGCGCACGCCCGGCTCCGTGGGCGCGGGAGCTCCCGCTTCGGCCACATCACGCGGCAGAAAGAAACGCATCGTCCCCGATGCGCCCTGCTCGACCGGTACGGTCATGGCGATGCGTTGTCCGCTCGCCTCGACGGGCGCGGTCATCGCGATGCGTCCGCCCGTACGGTTGGCGCCGGTGATGTAACGGAACAGGCGGCCGAACGCCTCGCTATCCCCCTGTCCTCTCGCTTCGGTCTCGACCGCAAGCCGCCCCTCATAGGCTCGGGTCTCGACGCCCCGGTCGAGCCGCTCGACCACGGTGTAGCGCGGCTGCTCGTAGAGGGCCCGCACACCGAAGACCCCGAGCACGGATTCGAGCAAGGTGAGCGCGTAATAGAAGAACTTGTCCATGGCCGTGACATCCTGCGGCAACGGGCGAGGATGTAGGGTTGCGTTCGGCCTTGTCCCGACTGTGCGTCAGCCCGGCCGCGTGCCTGCGACGAGGGTCACACGCTCCGGCAGCGGGGCTTCCAGGGTGAAGACCACGCCGCCTACCGCATAGTCGATCTTCGCCGTGCCGCCGAGCTCAGCGGCCAGGGCACGCTCGATGAGGCGTGAGCCGAATCCGGTGCGCGCGGGGGCCGTGACGGGTGGTCCATCGACCTCTTCCCAACGCAGCATCAACTGGGCCGGATCGCTGCCCTCGACCTGCCAGCGCAGGGTGACGCTGCCGCAATCCACCGACAGGGCGCCGTACTTGACGGCGTTGGTGGCGAGTTCGTGAAGGGCCATGGAGAGGGCGAGCGTCAGACGCGGTGGCAGCCACACTTCCGGTCCCTCGACATGGAAGCGTTGTTCGGCGCCGCCGAGGAAGGGACGCAGGGCCGCGTCCACGATCTCGTTCAGCGGTGCGCCGACCCAGCTGATCCGCGTCAGGACGTCATGCGCCAGGGAGAGCGAGCGCAACCGCGCGTCGAGGGTCTTCTGCGCATCCTCCAGCGACCCGGCGTTGCGGAGCGTCTGGTGCGCGATCGATTGCATGGTCGCCATCGAGTTCTTGACCCGATGATTCAACTCGTCCGCGAGCAGCGCTCTGTGCTCCTCGGCGCGCTTGCGATCCGTAATGTCGATCGAGACGCCCGCCATGCTGACCGGCGTGCCATCCTCCGCATAGGAGGGCTGACCGCGGATCTGCACCCAGCGCACCTCGCCGTTCGGACAGCGGATCCGGTACTCGATGTCGTAATCGGCTTGTCCCGCAAGGGACGCCTCCACGGCCGCCTGCATCCTCGTCCGATCCTCGGGCAGGATGGCTGCGAGCAACTCCTCGTACGGGAACGGCAAAGCCGGATCGCGGCCGAAATTCAGCTTGCATCCCTCGGACGCGATGAGCTTCAGCCCGTCGATCTCCAGGGTCCAGGATCCGAGGCGGCCTGCCTCGAGGATGAAGCGAAGCCGCTCTTCGCTTTGCGTCAACTCGGTCGTGCGCCGCTCGACCTCCTGCTCCAGGGCGTCCCGATCGCGCTGGATGCGGGCCAGCTTGTCACGCTCCAGGGTCACATCGAATTGCGAGGCGAAGAAATAGGTTAGCTCACCGTCCCGGCCGAAGACCGGCGAAATGAGAAGGCGGTTCCAGAAGAGTTCGCCGTCCTTCTTGTGATTCAGCAGGTCGATCTCGATCGGCACACGCTGCTCGATTGCTTCGCGAATCCGGGCCACGTCGGCCTGATCGGTCTCCGGCCCCTGCAAGAAGCGGCAATTCCGTCCGACGATCTCCTCCCGGCTGTACCCGGAAAGACGCGAGAAGGCATCGTTGACGAAGACGATCGGGTTGTCCGGCTGGTGCGGATCGGTGATCACCATCGGCATGCGCGTGGCACGGACGGCCGAGACGAACGGGTCCGAACTCGCATCGCTACGGGCGAATTCCGTTTCGAAACGGGTACGATCCGGGTGGTTCGTCAAACTCCGCCGCCCCCCGCGCGACGACCGGCCAATGCACGTCGCCGCCGGTCTAGCGTGGCCTTATCGCGGAACGGTGAGGTTGCGCGCAAGCTCCCTGCGAGCACGATGCGGTGGATCGGCCCGAACGGGTGCGAGGGGCGTCTCGATGCGGTTTTACTTTATTTCCGCGACCCTTGTCATTGCGCCGCTGCGATAACTTGAGGAAGTGCCGGCTATTTGCATTCTGGCCTGCATGTTCAATCTCAGCTTCAAACCGGTGAGGATTCCGGCTGCGCGCAATTGTCCTGGGTCTGGGATCCAGATGTCTGCGGGGGCCACGCGCATGACGCGCTCCACGAACGCACGTGGGAGGCCGGCGGCTTGGTACGCGGCTCTCTCGGGCGCCGGATCGACTGCGAGCTTCCGTCCATCCGGCCCGATCTCGTAGGGCGCATGGAAGCCGAGGCGGCCCTCCGGCCCCAGGGTGCGCCTGCGCCCTTGCAGGAAGATCAGCGTGCAGGCCGAGGCACAGGCATCCGCGACATGCGTGGACAGGTGACGCTTGCGCACCAGTCGTCCGATATCGATGGCTTCCTCCACGAGCCCGCCATCACTGTCGAGGTGAAGGCTTTGGACCTCCGGATGCGATGACAGCAGGGCCGCGACCCGCACGGCGACGCCCTCTGTCAGGTCCCCGCTCAGGTGTAGCTCTCGCCCGCCGGGGGCGAGATCGAGGCGCGCTGGCACCTCGCGATCCTCGGGCGCGAAGGTGCTCGCCGGGGGCGGCACGGCAAGAGCAAAGTGCTGCGTTTCGGGCGGCGCAAGATGGCGGTTGTTCGTGGGAACGAGGGCGGCGAGCGTGAGCCCGAGGCCGAACGCAGCCACCCGAGCCGGGCGAGCCCGGCCGAGAGAGAAAATAGACATGGGAAAGAGTCCCTCAGCGGGCGGGAGAGGCCGAAGCGGGGCCTACTGAAGGTAGGAGACGAACATCTCCGAGACGGCGCGAGAGGCGTAGCTCTCGGGGCTCTCACCCCATCGCACCGGGAAAGCCTCGGCGACCCGGCGGCCAGCAAGGATGCGCGACACCTCGTCGGGCATCAGCCCGTCCTCAAAAGCGTTGGCGAGGGCGGCGCGCTCGAAACGCGGGTGAGTGTGAATAGCCTCCGGCAGAAGCGCGCCGGGGTCGAAGATCAGTTCCTGGGCGAAGTCATGAGACGGCATGATGGCGGTTCTCGTGTCGATGATGCTGCGAAATCTGGTTTTTCTTTTGCGAAGGCATGCAGGCACGACACGAGAATTTAGACATGGTCATCTCGAAACGGATCATCGTTCTTTCCTCTGAGGCCGACTAACTGTCGACACACAAAGAGTAGCCATAAGAGCTGAGAAAGTGCTGCCAAATGCAGGCTGGCGGCGAGGGAAACTCATTCGCCGACGCCGCAAAACGGAGCATAAGCGTCGGGGGGCTCAAAGCCGCACGAAGAGCGTCGTCAGCCCGTCCGAAGCGGCAGTCGATCGAGCGTGCGGCAGCGGAGAAGCGCGTCTGCGCGAATTGGATCATCAGCACGCGGCCGAAGACCATCAGCATCACCGCCGCAAGCAGCTTGAGGGGCGGAGCGGCAGAATGCACGGCGTCAGGAACGTTAAAACCCCGCGAGGATGACGAGGTTGCGGGGCGCGAAGGTTGCGTCAGCCCTGCGCCGTGCCGCTGAGAGGGTTGTCCGGGTCCCAGCCGTAATGCAGCGTCTCGAAACGCATGGAGCGGGCATCAACCATCAGGAGACGCCCGACGAGGGGTTCGCCGAAACCTGCCACGGCGCGGATCACTTCCATCGCCATCAGCGAGCCCATCACCCCCGCCAAGGCGCCCAGCACGCCAGCCTCCGCGCAAGGCGGCACCGTGCCGGGCGGGGGCGGGCTCGGGAAGAGGCAGCGATAGGTCGGGTTCGGGCGCCCATCCGCACCCTTCTCATGGGCACGGAGCGTCGTCAGCGTGCCATCGAACCGGCCGAGAGCCGCCGTTACGAGCGGGCGGCGAACCTGGAAGCAGGCATCCGAGACGCAATAGCGCGTGCCGAAATTGTCCGAGCCATCAGCGACGACGTCGTACTGCGCGATCAGGTCGGCAGCGTTGCCGGGGTCGAGCCGCACGGCATGTCCCTCGACGCGGACATGGGGATTAAGTCGGGCGACAGCCGCAGAGGCGCTCTCGATCTTCGGCCGACCAATATCGGGGGTGCCGTGGATCACCTGCCGCTGCAGGTTCGACAAGGACACGATGTCGTCGTCGGCAATCCCGATCGTGCCGATCCCCGCCGCCGCGAGATACTGAATGAGCGGCGCGCCGAGACCCCCGGCGCCGACCACGAGGACCCGCGCCGCCTGCAGCTTCGCCTGCCCCGGCCCACCGACTTCGGCAAGGACGAGATGGCGCGCGTACCGTTCGATCTCGTCGCTGTCGAAAGCCATTGAGCTCGGAATGAGGCTCGAAAAGATCACGCGCCGTCCGGGGGGACGGCGCGCCCTGCATGATGAGGCGACGCGATCAGCGCGGCGCGAGAATCATGATCATCTGGCGGCCTTCGAGCATCGGCTCGCTCTCCACCTTCGCGATCTCGGCGGTCTCATGCTTGACGCGTTCGAGGAGCTTCAGGCCCAGGTCCTGGTGCGCCATCTCGCGGCCGCGGAACCGCAGCGTGACCTTGACCTTGTCGCCTTCCTCGAAGAAGCGCTGCACCGACTTCATCTTGGTGTCGTAGTCGTGCTTGTCGATGCCGGGGCGGAGCTTGATCTCCTTCACCTCGACCGTCTTCTGCCGCTTGCGGGCCTCGTTCTGCTTCTTCTGTTCGTTGAAGCGGAAGCGCCCATAATCGAGCAGCTTGCAGACCGGCGGTACGGAGTTCGGCGCAATCTCCACGAGATCGAGGCCGGCTTCCTCAGCCAGGGCCAACGCGTCGAAGAAGGGCACGACGCCACGGTTTTGCCCGGTATCGTCGATCAATTGCACGTCTCGCACCCCGCGTATGTCGCGGTTGGCGCGCGGCCCATCCTTCTGCGGGGCCGGCATGGCTCTCATCGGTCTACGAATGGCTGTGGTCTCCTGCTTCAACGACAAACGGCGGCCGAGCTGAATCCCTCCCGGAATCCCCTGACCGCCAGCCGTTCCGGTCTTTCCCGGAAAAGACACCTTGACGCAACCGCACCAAGTGTCAACGGGGTTGCGTGACGAATTGGCTCACCGATCAGCGCGCGAAACGCTCATCGGTTCCACCGCATTCTTGATGTGTGGCCTGAGCGAGCGTGCTGCAAGGTTCGGCGTCAGCCGGTACGGCCGAGCAATTCCGCGTAGACCGCCAAGGTATCGCCCACCATCCGCTCCAGGGAAAAGTTGGTTTCCACATGAGCTCGGCAGCGGCGAGCCAGCGCATCGCGAGCGCTGGCCCCGAGCGACAAAGCGTCCGTGAGCGAGGCGGCGAGCGCAGCGGCGTCGCCCGCAGGCACGCGCCAGCCGGTCCGTTGGCCGGTGGGGACGTCGGGCGGGGCAAGAACCGTTTCCGGCACGGCACCGAGATCCGAGACGACCACGGGCGTGCCGAGGGCCTGCGCCTCGACTGCTGACCGGCCGAACGCCTCGGGCTCGATGGACGGCACCGCCACCACCGAGGCTGCGCGGAAGGCGGCGGGCATATCGGTGCAATGGCCCACCCGTCTCACGATGCCGTCGAGGCCGCGCGCCGCGACGAGGGCGTCGATCTCCCGCTCGTAACTGGTACGTCCCTGGGGGTCGCCCGCCAGGACGATAGCGAGATCCTGCACGCCCTGCTGGCGCATCAGCGCCGCCGCCTCGATCAGACAGCGATGTCCCTTCCAGGCGGTGAGCCGGGCAGCCAGAAGAACCACACGGTGATGCGGCTCCACGCCCCAGGCGCGGCGAAGGGCTTCCACCCGGCCCGGCCCCACCGCGTGCGGATTAAAGGCGCCGAGATCCGTGCCACGATAGATCACTCGCAACCGGTCCCCGGCCTCGGCAGGGTGCAATTGCTGAATGAGTTGCGCCGTGTAGCGGGAATTGGCGATCACCACATCGCCCCGCGCCATGACGGAATTGTACAGAACCTTCACGCCGGTCCGGCCGGAATAGCTGCCGTGGTAGGTGGTGACGAAGGGGATGCCGAGGCGGCGCGCGGCGCCGAGCGCCACCCAGGCCGGAGCGCGGGAGCGGGCGTGGATGAGGTTCACCCCCTCGCGACGGCACAGGGCCGCGAGGCGCAACGTGTTGATCGCCATGCGCAGCGGGTTCTTAGCGGCGGCCGGAAAGCGCAACCAATGGCCGCCCTTGGCCTGCAATTCGCCGACGAGACGCCCGCCCTCGGTTGCGACGAGCGCCCGTGCTCCCGCCGCAGCGAGCCCGGCGGCGACATCGACCGTTGTCCGCTCGGCACCGCCCGCATCGAGATCGGGGATGATTTGAAGCACGGTCGCCCCGGCAAGGCGGCCCTCGCCCATGGGAAAGCTCGGCGTCGCCCTCGCCTCCTCGGTCACACCCGGTCCTCCCGTGAGAAGCCGCTCAAAGGCGGCTGTTCGCTGCCACGTATCCACGTAAGAACCTGTCCCCATCGGCGCAGCATGGCGGTTGCGATTTACGGTCCCGTAAACGGACTCTGAAGCTCAACCGTTCGTTTCACATCTAATTCGCAAAGGAACCCGGAATGGCTGAATCCAGCGTCACGATGACTGTCGAGGGTCATGGCCCTGCGCGCGAGATCGCCGTGCGGGTGCGGGACGGGGCCGGTCCTCCGGTCGTGTGGCTCGGCGGCTTTCGATCGGACATGAACGCCACGAAGGCAGGCGCCATCGATGCCTGGGCGGAAAAGGCCGGGCGCCGGTTCGTGCGCTTCGATTATGCCGGCCACGGCATCTCAGGCGGGCGCTTCGAGGATTATGTCATCTCGTCCTGGCTGGACGATGCCCGCGCAGTGATCGCGGCCCATGCCGACGAGACGCCGGTCCTGGTCGGCTCATCGATGGGCGGCTGGGTCGCCTGCCTTGCCGCACGGGAGCGGGCGCGTCAGGGCAAGAAGACCGCAGGTCTGGTACTGATCGCGCCGGCGCTCGATTTCACCGAGGAACTACTGTGGGCCTCGATGGACGAAGACCAAAGAAGCGCGATGCAGGCGAAGGGCGGCATCAGTGTGCCGAGCGAGTACGATCCGCGCCCCACCGTCTTCACCATGGGACTGATCGAGGACGGCCGGAACAACCTGATGCTCGGTGGTCCGGTCGAACCGGGCTGTCCGGTCCACATCCTCCAGGGAGGGCGCGATCCGGACGTTCCCTCGTCTCACGCGTTCCGCTTACTCGAGCGCCTGCCCGCCGAGGGCACGGTGCTCACCTTCATCGCGGATGGCGACCACCGCCTATCCCGGCCGCAGGATATCGAGCGGCTCGTTTCGGCGGTGGCCGGAATTGCCTGAGCTTAGTGCAGGCTGACCGTGTGCAGGTCCTGCGCAAGGGCGTTGGCCAACACGGTCTCGCGGGAATCGGCGAGCATGATCGGCGCGCCGCTCGCGGAGAGCAGAGCGAACAGGTCCAGCCCAGGTGTCAGGGCCGGTGCCTGCGGGAAGAAGCGGCGCACCTCCTCAGACCGAATCGGGCGGACATAGGCGATGTGTCCTTCGCCCAGGACGGCGAGATCCGCCGGCTGAAAAGCCGATGCGTCGAGGTCGGCGGGGGTCAGGGGTGCGGTGTTCAGTTCGGACATGGATGCCCTCCTTCGAGGCAGAGCGTCGGTCCCGGCCCCAGATGGCGACCGGGGGGTACGATCCCGATGTGGGGACGGCCCCCGATACGATCAATCTCCCCGCGTTCAGTCGCGGGCGAGGATGTCGATCCGCCGCACGACCCGCTCCGGCTCCGGCCGCACGAGGTCGATGGAGAGCAGGCCATTCGAGAGGTCGGCGCCCAGCACCTCCATCCCGTCGGCCAGGAGGAAGACCCGCTGGAACTGGCGCGCCGCGATGCCACGGTGAAGAAAATGGCGCTCCCGCTCGTCGACCTGACGACCGCGCACCACGAGTTGATTTTCTTCGAGCATCACATCGAGCTGGGCACGGGTGAAACCCGCCACGGCCAGGGTGATGCGCAGACGCTCCGGCTCCTGCTCAGTCCGAGCCAGCCGCTCGATATTGTAGGGTGGATAGCCATCGCCCGCAGCCTTCGACACCCGGTCGAGGGCCTGTTCGATCTCATCGAAGCCAAGCAGGAAGGGGTGCCCGAAGGGCGACGGTCGTGACATCGCGGGACGTGTTCCCTCAGTGCGAAGCCTCAGACCTGCGGGCGTCCCGCGCCCGGCAAGCCGGTGAGCGCTCCGGCGCCACGGAGCCCGCGCAAGGCAGCACTCCGCCCGGCGGGCCCGCCGGGACAGTCGAGATATGGCCGAGCGGTTCCGGGCCATCAAGGGATCGCCCGGTCGCTGTTATGCGTCTCCGAGCGAAAGGCGGGAAACCGACGCAAGGGCCAGCGGCGCTTGAGGAATTCGCGGGGTGAAATCGGCCGATTGCCGAATGATCCCGCTAACAGTTTGGAACCGCTCTGATTTTTGCTCCGGCCCTTGATGCGCCGACCCGTTCCCGATACCTCCCGAACCGCAACGCGGCGCCATCCCCGGCCGCTCTTTCTCAGGAGGTGCGATTGCAACCGTCGATCCCGCCTACCAACAATCCGATGCGCCGGGTCGCCGAGGCCTGCCGGGATGAGGCCGAGATCCTGGCTCTGTCCGTCGCTCGATTCGTCGCGGCGGGATACATGACAGGGGATATCGCCTGCTGGGATGCCGCCTTCAACGGCGCCGAGGAGTTGCTCGGTTCGCACGAGGGCGGCCGCTTCGTGGCCGGCATGGTCGGCATCGTGCGCGCCCTGCGGATCGAGCGTGACGGCGACTGGTCGTTCATGCCCGCGAGCTGCTGCCGCCTGACCGGCCATGAATGCGCGCTCGTCGCCCTGATCGGGCGCGGCCGACGCGGCGCTTGGGACGAAGTGGCGCAGGACGCTGCTGCCCTGGCCGGGCGAGAGGCGCCGCGTCTGACGGCCGCCGTCCGCGCCGCCGCCGGAACCATCGATGCGGCGGCCACTCGCCTCGCACCCACCTATCCCCGGTCGAGCGTCCTCCATTGAGGCGGGCCGGATCTGACAAGAGGACCTTTCGACCGTGATTGACCGGAGTTTCTCGTCCAGCCGCATCGGCGCGGCGCTCGTTTCGGGCTTCGTCGCGATGGCTCTCGCCGGTCCAGCGATCGCCCAGGAAGCGGCGGCCGACAAGGCCGCGCCGGTCAAGCTTCAGCTCAACAAGACTGAAAGTGCGGGCGACGCGTGCCGGATCACCATGGTGGTCGACAACAGCAAGGGTCCGGCGATGAAGACCTTCAAGGTCGATCTCTTCGCCTTCGACACCGACGGCGTCGCTCAAAAGCGCGTGGCCGTGGAACTCGCGCCGATCGCTTCGAATAAGACCAGCGTCAAGATCTTCGACTTCCCCGGCATCGCCTGTGGGAAGGTCGGGCGCATCCTCCTCAACGACGTGCTCGCCTGCGACGGCGGCGAGGGCGCGCGCGAAGCCTGCCTCGCTCGGACCGAGACCGAGAGCAAGGCCGGAATCTCGTTCGACCGCTAGCGCGGTCGAACCGACACGATCACCCCGGCGTCCGGGCGGCTTCCGCGCGGGCGCAGTCGGCTTTGACGGCGCACGAAGACGTGGGTCGCAGGGCCGGTCGCAATCACCCGACGTGAGGAGCCCGACATGGATCCGACCCAGGCCGCCCCGATCGAAGCCCACGATTTCTCGTTCCTCGGCCTGTTCCTGCAAGCCGACCCGATCGTGAAGGGCGTGATGATCCTTCTCATCGTCGCCTCCATCGCCTGCTGGACGGTGGTGTTCGAGAAGATCGTGCGGCTCGCGGCGGCGCGTCGCCAGGCCAAGGCATTCGACACCATGGTCCGCTCCGGCGGGGCGCTGGATCAGACCTTGAAGGGCGTGGCCGGGCAGGTGGTGTCGGCGGCGATCGAAGCGTGGCGTGATCAGGACTCGACCGAGACCCGCGCCGAGCGCCGGGAGCGGATCGAGCGGGCCATGCGCGTTGCGCTCGGCATCGAGATGAAGCGCCTGCGCACGGGCCTTTCGCTGCTCGCCACCTCGGGTTCGACCGCGCCGTTCGTCGGCCTGTTCGGCACGGTCTGGGGCATCATGAACTCGTTCTCGTCCATTGCCCGCAGCCAGGACACCTCGCTCGCCGTGGTGGCGCCGGGCATCGCGGAGGCCTTGTTCGCCACCGCCATCGGCCTTGTCGTCGCGATCCCGGCGGTGATGGCCTATAACAAGCTGACGGGTGACGCAGGCAGCATCCAGAGCTCCTTCACCTCCAGCATCTCCATCCTCGGCAACCGCCTCGCCCGTGACCGGGCGGGCCAGCACCGCGCCGCGGCCGAATAAGGCCGACTGAGCGGCAGCGCGACGGAAGCTTGGAGGACAGCCGATGGCAATGGGATCGATCAAGGCGGGCAGCGACGACGAGGACGGCCTCGACGCGGCCCCGATGGCCGATATCAACGTCACACCCATGGTCGACGTGATGCTGGTGCTGCTGATCATCTTCATGGTCGCTGCGCCACTGATGACGACCGGCGTGCCGGTGCAGCTGCCCAAGACGAGTGCGCAGAAGGTCGCTCAGGCCAAGAAGCCGCTGGAAATCACCGTCGATAAGGACGGCAATCCGTCCATCGCCAAGGAGGTGTTCACGATGGACAGCATCGTGCCGCGCCTGCGCGAGATGGCCGCCGAGAACAAGGACCAGGTGATGCTGGTGCGTGGCGACCGTGATGTGCCCTACGGCAAGGTGATGGAAGTGATGGGCCTCGTTGGGCAGGCGGGCTTCTCCAAGGTTTCGCTCATCGCCCAATCGCCCGGCGGCGCCGCGCCCGCCCCCGCTGCCAAGACCGCTCCCTGATCGAGCCGATGACTTCGCTGACTTCGACGTCCTTGCCTCCGCGCCGCCCGACCGGGTTGGTTGCCGCCTTCCTCGTGGCCATCGGCCTGCATGCCCTGGCCCTGGTGGGGATGATGTTCATGCGGTTGACGCCCCCGGCGCCGCCCGGCGAGCAGCAGGTGACGATCGACCTCGCCCCCGTGATGACCGAGGCGCCGACCCAGGCTCCGGCGGAGCAGGCGGCCATGGCGGCCGCACCGCCCGAGGCCAAACCGCTCGAGGAGCCCATCGAGGAGGCGACCCAGCCACCCCCGCCCACCGAGATGGTGCAGGCGCCGCCGGAGGAGAAGCCGATCCCGCCGGAAGAGACGAAGCCGGTGGAAGCCGTCGAGGCGAAGCCCATCGAGCCGCAGGATCAGGTCGTCACCTCGACGGCCGAACAGGCCGAGCCGCTCGCCGCGCCTCCGGAGCAGATTGCCAAGCCGGTCGAGCCCGAGAAGCCGAAGGTCGACCTTGCCAAGCTGAAGGCCGAAAAGGAGGCCAAGCTGCGCAAGGCGCGCGAGGAGAAGCGCAAGGAAGAAGAGCGGCGCGAGCGGCTGGAAGAGATCCGCGAGGCCAAGGAGGCGAAGGCCAAGGCCGCCCGCGAGTCCCGCACGAAGGCGGCTCAGGCGCGCCAGGGTGAGACCCGCGATTCCGCTGCCGCCTCGCGGCAGAGTTCGCAGGGACGCGCTGCCGCAGGCAGCGACCCTAGCGCCATGCGTCAGTGGACCGGGGCGATCAGTGCCGCGATCCATAGCCGCATGAACCCCGGCGCGGCTTCCGGCACGGCGGGGGGGACGGCGGTGGTGCGCTTCACCGTGATGCGCTCCGGCTCCGTGTCGGCAGCCGGGCTCGCCCGTTCGAGCGGTGTCGGCCAGATCGACAGCGCAGCTCTTTCGGCGGTGCGCGGCAGCCTTCCGGCGGCCCCTGCCGGAGTGACGCAGCAGAGCCTTTCCATCACCATCCCACTGAATTACCGGGTGCGTTGAGCAGTCTTCGGGGCTTGGAGGATTCGCCAGACCCCGTGCCGGCATGCTAAAGGCTTTAACATTCCGTCTCGAAAGGGCCGTCACCCGGCGGTTTTGTAGAGGCGGACCATCCGGCCATCCCTCTGCCCTCCTCGAACCGGCCGGGCCCGCCCTGATAGCCGCGCCAGCCTCGATGCGGCTTGCACCCCTTGAGCGGGACGAAAGGGACACAATGAGCGACGACATCGAAACCGACCTCGACGAGGCGGAAGAGATCCGTGCGGCGGAGACCGAGGCGCGTGTGAAGGCCGAGAACAAGGCCGAGCGCGCGGAACGGGCCGAGCGTATGGCCCGCGAAGGCGCCCAGGCCATGGCCGAGCATCTGGCTTCCCAGGTGGCTGTCGATGAGCGCACGAAGCGCCTGCGCGCCCTGCGGCTGGCCAAGGAAGCGGCCGATGCCCAGACTGCCGCGACTGCCAAGAAGGAGGCCGACGAGGCCAAGGCGGCCAAGGATCGCGCCCGGAAGACCGCTGCGCGCAAGTCGGCCAAGAAGGATTGAGACCTGCCATGGTGGAGAGCCGCGACCGCCGCCGCCCAACCGACGCCCGTGCGGCGGCCGAGGCGGCTTTCCGCAAGGCGACCACTAAGCCGGCCGCCGCCCCTGCGCCAGCGGCACCCGCTGCTGCGGCGCCGGGTGTGCGCGAGATGGTGAGCTTACGCCTCGACAGTGCTGTGCTGGAGCATTTCCAGAAGGACGGTCCTGGTTGGCAGGACCGCATCAACACCGCTCTGAAGGCCATCATCGCCCGCGAGGGTTGAGGCCACCCTCCCCCACAGACCAAACCGTCTCAACGAGCGCGGGCGGCCTTGAGTGGCGCCGCGTTCGTGCTGTTGGCCGCCTCGGCGAGAGCCGGGCCGCGTTCCAACGTGGAGACCGCCTGTGGCGCGCCCCGTCCCCGCAGGGCATGCGAGCCCAGCGAGCGGGCGCGAATATTGGCGGGGAGGCCCCCGAGCCGATCCAGCAGATCCTGCGAGATCAGGATGCCGACGCCGAGCGGCCGGCACAGGGCCTCTATTCGCGACGTCACGTTCACGGCATCGCCGAAATACGCGATCTTGTGCCGGTCGACCCCGACTTCAGCCGTTACCACCGGGCCGCCATGCAGGGCGGCGCGCAGACGCGGCACCGTGCCGAACCGCGCCTTCCACGCCTCGGCATCGGCTTCGATCCTGTCGAGGACGGCGAAGAGGCACGAGACGCATTTGGCGTCGGCCAAGCCACGGTCCATCGGCCACGTGATCATGGCGAGATCGCCGATGTAATCATCCACCGATCCGCTGTGCCGCCGCACCGGCTCCGCGAGCGCCGCGAAGACGGCGCCGAGATATTCCTGCGCCCGGAGATCGCCATGGGCCTCCGCGAAGGCGGTGGACCCGACCACGTCGAGGAAGAGGAAGATTCGCTCCTCCTCCACGGGGCGGTGGTAGCGGCCGATCATGAAGTTCACGAAGACCTCGCCGCCGATGAGGTCGCGCATACGGATGATGAAGACGAGCATCGCCGAGACGCCCAGCGAGTAGGCAAGCACCCGCGGCGTCAGCTTCGTTGCGGTCGAAAGGTCGTCCGTCGTGAGCCCGAGCGCCCAGACGACCAAGCCGCCGAGCGCGCAGCCCGCCGCGATCATCAGCACGTAGGCCGCCTCCGCTGCCGGGACGTAGGCCCATGCGGGCCAGCGGCGGATTCGGGCCTGCAAGCCGGCCAAGATGAGCCCCCGGTCGAAGGCGAGCACGGCCACGCCCATGCACAGGCCGTAGGTGAGCCCGGCGAGCGGCGAGGCGCCCGCCGCGAAGATGAAGTTGTAGAGGAGCCCGGCTGCGCCCGCCGCAAGGACGATCAGCACCCAGAACCAGCGGTGAGGCGGCAGCATCAGCGCACCTCGCGATTTGCGTCGAGCGCAGAGGACACGGCTTCGACCCTAGCCTAAAGTCTACGGATGCGCGTAGCGTCGGGTTCTTGCTCACCCGGCCATGATGGCGTGAGTAAGGCGCGACGGTAAGCCGCCGTTCGAGCGGTGGATCGGGGAGACGGCGGCATGCACGCGAGGGGCTTCGGGGCGGCACGCGTGTCGGTGCCGGTCATCGGCCAGGGTACATGGCGGATCGACGGCGCCGACCGGGCAGAGGCGGTGCGGGCCCTGCGCGCGGGCGTCGATGCGGGCATGACCCATATCGACACCGCCGAAATGTACGGCGAGGCCGAAGCCATGGTCGCCGATGCCATTTCCGATTGCCGGGAGGAGATCTTTCTCGTTTCGAAGGTGGTGCCGAGCAATGCGACGCGCCGGGGCGTGGTGCGAGCCTGCGAGGCCTCGCTTCGCCGCCTAAGGACCGACCGGATCGATTGCTACCTGTTGCATTGGCCGGGAAGCCACCCGCTGGCCGAGACGGTGGCGGGGTTCGAGGATCTCCGGCGCGACGGCAAGATCCTGTCCTGGGGCGTCAGCAATTTCGATGTCGATGACCTCGAACAGTTGCTCGCCATCGCGGGGCCGGACCGCATCGCCTGCAATCAGGTCTACTATTGTCCGACCGAGCGGGCCATCGAGCATGCGGTGCTGCCCTGGTGCACGGCTCACGGCGTCGCGCTCGTCGGCTATTCCCCGTTCGGCAGCGGCGACTTTCCCGAGCCTGCGAGTCCCGGCGGGCGCGTCTTGCAGAGCATCGCCGATGCGCATGGCACCTCGCCCTACGCGATCGTGCTCGCCTTCCTGCTCCGCCTGCCGAACACCTTCACCATTCCGAAGACGGTGCGGGCCGAACGCGCCGTCGAGAACGCGGCGGCGGCCGAGATCCGCCTCGACCCCGCCGAGATCGCGCTGATCGAAAGCCACTTCCCACGCGGGCCCAGGCCGCGCGTGCTGCCGATGCTGTAGATCGCATTCCGACGAAGGGGATACCGGTTCGTCGCAAGACTGCGCGTCACAACCACGAGCGAGCGCCGTCGGCCTGATGCGATCAGGTCGGATACGGCTCTCGTCAGGATCACTCGTTGATGCCGAACAGCTTCTCGAAGAAGTTCGGCTCGGCGCGCTGCTGCCGCTGGCGGCGAACGGGGGCCTCGGGCTGAGGCGCGGGGGTCAGGCCGTCGATGATCTGGCCGATCACGTCAGCCGGTCCCGCATTCGCGACCGAGGCGGTCGTCTCCGGCGCCCTGCGCCAGCGGTTGATGTTGGGCAGCGGCACCGGGTTCTGACCCTTCAGGGCCTGGACCATGTATGTCTTCCAGACCTCCGCAGGCAGGTTGCCGCCCGTCACCTTCTTGGTCAGTTCGCCATCGTCGTTGCCGAGCCAGACCCCCGTGACGAGGCTGCCTGAGAAGCCGATGAACCACGCGTCCCGGTAGTCCTGGGTGGTGCCGGTCTTGCCGGCAAGGTCCCAGCCCGGGATGTCGGCCTTCTTAGCGGTGCCGCTGACGAAAGTCTCATGCATCATGGCGTTCATCATGCCGTCGGCCTCCGGGCTCATGACCCGGCCGAGACCGCTCTCGGTGCGCTTGTAGAGGAACTTCCCGTCCGACCCCTTCACGGAGGCGACCACATAGGGAATGACGCCCGTGCCGCCGTTGGCGAAGGCGCCGTAAGCTCCCACCATCTCCAGAAGCGTCACTTCCGACGTGCCGAGGGCGATGGAACCGTTGGCCTGCAACGGTGAGGTGATCCCGAGCCGTTGGGCGGTCTGAACGACGGCCTTCGGGCCGACCTCTTGGCCAAGTCGGACCGCGACCGTGTTCAGAGAATGGGCTAGCGCCGAGCGAAGGGTGACCGCGCCCTCGTAACGGTGCGAGTAATTCTCCGGCGCCCAATTGCCGATCTTGATCGGCGCATCCTCACGCACCGAGTCGGGCGTCGCCCCGCGCTCGACGGCAGCGAGGTAAACGAAGGGCTTGAACGAAGAGCCGGGCTGGCGCTTCGCCGTGGTCGCCCGGTTGAACTGGCTCTGTGCGTAGTCGCGGCCACCGATCAGCGCGCGGATCGCTCCATCCGGCCGCATCGAAACCAGGGCGCCTTGGCTGACGTTGAAGCGTGAGCCCTGCTTGTTCAACTCATCGACCAGCGACCGCTCGGCCGTGGCCTGCAGCGAGGGATCCACCGTGGTCTGCACGGTGATGTCGCTCTCGAACTTGCCGACGTAATCGTCGAGCACGTCCATCACGAGGTCGGCGACATAGTTGGCGGATCCACCGCCACGCACGCTCGCGGGCCGGGCGGGCTGAGCGAGAGCGACCTTCACGTCCTGGGGCGCCGCGAAGCCGAGTTCCTGCATCGCCGCCAGCACCTGGGCCGCGCGTGCCTGCGCTGCGGGCAGGTTGCGGTTCGGCGCCAGCCGCGACGGCGCCTGGACGAGGCCGCCGAGCATTGCGGCCTGGGCGAGGCTGACATCCTTGGCGGGCTTGCCGAAGTAACGCTGCGCCGCTGCCTCGACGCCATAGGCGCCCGCGCCGAAATAGACGCGGTTGAGGTAGAGCTCGAGGATCTCATCCTTTGTATATTTGTGCTCCAACCAGAGGGCGAGAATCGCCTCCTGGATCTTGCGGGACGCGGTGCGCTCCTGCGTGAGGAACAGGTTCTTGGCGAGCTGCTGCGTCAGGGTCGAGCCGCCCTGGGCCACGCCCCGCCGGGTCAGGTTCTGGCCGATGGCCCGTACGATACCGACGGGGTCGATTCCCATGTGGCTGTAGAAGCGCCGGTCCTCGATCGCCACGAAGGCGCGCGGCAGGTAGGGCGGCAATTCCTTGATCGAGACAACGCGTCCGCCCGTCTCGCCCCGGTTGGCGAGGAGCGTGCCGTCGCTCGCCAGGATGGCGATGTTCGGCGGACGCTTCGGCACGGAAAGCTGGTCGATCGGCGGAAGTTGCGACGCGTGATAGGCGATCAGCCCCGCAAGACCGATCACAGCCCACAGGCCCAGCACGACGCCGCCATAGACGATGCGACCGAGCCATGAGCGGCGGCGCTTCTGGCTCCGCCCGCCGCCCCGGCCCGACGAGCCCCTGCCCCCGGACGAACCGCGGGATGGAGAGGATCGCTTGCCCGTCTGCTTGCTCACGCGACCCTCGCTCCCTGTGCCGCCGCCGCCCGCCCGGTCCTCCCGGGAGAGGCGCAGGTCGAGGTCGCCGCGCTGTCCGGGCCGACCTTCCGGCACGTCGAAATTCGGCTCGGCCCTGCCACGCTTCTGCGCCATCGACACCCGCTACGAAGCTCGCTCGCCCGCGCACGAGACCGCGCAACCCGAGGTCGAAACGACATCGCGGCGGCCCTTCGGACGCATTCTGAGACGCTGTAAATGCGGCGGTTTAAGGGGCCGTTAAGGGAGCCGAACGCGATGCAAAAAGCTTCGGATTTTGTGGCTCGTAGCAATATTCGGCAGGCCGCCTCTGGTTTCGGCGAAAGTCCATCCGTATGGTGCCGCGCGTTTCAGAGGGGGAGAACGGACTGGTGCGGGCAGCAATCCTCGTCGCGGCGGCGGCCATCGGTTTCGGGAGCTTTCCCGCGCTCGCCGAAATCAAGCTGGATACGGTGAACACCGTCCCCTGCGCCGAAGAAGGCGGCGTCTGCAAGATGCCATACCCGACGAACGTTTATTTCGGCGTGCCGGGGAAAACCAATGGCCGCCCCTTCCCCCAAGGCGGTTCGGTGCCTTGCAACGTCCAGAGCTTCGGTGACCCCGCTCCCAACCAGCGCAAGACCTGCTGGTACGCGCCGCGTCTGACGGACAGCGGCGGAGTCGGCCGCTATCGCAACGATGACCGTGGCCGGGACGATGGCCGTTACCGCCGCGATGAGAGGGACGATGGCCGGTTCCGCGACGGCTACCGATCGCGCGACGGCTATCGCGACGACGACCGCCCCAGCCGCGACTACGAAAGGGATTACGACCGCCCGCGCCGTTCCTACGACGATGACGGGGCGGTGCGCCGCCGGTATCGCACCGTGCCGGACGATGAGTGATCCGGCCGCGCTGCCGGATCGGCGCTGAGCGAGGCAGATCATGTCCGAGGAACGGCGCGGTTCGTACCGTCGCAATGCCTTTACGTTCGGCGCTGTCGAGGGTGAGGACGGCGAGATCGATTGCCTCGTCTGGGACGTGACCGAGGCAGGCGCGTTGATCGAGATCGAACGATCGGTCGATCTGCCCGAGCAGGTGTTGGTGCGCCTCTCACCGGAGACGGCGATGCGCGAGGCTAACGTGGCTTGGCAGCGTGGAAAGCGGGCGGGGCTGATTTTCGTCTCGTCGTGATTCAATCCCTCCGCCGTCCGCCCCTCCGGTCCCGCGTCATGCGGGTCGGGGCGTAGAAGTCGTCCGGTTTCGTGCGGACCCATTCCACGAAGCGCGCGAGTTCCGGGTCCGCCCGTAACGCATCGACGTCGGCGAGGCGCCGGGCGATCTCGGCTTCGCTGTAGCGGGCGTGGATCGCCGAGTGGCAGACTTGATGCAGCCGCACCGTGCCGCGATGCGTCCCGCCCTTCAGCTTGGGCGTCAGGTGATGCAGGCTGGATTTCGCGCCGTGCGGGATCGGCCGCTCGCAGAGCGGGCAGATGACCGGCGGCGCGGCCTGGGGCCCATGCGTCGTCGGATCGTCGTCGCGCCACAGGCGGTCGCGTCTGCCCAAGTCGTTCCCTCCATGAGGCGTCCGGTGGGCGAGGACAGGGCGCTGTCACTCGGCTCCACGCGGCGGCATTGACAAGACAAGGCAAACCTCGGAGGTTCGAACCGTTCCGAGGGGGGCCCGTAAGGGGCTGAGATTGGGCGGAAATGCCCTGACCCTTGAACCTGATCCGGTTCGTACCGGCGGAGGGACAGGAACTCTGCGGCTTCTTCGGCGAGGCCGCACCTTCTCCCTATCGTCGTCGCGCAATTGGACCGCTCCAGCGCCAGGAGAGGCCAGATGAACGCACCCGTGCTGCCCAAGGATGTGAAGGGAAGCCCCGAGACCGTGACCACCGGTCCGGTCACCGGCTCGCGCAAGGTCTACGCGCCAGTCGCCGGCCGCGAGGATATCCGCGTCCCCTTCCGAGAGATCGTGCTGACCGATCCGAAGGAAGCGCCGGTGCGGGTCTACGACCCGTCTGGTCCTTACACCGAGACCGACGCCCGCATCGACCTCGCCGCCGGCCTTCCGCAGGTCCGCGCCCCGTGGATCGAGGCGCGCGGCTACGAGGCGGCGACGCCCCGCGAAGTGAAGCCCGAGGATAACGGCTTCGCCTCCGCCGAAAAGCTCGTCGCCCCCTGCCCCGCCGAGCGCGTGCTGCGCAAGGCGGCACCCGGCCAGATGGTGACGCAGTACGAGTTCGCTCGTGCCGGGATCATCACCGAAGAGATGATCTACGTCGCGCACCGCGAAAACCTCTGCCGCGAGCAGATGTTGGAGCGGGCCGAGGCGGCCCTCGCCGACGGCCAGAATTTCGGTGCCTCGGTGCCGCCCTTCATCACGCCGGAATTCGTGCGGGACGAGGTGGCACGCGGACGGGCCATCATTCCGGCCAACATCAACCACACCGAACTTGAGCCGATGGCCATCGGCCGCAACTTCCTCGTGAAGATCAACGCCAATATCGGCAACTCGGCCGTGACCTCGTCCGCTGCAGAGGAAGTCGAGAAGCTGGTCTGGTCGATCCGCTGGGGTGCGGACACGGTGATGGACCTCTCCACCGGCCGCAACATCCACAACATCCGGTCCTGGATCGTCCGTAATTCGCCCGTGCCGATCGGCACCGTGCCGATCTATCAGGCGCTCGAGAAGGTCGGCGGCGATCCGCTCAAGCTCGATTGGGAGGTCTTCAAGGACACGCTCATCGAGCAGGCCGAGCAGGGCGTCGATTACTTCACGATCCATGCGGGCGTGCGGCTCGCCCATGTGCCGCTCACCGCGCGCCGCGTGACCGGCATCGTCTCCCGCGGTGGCTCGATCATGGCGCGCTGGTGCCTCGCCGGGCACCGCGAATCGTTCCTCTACGAGCGGTTCGATGAGATCTGCGACATCATGCGGGCCTACGACGTGTCGTTCTCGCTGGGTGATGGCCTGCGCCCCGGCTCCATCGCCGATGCCAACGACGCCGCTCAATTCGCCGAGCTGGAGACGTTGGGTGAACTCACCAAGATCGCCTGGGACAAGGGCTGTCAGGTGATGATCGAGGGCCCCGGCCACGTGCCGATGCACAAGATCAAGGTGAACATGGAAAAGCAGCTTCGCGAGTGCGGCGAGGCGCCTTTCTACACCCTCGGTCCGCTGACGACGGACGTGGCTCCCGGCTACGACCACATCACCTCCGGCATCGGTGCGGCGATGATCGGCTGGTTCGGCACGGCGATGCTCTGCTACGTTACCCCGAAGGAGCATCTCGGCCTGCCGGACCGCGACGACGTGAAGGTCGGCGTGATCACCTACAAGATCGCCGCCCACGCCGCCGACCTCGCCAAGGGCCACCCCGCCGCGCAGCTGCGTGACGATGCGCTCAGCCGCGCCCGGTTCGATTTCCGCTGGGAGGATCAGTTCAATCTGAGCCTCGATCCGGATACGGCCCGCGCCTACCACGACGAGACCCTGCCGAAGGACGCTCACAAGGTCGCGCATTTCTGCTCGATGTGTGGTCCGAAGTTCTGCTCGATGAAGATCACCCAGGATCTTCGTGCCGAGGTGCTGGCGATGGAAGAGGCGGGTCAGGTTATCGGCCAAGCCCCCGCCATGTCCAAGGCGGAGGCGGAGGCCGGGATGCGCGAGAAGTCTCGCGAGTTCCTGGCCGAGGGCGGCAAGCTCTACGTCGACGCGGCGGAGTGAGAATGGTCGACGCGCCCGTCAGAGGACGGGCGCGTCACACCGGGGTTTGACGGTTTTCGTAGCAAACTATGATTTATCGCAGGCGCGATAAAGCGGATTTGACTTGGGTCGGTAACCCGATCTTCATCGCGAGTCTGGAACCCGCTGTCGAAGACTGGCGCGGCACGCGGGCATTAAGCCCCGCTTAATGCGATAGGCGCGTAATCCGTCCATCACAGGATCGTAGGAGCCTGTCATGGATGTTCGAAGTGTTACCAGTCCGGCCTCTGGACCGCAGGGCCTCGAAGCCCTCGGCGCCACCGCCGCCCCTCAGCCCCGTGAACCCGAGACGCCTTCAAAGGCGCTCGAACCCGCGGTGAAGCTCGATATCGGGACGAATTCGCGGGAGACGCGGTTCATCCGCGACACCGATACCCGTGCCATTGTCTTCCAAGTCGTGGATCCCGGATCCGGGGACGTGCTGGCGCAGTTGCCGAGCGAAACGGCCCTGCGCAACCGCGCCTATGCGAATGCAGGCACGCAGAACACCGCGAACGGCAACGTCACCCGCGTGGCCTGAATCCGTTCAGGCCGTTCTCGCTGTGACCGGCGAGGCGGTGACGGCGTTGCGGCGTCTGTCGCGCAGCTTCGTCAGCGCGCGGATTGCCACCAGCGCGATGCGTGCGAGGCGGATCTGCCCCGGCAACTGGCGCGGGCCGATCGGGCTGTAGGCGAGTCGTGGACTGGCCTTTTCAGCCTCGGAGATGGCATGGCCGAGGGGAAGGCCGGCGATGCGGGCAGCATCCGCTTTGGAGAGGCCGAGCCATTCGGCCCAGGCGCTGTCCCGCGCAAGGGCGCCGGTCGCGTGCAGATGCCGAAATTTCGCCCGCCACAGGTAGCGGCGCACGCACCGGGGGAATGTCTCCATCCGCGCGTCGCACAGGGCGTCGGGCTCCTCGCAGCGCGACCGGATCGTATCTGCAACACCGCCCGGCGCCCGGCCGGTGAGCCGCGCCGAGATCGTTACGCACACATCTGTCGCGTGTCGCACGCGCTTCCCATGCGCGATGAGCCTCGCGATGAAGGCGCCGTCCTCCCCGAGGGGAATCTCCGGCATGCCGCCGACGGCCAGATACGCCTCGCGGGTAACGGCCAGCGTCGCGCCGATGGTGGTCCGGTGACAGGGCCAGGGATCGTGCGGATCGGGATCGATCCGCGCTTCGGCTTCGGTGATCAGGGCGTCATAGATATCCTCCAGACGACCACGTGCATGAAGCATATCCGGCAGGAGCTTGCCCTCTTCCACGTCGAGTTCCACGCGTCCCGCGACGGCGTCCGCCCCGGCGGCGATGGCGGCCTGCGTACGCGCCACCCAATTCGGCGGGACCCGGCTGTCGGCGTCGGTCGAAAGAATCGCCCCACCGGCTTCTCCGAGCCACGCGGCGGCGGCATCCATGGCCTTCCGTCGCGCCCACCCGGCATGGGCGCCGGAATAGTTCTCGTTCAGCACTTTCACCGGCACCGAGAGGGTCGGGACCAGATCGGCGACGATCGACTCCGTCCCGTCCGTGCAATTGTTCAGGAACAGCACCACCCCGAGTGAGCCGGGGCTCAGGCCTTCCTGCGCATCCAGAGCGCGCAGGCATGCGGTGATCCGCTCGGCCTCGTTGCGCACCGGAACCGCGACCACGGCGGTGGGATTCGACATCGGACTTGTCTCGTCAGCGCCGACGATGGCGCGCGGTCGCTTATCCTCCGGACGACCTGAACGGAAACCGAAAGCCGCCGATCAATGCGTCTTCTCGACCAGACCCTCGATCCATTCGGGTTGGGTCTCGCCGACGGAACGGCCAACCTCGGTCTCGCCTTTGAAAGCGATGAGGGTGCTCTGCATCCGGGCATTGAAGGCCTTGAGCACATCCTTGCGGCTGTCGAAATCGACGTCGAAGACCAGAAGATCCTTGAAGCGCGGATCCTGCGTCAGCTTCGCGATGATAGGCTTCTGCGCCTTGCAGATCGGGCACCAGGGTGCGCTGACCTCAATGAGGATCGGCTTGCCCGCCTTCTGCGCGGCGTCGAACGCCTCTTGCTGGAATGGCACAGGATCGACCGCCATGGCGGGGGAGATCGACAGGGCGAGCCAAGCGACGGCGAGGAGTTGGCGGCGTGTGGTCATGGGCGTTTCCGTGGACTCTTATGGTCTTGCCTCGATCCTACACGCGAGAATGAACGGAACGCATCGCCATCACGCCGCACCCGGCGAGCCTGCCTTCTCCTCCTCGACCAAGGCCGCGATGTCCGCATCCGTCACATCCTCCATCACCTTGCGGACGCGCAGGGCGCGGGTCGGCTGACCGACGCGCATCACGAGAACGATCGTCTCCATGTCCGGGCATCCCGGATCGGCGCAGGCGATCTCGTTGACGGACAGGGAATCGTCCGGTCCGAGCCCCAGGGCGGGGGCGATCTCGGCCTTGAGGCGTGCGGCCAGGGCCGAGCGTTCGGCGGATCTGGCACGCCACGCCTTGAGGCTCACGAAGGCCATTGGATCCTCCCGCGCGGCTTGTTCGAACGCGTCGCGCTTGAAACAATGTTACGTCAGGTCCGTCAAATCAGGCTCGCGTGAGCCACGGGTTCGAGGGCGGTTTTTTCGTTTTCCCCCACTGCTTGCGGCCGTTCGGAAGGTTGTGTTGCAACAAACCGGCCCCTCGCCCGTAATGCACTGCGGGTCCGCTGGTACAGGCGGATAGTCCGGGGTCTGTAGCGGGAGAATCGGTGTCTTGCGACACTGGCGGGATGGGCCGGGCGACCGGCGCAATTATCATCACGGCAATCTCAAAGAGGCTTTGGTCGAGGCCGCACGGCGCTTTATCGCCGAGCGCGGCATCGGGGGCTTCACCCTGGTCGAAGCGGCACGCCTCGTCGGCGTGACGCCCGCCGCGCTGTATCGCCACTTCCGGGGGCGCGAGGCGCTGCTCGAAGAACTGGCCGGGCGCGGCTTCAATGAACTGGCGAGCCGCCTCGCCCGCGCCCTCACCTCCCGCGGGACACCGCTGGAGCGATTCACTCGCATGGGCGAAGTCTACCTCGCCTTCGCTGAGGAAGAGCCCGCCTATTACGCGGCGATCTTCGAAACACGCGGCATCCACGCGGCGGAGATGCCGGAGGGTCGGCCGAGCCCGTTCGATCTGCTGGTCGAGGCGTTGCAGGCGACTTTCACGGATGGTTTCGGAGGGGTGACGCCGCGCTTCATCGCTCTTGAAGTGTGGGCGCTTGCCCACGGTCTGGCGACCCTTTCGGCTGCCGGGCACCTGCCCACCGGCCCCGGTATTCCCGACAAATATGAGTTGCTGCGCGCAGGCGTGCTGGCCCTCGTCCACGGTGCGTCACGGCGCGAATAGCGGCCGGCCTCGGCTGCCCTTGAAAGCCCCGGCTTCAATCCGCATGTTAACGCTGTTCACATGAGATGCGGAGCTTGCCCGTGAACACGACCTCGACCCCTCCCTATGCCACCGGCCGTCCCTGCCGGACTGGTCCATTCCCACGCCGATCGATCGAGATCGGCGCCATCGTCCTCGGTTTCATCTACTGGTGGCCGGTGGGACTCGCGTTGCTCGCGTGGAAGCTGACGGGCTACCCAGCCTTCGGTGAGATGCGCGATGCAGCTCGGCGCAACTTCGGGACCTGGGACGAGGCGCGTCCCGTGTCGCGCTTCGCCCGGGCCTTCGAGGCCGCCAATCGCGGCACCGGAAACGCGGCTTTCGATGAGTATCGCCGCGCCGAACTCGACCGGCTCGAAGCCCAGCGTCGCGCCCTCGAAGAGGAAAGCCGCGCCTTCACCGCCTTCGTAGAGGAGCTGAAGCGCGCCAAGGACCGCGAGCAGTTCGACGCCTTCATGGCCCAGCGCCGTGCCGGTGGCCAGGAAGGCCCGCGAAACGTGTGAGTCCACAGGCCCCACTCCCCTCTCCCCGTCCGCGGGGAGAGGGAATGAGGTTGATCCCGTTGCGCCCGCACTCCGCCTCCGGCAATGCTCACGCCGGATCGCTGAGGGAGTGAGAATGTCGGGCGGGCGAGTCACGGTGGTCGATCACCCGCTGGTGCAGCACAAGCTCACCCTGATGCGGGATAAGGATCGCTCGACGCAGGGTTTCCGCCGCCTGCTCAATGAGATCGGTATGTTGCTCGCCTATGAGGTGACACGCGATCTCCCCCTCGAAGACATTGATATCAAGACGCCCATCGGACCGATGTCCGGCCGTCAGATCCAGGGCAAGAAGCTCGTCCTTGCCCCGATTCTCCGGGCGGGCGTCGGGTTTCTCGATGGAATGCTGTCGCTCGTGCCGTCGGCCCGGGTCGCCCATGTCGGGCTTTATCGTGATCCCGAGACACTCGAAGCCGTCGAGTATTACTTCAAGGCGCCGTCCGATCTCGCCGACCGTACCGTGCTGGTGCTCGATCCGATGCTCGCCACCGCGAATTCGGCGGTTGCGGCCCTCGACCGGCTGAAGGCGCGCGGCGCCGTCGACCTTCGCTTCGTCTGCCTGCTCGCGGCGCCGGAGGGGCTGGCCCGTCTTGCGGCGGCTCATCCCGACGTGCCGGTTTGGACGGCGTCCATCGACAGCCACCTCAACGATCACGGCTACATCGTACCCGGCCTCGGCGATGCCGGCGACCGGATGTACGGCACACGCTGATCCGGCCTTGCCGGAACGCGCATCGCCGACACTTATCTCCCCGATTGCTCGGAGACCTGACATGGCCAGCGCCACCCTGCCCGAAACCATGCGCCGGATCCGCTACGACGGTAAGGGCGGCCCGGAGATCATCGCCGTCGAGACGGCGCCCGTTCCGCAGCCGGGACCGGGCCAGGTGTTGATCGAGGTCGTCGCGGCGGGGGTGAACCGGCCGGATGTCGCCCAGCGCGCGGGCAGCTATCCGCCGCCGCCCGGCGCCACCGAGATTCCTGGCCTCGAAGTGGCAGGGCGCATCGCCGCTCTCGGGGAAGGTGTGCAGGGCTTGTCCGTGGGTGATGAGGTCTGCGCCCTGGTCATCAGCGGCGGCTATGCCGAATTCGCCGTGGCCGAGGCGGGCCATTGCCTGCCGCGCCCGGCCGCCATCTCGCTCGTCGATGCGGGTGGCCTGCCGGAGACGTTCTTCACGGTCTATTCCAACGTGATCCAGCGCGGACGCCTATCCGAGGGTGAAAGCTTCCTCGTCCATGGCGGATCGAGCGGCATAGGCGCCACGGCCATCCAGATGGCGAAGCTATTCGGTGCCACGGTCTATGCCACGGCGGGCTCGGCCGAGAAGTGCCGCTTCTGCGAGGAACTGGGGGCCAAAGCCGCTATCGACTACAAGCAGACCGACTTCGCGGAGGAGATCCAGCGCCTCACAGACAAGCGCGGCGTCGACGTGATCCTCGACATGATTGGCGCGAGCTATCTTCAGCGCAATCTCAAGTCGCTTGCCCGGGACGGTCGCCTCGTGATGATCGCGCTGATGGGTGGCTATAAGGTCGATGGGCTGAACATCACGCCGATCATGACCAATCGTCTGACCTTCACCGGCTCGACGCTGCGTCCGCGCTCGAAGGAGGATAAGGCCGCCATCGCTGCTGGCTTGCGCAAGGATGTGTGGCCGCATCTCGAAAATGGGCGCATCCGCACAGTGACGCACGCGACCTTCCCTTTGGACCGTGCCCGCGAGGCGCATGAGATGATGGAATCGAGCGCCCACCTCGGGAAGATCATTCTGACCACCGGCCGCTGAGGTTCGCGGACACCGGAACTCCCCTCCCCGCCCTAGCGTTGCCGACCGACAACAGTTTGAAGTTGCGGACGGCGTCGCGAGCGCGCCGCGTAACGTGAGCGAGGGATCCCGATGGTCGAAAAACTTACCCCCACCGAGGGCCGTCAGGCCCAGCGTGGCAAGCCCGTGCTTTACGTGCTGCTCGGCAGCCTCGCGCTGCTCGCTGTCGCCATGGTTGGCCTGCTGACATGGAACGGCGCGAATTCGCCGAAGGATTGGGCCTCGCAGAGCCAGGACGCGTCGCGCAAGGAGATCACCGGTTCCGTGACCGGCACGTCCAGCCCGTCGTCGGGCAATGCAACGTCGGTGCCGAGCGACAATCCGGCTTACCCGCAGCCCGCGCAGAAGGGTGCGAACGGCGAAGCCAAGTAAGATCGGACGTCAGAGTGGCTCTCGCGATCCCAGGATCGCGGGAGCCGTTTGCTGTCCGGTTCAGCGCGTCGGGACGGGGTTTACGCCCCGGTAGTCGTAAAAGCCGCGCTTGGTCTTCCGACCGAGCCAGCCAGCCTCGACATACTTCACCAGAAGCGGACACGGCCGGTACTTCGAATCGGCCAGCCCTTCGTACAGGACCTGCATCACCGACAGGCAGGTATCGAGGCCAATGAAATCCGCCAATTGCAGCGGACCCATCGGATGGTTGGCGCCGAGCTTCATGGCGGTGTCGATCGATTCGACCGAGCCCACGCCCTCGTACAGCGTGTAGATCGCCTCGTTGATCATCGGCAGCAGGATGCGGTTGACGATGAAGGCCGGGAAATCCTCCGACATCGTCGCCGTCTTGCCGAGCTTACCGATGAAGCCCTTGGCCGACTCGTAGGTCTGATCTTCCGTCGCGATGCCGCGAATCAGCTCCACGAGCTGCATCACCGGCACCGGGTTCATGAAGTGGATGCCGATGAACCGCTCGGGCCGGTCGGTCGCCGCCGCGAGGCGGGTGATCGAAATGGACGAAGTGTTGGTGGCCACCATCGTGTCGGGCCCGAGCACCGGACAGAGGCTCGTGAAGATGTCTCGCTTGGTTGCCTCGTTCTCGGTGGCGGCCTCGATCACCAGATCGCAGGGCGCGAGGCCCGCGAATGTGTCGATGGAGGTGATGCGCTCGCGAGCGGAGCGGCTATCCGTCTCCTCCATGGCGCCCTTCGACACGAGACGGGCATACCCCTTCTCGATCGAATCGATACCGTTGGCGAGCCGTGCCGGGTCACGATCGTTGATGTAGACGTCGAGGCCGGCCGCGGCACAAACCTGCGCGATGCCGCTTCCCATCTGGCCCGCGCCGATGATGCCGACCCGCTTGATCTCGATGCCCATCTGAAGACCTTGCCCCCGATCCGTGCCTGCCCCTCCGACGGCCCGCGGTTCGACCGAGAGCGCTGGGGCGGCACGTTGAATTCAATGCCGTCTCAGCTTTCTAGACCAATCGCAAGGGATGAAGGAACCCAGGGAAGGCGTGCAGTGCAATAATCCGGTCCCCGCGTCGCTCGGAGTGCGCGTGAGGACCGGCGGCGCCTGGATCCGCCCTTACTTGGCCTTGGCGATCTCGGACTGCAAATCGGGCACGACTTGGAAGAGGTCGCCCACGAGCCCGTAATCCGCCACTTGGAAGATCGGAGCGTCCTCGTCCTTGTTGATGGCGACGATGACCTTTGAATCCTTCATGCCGGCGAGGTGCTGGATCGCGCCGGAAATGCCGACCGCCACATAGAGATCGGGAGCCACGACCTTGCCGGTCTGGCCGACCTGCCAATCGTTCGGGGCGTAGCCCGCATCCACCGCAGCACGCGAGGCACCGACGGCCGCGCCAAGCGTATCGGCCAGGGGCTCGATCAGCTCCTTGAACTTGTCGGCCGAGCCAAGCGAGCGTCCGCCGGACACGATGATCCTGGCCGAGGCCAGTTCCGGACGGTCCGACTTGGCGATCTCCTCGCTTTTGAAGGTCGAGCCCGCAGCCGAGGCCGTGGCCGAGACCGGCTCGACGGCGGCGGCCGAACCACCCTCGCCTGCCGCTTTGAAGGCGGCCGTGCGGACGGTGATCACCCGCTTCGGCCCGGGAGCCTGCACGGTCTGGATGGCATTGCCCGCGTAGATTGGGCGCTCGAACGTATCGGCCGAGACGACCTTGATGATGTCCGACACCTGGGCGACGTCGAGCAGCGCGGCCACGCGCGGTAGGACGTTCTTACCGGTGGTGGACGCCGCCGCGACAATGGCGTCGTAGGGCTCGGCTACGGACTGGATCAGCGCCGAAACCGGCTCGGCGAGGTCATGGTCGAAGGCCCCATCTTCAGCCACCAGCACCTTCTCGATGCCTTCGAGCTTTGCCGCGGCCTCGGCAGCGGCCTTCGCGCTGCTGCCTGCCACCAAGGCGTGCACCGGGCCGCCCATCTGATTGGCTGCCGAGAGCGCCTTCAGCGTCCCGTCCTTGATCCGTCCGTCGGCATGCTCGACGTAGAGAAGCGTGGTCATGTGCGGAAAATCCCCGTTGCGTGGAAGCCGCGCTCGACCCTGAGAGGGAGCGCGGCTCGGCGTGACGTAAGGGTCAGATGACGCCTGCTTCGATCTTGAGCTTCTGCACCAGCTCGGCGGGCGAACCCACCTTCACGCCAGCGGAGCGGCCCGGGGGCTCGGCGGTCTTCAGCACCGTCAGCTTCGGCGTCACGTCGACACCGAGAGCCTCGGGAGAGTGTTCGTCGAGGGGCTTCTTCTTCGCCTTCATGATGTTCGGCAGCGACGCATAGCGCGGCTCGTTGAGGCGAAGGTCGGTCGTGACGATGGCGGGCATCTGAAGCGCGACGGTCTGGAGGCCGCCATCGACTTCACGGGTCACGTCGATCGTGCCCTCGCCCATTTCGAGCTTGAAGGCGAAGGTGCCCTGCGGCCAGCCAAGAAGGGCGGCGAGCATCTGGCCGGTCTGGTTCGAATCGTCGTCGATCGCCTGCTTGCCGAGGATGACGAGCTGCGGGCTCTCCTTCTCGACGACGGCCTTCAGGAGCTTGGCGACGGCCAACGGCTCGCAATTGACGTCGGTCTTCACGAGGATCGCGCGATCCGCGCCCATGGCGAGGGCGGTGCGAAGGGTCTCCTGCGCCTGCTGCGGGCCGATCGACACCGCCACGATCTCGGTCGCCTTGCCCTTTTCCTTCAGCCGGATCGCCTCTTCCACGGCGATCTCATCGAAGGGGTTCATCGACATCTTGACGTTCGCCAGCTCCACGCCGGAGCCGTCCGCCTTCACGCGGATCTTCACGTTGTAGTCGACCACCCGCTTGACGGGCACCAGAACCTTCATGGGGATCGTATCCTTCCCGCTGTTATTCTTGGTGAACGGGGATTGGTGCGGCGCTGAGCGCGTGCGACAGCCTCCCCGCGAAAGGCGGGCGGACCGTAACGGCCACATTTCTGCCTTGTCAACGCGGCGTGGCAGAGCAGCCCCGATCCGCTGCGATACCGTCAGCGGTTCGCGCCGGGCACCCAGAGAACGTCGTCGGCCCCGTTGTTGTTCGCTGCGCGGCTCGCGACGAACAGGAAGTCCGACAGGCGGTTCAGGTACTGGATCGCCTCGGGGGATACGACCTCGCCTTCGGTCGCGGCGAGGTGGACCGCGAGCCGCTCGGCCCGGCGGCAGACGGTACGCGCGAGGTGCAGGTAGGCCGCGCAGGGTGAGCCGCCCGGCAGCACGAAGGACTTGATCGGCGGGATCGTCGCGTTCAGCGCGTCGATGTCCCGCTCAAGCCGCTCGACCTGTGAGGCAACTATCCGCAGAGGCTCGTAGGGCAGCGGCTCCGGCCCCTCGGGCGTCGCGAGGTCGGCGCCGAGATCGAACAGGTCGTTCTGCACGGCACTCAACATGCGGTCGAGGTGCTCGTCCGCATGCAACCGGGCGAGACCGATGCAGGAATTCGTCTCGTCCACGGTGCCGTAGGTTTCGACCCGCAGGTCGGCCTTGGACCGGCGTTGGCCATCGGCCAGGGCCGTCGTGCCCTTGTCGCCGGTGCGGGTGTAGATCCGGTTCAGCTTGACCAAGGGGTGCTCCCGCCCGTCCCCCGGCGAAGCGGCCGGAGGCTCTTAGAAAGTGTAGCCGATTTTGCCGCCGTAATTCGTCAGGCCGCGGTTGTTGGCGCAGAGGCCCGCGTTCGACATGTGCTCGACGGTGGCCATGATGCTCCAGTGCTCCGTCAGGCGATAGCCGAGAGCGGCGGCCTCACGGAAGAGCGGCGAGCAGCCGAGGGTGTTGAAACCGTAGGGCGTTCCTGCCTTCGGGCCGGTATAGCCGTTATGCGCGGCGCCGCCGAAGAAGCCGTCGATGAACACCTTGCGGCCCAACGTCTCCGGGAACACCTCGATAGTCCAGGTGGCGCCGAGATAGGCGTAGCTGGTGCGGCCGCCGGTATTGTAGCTGCCGCCGATGGTCGCCCTCGGGATGAAGGCCTGCCAGAAGGGATCCTGGAATACGAGCGGCTTGGCGAACAGGATTTCGCCGTTGATGTTCTCTTTCGAAAAGCCGCGTGCCTTGCCCTCCGCGCTGCCGGGGTCCTGCACCGCGCCGCCGATACGGATTTCCGACACGATGCTGAGCGGCTGCACCGGGGGCGCGTAATAGGACGGCGCCGGGGCGGTACGGAGATCCGCAGCAGAGGCGGGCGCCAGGGCCGAAGCCGTGACGAGGCCGGCAAGGAGGGCGCGGAAGGTGGCGGTCATGCGGGCTCGGTCGGCGTCGAAGCTACTGTTCGCCGAGAGCGTATCACGGAGCTGAGCCGTTGGGCCGCGCTTCATCCGTCGCAACTTTGAAAACCGGCGCCTGCGGCACCTCGGTCACAGTGTAGGTCAGGCGGACCGCCACCAGACCACGCCCATGATCAGAACGATGGCGACGAACTGAAGCAGAACGCGCAGGCGCATCAGTCTTTGGGAGACGCTTGCACTGCCCCCGCGCATCATGTTCGCGAGGCCGAGCAGAAGGACGACGGCCACGGCGAGGCAGGCGACGAGGACAAGGCTGTTGGACGACATCGCAAAGGGTCCCGGTCGGCGCATCCCTGAAGGGCTTGCGTGAAACCCTATAGCGGTCGTCGCGCGCCCGCGCAGCCCGGTGCCCGCAGCGGAGTGTCGCGGCTCAGCGCTTGTCCGTTGCGGCGTCGGCGAAGCGAAGCATCACGGCCCGGCCCTGCGCGGGCGGATCGGTGAGTTTCGCATGGAAGCGAGCCGACTCGCCGTTTGCGAGGTTCGGCCGCGGCGCCGGTGCTGGGAACGACTTGATGATCCTGCCGGCGGCATCGCTGATGTCGATACGGAGTCCCGGTACCGGAGCATTGGCCCGTCCGACGCCGACGAGATCGCCCTCCACCACCAACTCGGCAGAGCCTTCATCCCCGCCGGGATTCTGGAAGGCGACGACGTCACGGATCTCCAGTCCCCGCCGGTTCACCGGCAAGCCGATGGCGGCAAAGGCCGAGGCCGTTTGCGGAACGAGGCCGACGAGACCGGTGCGGGCAAGACACGCAACCGGCAAGGCGGCCAGCAGTGTGAGGCCCAGGATCGCGGGCGGCGACAGGAAGGCCTTGGCGGCAAAGGGTTTCGCCTTCGGCTTTTTCATACCCTTCTTCGGCGAAGCTTTGCGCTTGCCGGGCTTCGGCTCCTCCGGGGGAGCTTCCGGCTCGGCCGTCTCGCGCACGGCGGCGGCGGCTTCGGCCCAGGCCGCGTCGGAAACGTCATCGGAGGGGCTGAGGCCGGGTTCCGGCGCTTCCTCGACGGCCGCATCGGGGGTAAGGAACCATGTCTCCCGGCAGGCGGCGCAACGCACCGAGCGTCCCTCCGGCCCGATCTTCGCCGCATCGATGCGGTAGCTGCTGGCGCAGGTCGGGCAGGTGATCAACATCGGCGAGAACTCGACGCGGCCGCCCCTGCCCTCGCAAGAGAGGCGTGGGGGAGAAAACTCTTGAGAAATGGTGCCCGAACGGGGTTAACCTCGCGTGAAGCCACGAGGGCTGGCCCCACCCCCCGCGCGGTCAGGCCCGCGCGGCGAGCTTTCAGAACCTAGCCTTCGGGCGTAGCGGCGGGACGGCGTTGAACGTTCAGGCAACCATGAAGAGCCTGCTGCCGGGTGCCGAACGGCCCGTGGTGCAGTTCGAGCATGTCGGGATGCGCTACGGCCTCGGGCCGGAGGTGCTGTCGGACGTGAGCTTCCGCATCGCGCCTCATTCCTTCCAATTCCTCACCGGCCCATCCGGCGCGGGCAAGACGACGCTGCTGCGGCTGATCCTGCTCTCCGTCCGCCCGACGCGCGGCACCGTCGCCATCTTCGGCGAGGAAGTCTCGGGCATTTCGAGCGAAAAGCTCACCATGCTCCGGCGGCGGATGGGGGTGGTGTTCCAGGATTTCCGCCTGCTCGACCATCTCACCACCTACGAGAATGTCGCCCTCCCCCTCCGCGTGCAGGGCCGGGCCGAGACGAGTTACCGCGCCGAGGTGGTGGAGTTGCTGCGCTGGGTCGGCCTCGGTGAGCGCATGCACGCGCTGCCGCCCCTTCTCTCCGGCGGAGAGAAGCAGCGCGCGGCCATTGCCCGCGCCCTGATCGCCCGGCCGGATCTGCTCCTGGCCGACGAGCCCACCGGTAACGTCGATCCGGCCCTCGGCCGTCGGCTGCTGCGGCTCTTCCTCGAGCTGAACAAGCTCGGGACCTCCGTGATCATCGCCACCCACGATTTCGGCATCATGGATGCCGTCAATGCCCGCCGCATGGTGCTGAATGCGGGCCGCCTTCGGATCGAGGAATGAACATCGCCGCCAGGGCCCGGGCACGCGCTGCGGCGGCGTTCCCGGCGGACCCGACCCTCCCCGCCAACCTGAGGCGCAACGCGCCTCTCGTCCCGACGGACACCGCCGCAGGTCGCTCGCTCGCGGCGGTCATCGCCATTCTCACCTTCCTCGCCGGGCTCTGCGCGGGGGCTGCCGAGATGGTTGCCGCCAATGCCGGACAATGGCAGGCCAGCGTGGCGCAGGAGGTGACGATCCAGGTCCGCCCCGGGCCCGGCCGGGACGTCGATGCCGATGTCGCGCGCGCGGACGGCATCGCTCGCGCGGAGCCGGGCATCGCGCGCACGCGAATCTTCTCCAAAGCCGAATCGGAGCGGCTACTCGAGCCGTGGCTCGGCACCGGGCTCGACCTCACCGACCTGCCGGTCCCGCGCCTCATTGCGCTCAAGATGTCCGGTGACACCGCCGACCTCACCCGCCTGCGCACCAAGTTGACGGACGCCCTGCCGGGCGTTGCCAGTCTCGACGATCACGCGCTGTGGTTGCAGCGGCTGTCCACCGCCGCCAACGCCTTCGTGGGCGCGGGCATCGCGCTGGTGATGCTGGTCCTGGTGGCGACCGGCCTCGCGGTCACTTTCGCGACGCGTGGCGCCATGGCGGGCAACAAGGAGGTGGTCGAGGTTCTTCACTTCGTCGGCGCGGGGGACGACTACATCGCCCGCGCGTTCCAGGCCCGCTTCTTCGGCCTGGGTCTGCGGGGTGGCGCCATCGGCGCAGCCTGCGCCATTCTCGCCTTCCTCATCGCCGGGCTCATCACCGGATCGTCGTCGTCCGGGCCGGCGGGCCAGGAGATCGAGGCGCTGTTCGGGTCCTTCCAGATCGGCTGGAGGGGCTTTGCGAGCATCGCCTTGATCGGGGGAATCGCATCCCTCGTCACCGGGGCCGTCTCGCGCATCACTGTGCGGAGATACCTCGCGTAGTTGCGTCCAAGAGCAATCACGCAATTACAGGCGGCGAACTGCCGACGATTCTTAAGTGTTTGGCAACCAGTTGGGAGAGTGATCTGTGGGCAGCCGGAGCGGCTGCCTCCACGGCGCCTCATTCGGCGCTAGGCTCCGGAGGATGAACACGCGGATGACGCGCGCTCCCGTCTCTCTCGCGACCGATGCCATTGGCTGGGTCTGGAACGAGCAGGTGCCCGCCTCCCCGGCCAAGGGGACGGGCCATAAGTCCGGCGGGAAGCCGGGCCGGACGAGCCGGGGGTTGGTCTATTACTGCGGCGCTGCCGTCGCGGGCTTCTCCTTCGTCGCCTTTATCGCGGGGTTCCTGGCCTTCGCCGGACACCTCGCCCGGCAGGAGCGCACGCCAGAGGGTCGCACGGACGGCATCGTGGCTCTCACCGGTGGGGCACAGCGCATCGGCGACGCCATCGACCTTCTGGCCGCAGGCTATGGCCGCCGCCTCCTTATTACCGGAGTGAACGAGCGGACGAGCCGGGAGGAGATCGCCCGCCTCAACCCGACCCAGCGCCAACTCATCGATTGCTGTGTCGATCTCGACTACCGGGCGCGCAACACGATCGGCAATGCCATCGAGACGCGTCGCTGGATGCGGGCGCACCATTTCAGCACCGTCGCGGTGGTCACGTCGAACTACCACATGCCGCGCACGCTGATCGAACTCGACCACGCGTTGCAGGAAAACGAGCGCATCGTTCCGCATCCGGTGGTGACCGGGGGATTCAATGTCGATGCGTGGTGGCACAACCCCTGCGCGGCGAAGCTCATCGCCTCGGAATACGTGAAATTCCTCGTGAGCTGGGTTCGCACCCGCTTCGAGGATGATCCCGAACGGTCGCGGGCCGCGATCCTGATCGGCCGCCGCAAACCCATCAAGATGGTCGCGGAGCCGATGCTGCGTCGGCTCGATTGAGCGGGGGCTATTGCCCCTTGCAGCGCGTGCGGATCGCCTCGGCGAATTCCTTCTCGGAGCCCTGCACCTGGGCGAGGCCCGCATTCCGCTCACCCCCGGAGAGGCAGCGGCCGTAGACGGCCGCGACCCGGCGCATGGTGTCGACATGGCGGCGCCAAACGCGGCAACTCTTGGTGATGTCGCTCAGCTCGGCCTGTTCCAACTGGTCCAGCGCCTGCCGTTGCATCGATTGCGCCACCACCACATCGCGGGGGCAGGTCGCATCGCCACCCTGCGCAAGGGCGGGCGCCGTCGCGAGGCTCAGGGCCAGCACGGTAAAAGTCGAACGTCTCATCGGCATCAGGCGGCCTGGGGCGCAGCGTTGCGGGTCAACAGCGCGTAGAGGGCTGCCTCGTCGCGGGCCGCCCGAATGCTGCCGAGCATGCCCGGCTCGCGCAGAACGCGCGCCACTTGCGCCAAGGCCTTGAGATGGTCCGCCCCCGCCCCTTCCGGCGCGAGGAGCAGGAACGCGATATCGACGGGCTCACCATCGAGCGCCTCGAAATCTACGGGGCGGTCGAACCGGGCGAACAGGCCGAACAACCGGTCGAGCCCCGCGAGCTTGCCGTGGGGAATGGCAACGCCTTCCCCGATCCCCGTCGAGCCCAAGCGCTCACGCTGAAGAAGCGTTTCAAACACCGCCCGGTCCGCGAGCATCGGCAGGCGTTTCACGGACTGGCTCGCCAGGTCCTGCAGCACCTGCTTCTTCGAGCGGGCGCGCATCGGGGAGACCACCGCATCGGGGGCCAGAAACTCGAGAAGTGGCATGGAACGATCGTTGCCCCGCCGCCTAGCTCCCCCGGGGAGCCGGCCCCCTCAAGATCGCCGTAGCCGCCCCAGAGACGGAAACGCTCCTGTCCAAGTGTCGGACGTGGAGAGCGGTTCCGGCCCCATTCTGGCAACCCGATCGAGATCAGGCGCCGCTTGTCGGAGGATCGACCCAGCCGATCGCCCCATCACTGCGCCGGTATACGACGTTGATGCGGCCGGTGCCAGCGTGGACGAAGACAACGACGGGGGATCCTGTCATGTCCAGGGCGGTCACCGCCTCACCCACCGTATGGCGCTGGAGGGACTTGGTGCTCTCGGCGACGATCGGCGGATGGGCGTCACCCTCGTCCTCCGGCTCGGCATCCTCGTCGTCCGGTGCAGCGAGGACCGCGTAGGCCGCCTCCATCGCCGCGTCATCGCGGGAGGCCGTCGCATGCTCCTTCAGGCGATGCTTGTAGCGGCGCAGGCGGGTTTCCAGCCGATCCGCCGTTTGCTCGAAGCTCGCCCTCGGGTCATGCGCCGCGCTCACCGCCTCGATCGTCAGGCCGGAGACGAGATGGAGCACGCAATCCGTTCGGTAGGCGCTCCCGTCTCGGCGCAGTGTGACGTGGCCGGTGCATCCGTCCTGCATGTGGGTGTCGAGGTATTTGGACAGCGTCGCGGCCATCCGTTCCTCGACCCTGGTGCGCAGGCTTTCACCGAGATCCACCCCGTGGCCGGTGACGCGCAGAGACCTCATGCTCCCTCCCGTGCTTGTCGAAGCGGGGAAATTAGAGACCGCTTTTCGTGATAGTCAACGGACGAGCGACGGTTTCGGCTGCCACCTCAAGCGGTGCCGGATGGTAAGAGTTGCAAACCGTTAACCATTCCGTCCTTACGGTCGTCACGCCCCGGTTGGGAATTCGCGATGACCCTGTTGTTCATCTTCGCCGTCGTTCCCCTCACCGTCGCCATCGTTCTGGCGCGCGGCGAGCCCGTCAGGACCATCAGCTGCCTCGGTGCCATGAGCGTCGGCTGCTTGATCGCCTTCTACAGCCTCTTCGGCTTCGTCCGCGCTCGTTTCTTCGGCGCCCTGCGCTGACGCGGAGCCCTCGTTCCACGCGATGTCGAGGCCCCTTGTAAGGGCGACGCAGCCTCGCATGGCCGACAGCGTCGAGCGCAGGGCCTCTTCCAGTTCCACGACCCTTGCCGTCAGCACAGCAGCGGCGGCTTCGGCCGCATCGGCCGCCTGACCCTGCTCCCTCAGAGAGGCGAGAATTTCCTGAGTCGCGGCCCGCGCTTCCCGGCGCTCCCGCTTCAGCCGCTCGACCTCGCCTTCGGCCTCCTCAGCCCGGCGTTGCCAACCGCTGGCCGCGACGTTGGCTTCCAAGGACGCGACGCGCCTGCGGGCATCATCGAGCTGTGAGCGCAGGCGAGCGGCATCCGTTTCGGCCGAGGCGGCACGGAACTCCGCATCATGCACTTCGGCCAGCGCGGCGCGGATGTTCTGGGCATCGAGGAGGATGCCGTCATCGGCAAAGCATTCGGCCAGCGCCACGAGCGACTGACGCTGCGCCTCGGTCAGCACCGACCCATCCCAACGGAAGACAGCATGGATACGGAGTAGTCGCCCCGCCCCGCCGATGTCGAGCGTTATAGCGACAAAAGCGCGACGATGCTGTGGGCGCAGCCATCCGCCGATCACGCACCCGGACGGCAGGATCCACGATCGTCCGATCGAGAGAGATGACCGATCGTTGAGGGCGACCATCACTACGCGGAGACGATCACTCATCGCCGCGTAGCGAGGACAACTAGCAGGCGGCGATCATGCCAGATGCCGCCTTCGAGAGCGCCGTATTGCAGATAATGCAGCAGCGGATCGATATGCGCCGCCGCCACGTCGGCATTGGCCGCTAGATACGTGCTCGTGTCGAAGGAGGGTCCTGGGTTGCGTCCCTCCTTCCAGCCAAACTGGTCGTAATGCGCCAATGGGTCCATGTGGGCAGCGGCTACATCTTGATAGTGCGCAAGATAGTAGGTGGAATCGAAATAGGCATTGCCCATCCGGCCTCCCTGCCAACCCTCGCTGCTGTAATGCTGATAGGCGAAGGCGAACGTATCTTTACCCGACTGCAAGGCAGCCTTCGCCACATCAGGATTGGCTAACAGATAATATTCAGGATCGAAGGAGCCGTGAATAAAATCGGAGGCTTTTCCGATTGCAGAATAAGTCTGGCGTCCTTCGGCTTTGCCGTGTTGCAGGTAGTGTGCGAGCGGATCCATACCATCCGCCTTCACATCGGGATTATGAAGGAGGTATAAATCGGTATCAAAGTTTGCTCCGGGATCTCGTCCTTCCTTCCACCCGAACCGGTCGAAGTGATTTAGCGGATTGATTCCATTTTTTGCGACGTCAGCGTTGGCTGCGAGATAGCCAGCGGTCGAAAAGAAATCATTCGGATCTCGATTTTCATGCCAGCCGTACTGATTGTAATGCTTGAGCGGGTCAGCATGGGCTCGCCATGCATCTGAATATTTATAGTAATAAAAAAGATTATCAATAAGTGGCGAGCTTGATTTCAAATCAACAGTGCCGTCACTAAATTTGTAATGCGTCATCCCAGGGATGCCTTGATGCAAGCCATCGGGACCGCTGACCGTGATGCCTTTGGCGTTGGCGCTGAGATGTGCGTCGGAGAATTTAAAGTCGAAAGTCTGTGTCGTGGTGAGAGTGTAAGAGACTAGCGCCGATCCAATGTTTCCAGCTTGGTCCTCGACGTTCGTTGTAAATTCATACGCTCCGGATCCCCGGAGGGAGAGACGGGCCGACCAAGTTTTATCAGAATTCACTGAAACATTGCCAAGGTAATAATTCCCAAATTTTATCGACATCGGATAACTAAAGTCGGTCGAAACTGGAGCTGAGCCGTTGGTATCATCGATGGTACCATCGATTCTAATTTCTCCCCCGACGAAGGCATTCAACGGGGCGTCGGAGACGGAAAGAGTAACAATATTTGCGATTTTAATGATTGGCTTTACAGTAGTGTATGTGACTTTGACGGGGCCAGTTGCGAAAAAAGGATCGGTTTCACCCGTCGATGAATAGTCTGTGGCTGTGAACGTTTGAGTTTGCCCTGTTGTCGTGAACAGATGGGCGTCATCTAATAGAATGCTCCATGTCCAGTCTTTGCCAACAGTATCGCTAGTGCCAACTAAATTGTTGTTTTCGTCGGTCACTCGGACGGTTGTGCCAGGTGTTGCGTAGCCGTGGAGAGTTTGACTGTTGATATATTTCGACGTCTTCGCATATAACAATGCCGTTCTCCCCTGTTATGACTCGAATAGGCGCGGACGATATGCGTTTTAATGGCATGTTTTGTTTCATATCAAGCTATTTCGCGTCCGGTTGCGATTTTTGCGATCGATTTGTTGCGTCTTGCGCGCTTGAGCGTCGTTGCAAAAAGTTATATGTGTTCGAAAACAAGAATTTTGTACAACCTGCGGTGGCTATATGCGCGCAAAATACAGGTGAACATTCACATAAACATCAATAATATATTTGTTTAATCAGCGAAGCACGCTGAATGTTGCCCGCGTAGCCGTGCAAACTACCGTATTGGGGCGAGCAGAGTATATCGATTGTCTTCCGACTTCGGCATCATCGGCCGCGCTTCGCTTCGCTTCGCTTCGGCGCAGAAGCGACGGCAAAAATCCCGAGCTGTGACGTCCGCGGATTGTTCGTTGAACAACGGCAAATGAGAATGCAGCGAGGTCGTTGGACAGAGCAGAGAGCGATTGCTTGGAACGGCACGTAGGATGATAAAGGCGATATGCGCTGCAAAATCAGCGCTCCGCTCAAAACATCAAACCGATGTCGTGCAGAACTCGGGAATTTTGGTCGGAGTGGCAGGATTTGAACCTGCGACCCCCACGTCCCGAACGTGGTGCGCTACCAGACTGCGCTACACTCCGAAGGCCGGTGGGCGCTGTGCGCGACCGGCGAGGCGGCTTATAGCGACGCCTTTCTCAGGCTGCAAGCGCCTCGATCATCATTTCGCATCGAACCCGTCCGTCCACTCTGTCGGAAGCGCGCGGTGTGCGATGGCGAGACCGGGTGCGGTGATCGCGGCCGTGGCGAAGACGTCCGGTCCCAGACCGAGGCTCGCCAGCGACCAACTCCTTGTTCCTTCTGCCATTCGCAGCATTTCTGGCGGCTGGGGCGGGACGGTGACCGAGAAGCTCGAGAGCGGTCGCGACAGACCGGCACCGAGCGCTTTCACCACCGCTTCTTTTCGTGTCCACAGGCCGAAAAAGGCGGCCTCCTGCTCGGAAATGAGAAGAGCTTCGAGCGCGCGGGCCTCATCGGGGGCGAAGTGGCCGCGCGCGATACGAAGCGCATCCGGCAGGGGCCTGCGAATTTCGACATCGACGCCGATGCGCCCTTCACGGGTGAGACCGATGAGGGCGATCTCGCCCGAATGCGAGAGATTGAAATCCAGCCCCGAGTCCGAGGGCGCGCTCAGGTGCGGCCGCCCCGTTTCCTCGCGCCCGAAACGGAGCTCGCCGGGCGGCAGGTCGAGTACGTGGCCCAGCACGACGCGCAGCGCGGCATGGCTCGTGATGAAGCGGTCCCGGTCCGCCTGCCGCAGGAACCGCGCGGCACGCCGCGTCTCGTCCTCATCGAGCAAGGCGGTGCAGCGAGCGAGGCGCCGTGGATCGAGGCCGAGAGCGACGATGACGACCTCGCTGCTCACCGCATCCGCCCTCTCCACTCGCGGCCTGATGCGCTAGAAGCCCGGCATGGCCGCCGCACAATCCGAACCGTCCCGCATGACCGCCGAAGAGGCCCGAGCCGCGCACGCCGACCTGTCGGAGCGGATCGCCGAGGCGGATCGCCTGTACCATCAGGAGGATGCGCCGGAAATCTCCGACGCCGAATACGACCAGCTCCGCCGACGGCTCGAAACCATCGAGGCCGCTTTCCCCGAACTGGCCGGGACAGGCGCGGCCAGCATCGCGGTGGGCGCCAAGCCGTCAGAGAAATTCGCCAAGGTGCGGCACGCAGTGCCGATGCTGTCGCTGGGCAATGCCTTCGCGGACGAGGAGGTCGCGGATTTCGTCGCCCGCGTCCGCCGGTTCCTGGCCTGGCCGGAGGATAAACCCCTCGCCTTCACCGCCGAGCCGAAGATCGACGGCCTGTCCCTGTCGCTGCGCTATGAAGACGGCATGCTGGTCACGGCCGCGACACGAGGCGACGGCGAGGTGGGCGAGAACGTCACCGCCAACGCGCTGACCGTGAACGACATTCCCCGCAAGCTGAAGGGCAGCGGCTGGCCGAGCGTTTGCGAGGTGCGTGGCGAGGTCTACCTTTCGCATGCCGACTTCGCGGGCATCAACGCGCGGCAGGAGGCGGCGGGCAAGCCGCTCTTCGCCAACCCACGCAATGCCGCGGCGGGATCGTTGCGTCAGCTCGACCCGGCGGTGACGGCCTCGCGGCCCTTGCGCTTTTTTGCCTATGCCTGGGGCGATGTGTCCGAGCCGCTCGCCGACACGCAGACAGGCGTTCTCGAGCGCTTCGCCACCTGGGGTCTGCCGGTAAATCCGCGCACGCGGACCTTCACCGATACGGAGGGCATGCTGGCCCATTACCGGGCCATCGCCGCCGAGCGGGCCGATCTCGGCTATGACATCGACGGCGTCGTCTACAAGGTCGATGACATCGCCCTTCAGAAGCGCCTCGGCTTCGTCTCGCGCTCGCCCCGCTGGGCGCTGGCGCACAAGTTCGCCGCCGAGGAAGCGACGACGGTGCTGGAAGACATCGTGATCAATGTCGGTCGCACCGGCTCCCTCAACCCGTTGGCGAAGCTGCGTTCCGTCACGGTCGGGGGTGTCGTGGTGTCGAACGCCACCCTGCACAACGAAGGTTACGTGAGAGGCGTCGGCGCCGATGGCGAGCCGATCCGCGAGGGGCGAGACATCCGCATCGGCGACACGGTGACGGTCGTCCGCGCGGGTGACGTGATCCCCAAGGTGATGGATGTCGACATTGCCAAGCGTCCCGCCGAGTCGAAACCCTTCGAGTTTCCCGACCATTGCCCCGCCTGCGGCAGCCGCGCGGTGCGAGCGGTGAACCCGCGTACGGGCAAGCTCGATGCGGTGCGCCGCTGCACCGGCGGGCTGATCTGCCCGGCCCAGGGTGTCGAGCGGCTGAAGCACTTCGTCTCACGCAACGGCTTCGACATCGAGGGGTTCGGCGAGACCTATATCGAGGTGTTGTTCGAGGCCGGGCTCGTTCACCAGCCCGCCGACCTGTTCCGCCTGGATTTCGATAAGCTCAAACAGGCCGTGGTGGCTCGTCGCGAAGCCCTCTCCGCCGAGCGCCGGGCCGGGGCCGAGCCACCGAAGAAGGCAGCCAAGAAAAAGGGCGACGACGAGGACAAGGCGATCAAGAACCTCCTCGCCGGGGTCGAGGCGCGCCGCGCTCTGCCGCTCAACCGCTTCATCTTCGCCCTCGGCATTCCGCAGATCGGCGAAGCGACGGCCAAGGCCCTCGCCAAGCGCTTCGAGGACATGCAGGCGCTGATCGGGGGAATCGACGCGGCGGCGAAGGCCCAGGGCGGCCCGGACTGGATCGAAATCTCGTCCGTCCCGCGCATCGGGCCGACCACCCGCGACAGGCTGCTCGATTCGGGGTTGCCGCCCGAGGCCGGGGAAGCCGCAACCGGGGAGCGCGTGCGCCTGACATCGACCCAGCGCGAGAGCCTCATCACCCATTACGGCGATCTCGATACCGCCCGCTTGGCCCTGGAACGGGCGGCGGGACAGCGCCCCGGCGACGCCTATCGTGCCTTTGCCGATGACGGAGAGGTCGGCCCCGTCGCGACCGACGCGCTGATCCAGTTCTTCGCGGAGCCGCATAACGCCTCGGCGGTGGGCGAACTTCTCAAGGAGGTCCGCACCGAGCCGATGGAGCGCGCGGGCGCCGCGAGCCCCTTCGCGGGCAAGACGCTCGTCTTCACCGGAAGCCTCGAACGGATGACCCGCAACGAGGCCAAGGCCATCGCCGAACGGCTGGGGGCGAAGGTATCGGGCTCGGTCTCCGCCAAGACCGATCTCGTCGTGGCCGGTCCGGGCGCGGGCTCCAAATTGAAGGACGCCGAGAAGCACGGTGTGAAGGTTGTCAGCGAGGCCGATTGGCTTGGCCTCGTGGAGCAGGGATGAGCCGGGAGCCTTCGGCATGATCACCCTCGCCCTCGACTTCGAGACGGCGAACGAGCGGCGTGACAGCGCCTGCGCGGTAGGCCTCGCCTGGGTTGCGGACGGGCGTGTGGTGCGGCGGGAGAGCCACCTGATCCGCCCGCCGGAGATGCGCTTCTCTCCCGGCAATATCCGCGTTCACGGCATCCTGCCCGCCGACGTGGCGAACCGGCCCGGCTTCGCTGAGGTGATGGCTCCCTTTCTCCCGGATCTCGCGGGTGGGGTCATCCTCGCGCACAACGCCACCTTCGATATCGGCGTGCTTCGCGCCGGGCTCGGACGTGCCGGGCTTCCCGTGCCGGACCTGTCCTACCTCTGCACGGTGCAAGTGGCCCGGCGGGTCTTTCCCGCGCCGGAGGGTTGCGGCCTCGGCAAGGTGGCAAGGCGGCTTGGGATTACGTTCGAACACCACGATGCGGGTGAGGATGCCTATGCCTGTGCACGTATCGCATTGGCCGCCATGGCCGAAACGTCCGCGGGCGACGTCCACGGCCTCGCTGCAGCTATCGGCGTGCCGGTCACGGCGGTGCCTGGCGAATCGGCTCGGCCCGCGCCGGGGCGGGGGCCGATCAGTGGGCGGGCCATGGCGGGGTTCGCGCCGCCCGCGTCCGCGAGCCTCAGCTTTCAGATGCGTGGCTCCACCGGCAACCGGTACACGGTGACCGTGGAGGAGCGCACGAGCGGAGCCGTCCTGCGCTGCACCTGTATGGCTGGCCGATTCGGGCAGCGGTGCCGACACGTGAAGGCGCTGGAAGTCGGCGATATCACCGACCTCCTGTCCGACAACCATTCCGATCTCGCTGCCCTCGCCAAAAGGCTCGCCGGGGCGGCGTGAGCCTACGCCGCCCCATCCAGGCAGCGCCGAAAGGCGATCAGCGCTCGCGGGATGTCGGCGGGTTCGATGTGCCGATGGGTGACGAGGCGCAGGCGGTTCGTGCCCAAAGGCCGGACGCGTAGGCCCGCCGCATCGAGATCGGCCACCCAACTCTCGGCATCGCGGCCCGTCCGCGAGACGTCGACCTGCACGATGTTGGTTTGCGGCGTCTGTGCCGTGAGGGGAGAACCGAGGGCCGTGATGCCGTCGGCGAGTTCCCGCGCGCGGGCGTGATCCTCGGCGAGTCGCGGCACCATCGTCGTCAGCGCTTCGAGCCCGGCAGCCGCCGCGATCCCGACCTGCCGCTGTGTGCCGCCGATCATTTTGCGAAGGCGGCGGGCGGCGTCGATCACCCGCGCACTGCCGACCAGCACCGCGCCGACCGGCGCGCTCAGGCCCTTCGACAGGCAGATCGAGATCGTATCGAGTGGCTCGGCCACGATCGCGGGATCGACGCCGAGGTGGATCGCAGCGTTGAACAGCCGGGCACCATCGCAATGGACCGGAATGCCCGCCTTCCGCGCCATGTCGGCGACCGCCGCCATATGCGACAGGGACGGGACCATCCCGCCGGCCGCGTTGTGAGTGGTCTCTACGGCGACCAGTGCCGTCCGCAGGGGGCTGGCGGATGGGCGCAGGGCATCGTCCAGCCGGTCGAGGTCCAAGGCGCCGTCATGACCCGGTAGCCCGAGGAAGAAGGCACCCGTCAACGTCGCCGCCCCCCGCTCGGTCGTGATCATGTGGGCCGAGGCTTCGAGCAGGATTTGCTCGCTGCGCTGGACCTGCACCAGGACCGCCAGAAGGTTGGCCATGGTGCAGCTCGGCACGAAGAGCGCAGCTTCCTTGCGAAGGAGTGTCGCTGTCGTCTCTTCGAGCTCGTAAGCGGTCGGATCGTGATCGAGCCCGTCGTCGCCGAGCTTCGCGCTTACCATTCGCCCGTACATGGCCGGGGTCGGACGCGTGAGCGTGTCGCTCCGCAAGTCGATCCCGTCGTCTCCGTCGAAGTCGATCACCGGTAGGCCGCCTCGTCGCCCGAATCGGTGGGATTGGCGAGAGCGCGCTTCAGAACGTCGCTCATCGGCAGTTCCAGATTGATGCCCTTGGGCGGAATGGGCTGCTCGAAGTACTTCCGGTAGAGGCCCGCCACGGTGCCGTCCCTGATGAGTTCCACGACGGCCTTATCGACCGCTGCCTTGAAAGCCGGGTCGTCCTTCGGTTCGAGAATGCCGTAGGGCGCGAATTCGAGCCCCTTCGTGCCGATCTTGAAATCCTTCGGCTGCTTGGCCCCCGCGACCGTCGCGTGAGCCAGGGCATCGTCGTTCGCCGAACCCGCGACGCGGCAGGTTTCGAGAAGCAGAAAGGCCTCGGCCGTATCCTTCGCTGGCACGACCTGGATGTCGAGCTTGTCTTGCGCGCTCTCGCGGACCACCACACGCTGCGTTTGCCCCCCGGCCTGAGCCGAGATCGACTTGCCCTTGAAGCTGGACAAGTCGTTGACATCGACTGCCGAGTCCTTGCGGGCGACCAGCACCACCTGCGTAACGAAGGTCGTCGGGGCGAAGGAAACCAGCTTATGCCGTTCCGGCAGGTTGGTGGCGGTTCCGCATTCGAGGTCGATCGTGCCGTTTCCGATGAGCGGAATGCGCGTCGCCGACATGACGGCGGTGTAGCGCACCTCGAGGGCCTTCAGGCCGAGATCGTCCTTGAGCTTTCGAGCGACATGCTCGCATATCTCAAGAGTATAGCCCACCGGCTTGGCATTGCCGTCGAGGAAAGCGAAGGGCGGCGAGGCGTCCGGAAAGCCAATGTCGATCTTCCCGGTTTGTCGGATCTTGTCGAGCCGGCTGCCGCCTTCCGCCCACGCAGGTTGCGCGATGAGTGATCCGAGACCACAAGCCACTGCCGCGGCGACAAGTTTTTTCACCGTTCGACCCCCTCTCGTTCCAGGGCGGCAGGTCCTCGGCGCGAGACCAGCCTCCAGGAGCTTGACCATTCGATGGTAAGCTGGCTGCAAAACGCGCGTCCAATTCCGATTCACCACGCAGCTATACAGAACTGATATGCCGAAGCGTCCGATGAGCTTTCGCCATATCGAGGCATTTCGGGCGGTCATGGCGACGGGCTCGATGACCGAGGCAAGTCGCAGGCTCCACACGTCGCAACCGCAGATCAGCCGTCTGATCGGTCAGCTTGAAGGGATCACGGGTCTTCCGCTGTTCGACCGGGGTGGAAGCCGTCTCGTCCCGACCCTCGACGGAACCCGTTTTCACGCGGAGGTCGAGCGGGCATTCGTGGGATTGGCGAGCCTGGAGGTCGCGGCCTCCCGCATCCGCGCCTTCGGTGCGGAGCGGTTACGGGTGGCGGCCATGCCGCGCCTCGCTGGCGGTCTTCTCGCGCGAGCGGTGGCTCACTTTCAGCAAGACCATCCGGGCGTCGTGGTCGCGATCCATTCGGGTGACGACGAGGCGGTGAGCGAGTGGATCGCGACCGGCTTCTGCGATGCCGCCGTCACGATGGTCTATGGTGAGATGCCGAAGGTCCGGCTCGATCATGTGATGACGCTCGATTGCGTCGCGGTTCTGCCCCTCGATCATTCCCTCGCGGCGAAGGCTGCTCTGAGCCTGGAGGATCTGCGTGGGGAAAACTTCATCGCGTCCTCGCTCGGCAGCGCCCTGCGCGAGCGGATCGACGCGATGCTGGCGCAGGCAGGCGTAGAGGTTTCGGTGATTGCCGAGGCCGGGCTCGGCTCTGCGATCTGCGCGCTTGTCGCGGCGGGGCTCGGGATCAGTGTGATGAATCCGCTGGCGGCCTATGAGGAGGCGTTGGTCTCACCCATCGCGATCCGCCCCATCGCCCCGGCGCTGCCGGTGCATTTCGCCCTTCTCTTCCCGCCGGATCATGCGCGCAGCCGTCTGGTGCAGGCCTTCAGCGCCTGCGCTCGCACGATCGTGCTCGAGCATCTCGAAGGGCTGCCGCAGCAAGCAGGCCGTGGCAGCGCATAGGGTCAGGCTGCCTGCTTGCCCGTTCCGTAGAACGTGCGGCCGTTCTCCGCCATGTCGACGAGGCTGTCGGGGACGGCAAAACGCTCGCCGTGGCGCGATTCCAGATACCGGGCCAGGGCGACGAATTCGGGCACGCCCATAAAGTCGATGTAGGAGAGTACCCCGCCCGTGAACGGCGCGAAGCCGAAGCCCAGGATCGAGCCGACATCGGCCTCGCGTGGGTCGGTGACCACGCCCTCTCCAACGGTGCGGGCTGCCTCGACTGCCTGAACCACCAGTAGGCGATGCTTCAACTCGGTGAAGTCGATATCCTCCGGCGCCAGCCGGTGGGTTTGCAACTCGGCAAGGCCGGGCCACAGGCGCTTCGGCGCGCCCTCCGGATAGTCGTAGAACCCCTTGCGATTCTTCCGTCCAAGCCGCCCACGCGACTCGACCATCTCGGTCAGAATCCACGTCTGCGCGGGATCGACCGCATCGGGTCCCACCTGTGCCTCGGTGGCCCTGGCGATCTTCAGGATGAGATCCAAGGCCACTTCGTCGTTGAGGGAGAGCGGGCCGACCGGCATCCCCGCCTGGCGCCCGGCGCTCTCGATCATGGCCGGAGGCACGCCCTCGGCGAGCATCTTATGCCCTTCGAGCAGGTAAGCGCCGACGCAGCGATTGGCGAAGAAGCCGCGCGAATCGTTGACGACGATCGGCGTCTTCTTGAGCGCGCGGACGAAATCCACGGCCACGGCGACGGCACGGTCGTTGGTGGCGCCGCCCTTGATGATCTCGACGAGCATCATCTTCTCGACCGGAGAGAAGAAGTGGATGCCGACGAACAGCTCGGGACGCCGGGAATGCCGCGCCAGTCCGGTGATCGGGAGTGTCGACGTGTTGGAGGCGAAGACCGTGTCCGGGCCGATCACCGACTCGATCTGGCCGATCACCTCCGCCTTGATCGCGGGATCCTCGAACACCGCTTCGATCACGAGATCGCAGCCTTCGAGGGCCGCGTAATCGGCGGTCGCGGTGATCCGGGATAGGAGCGCGTCGCGGTCGGCGGTCTTGGCGCGGCCCTTGTTGATCTGACCGGTGATGAGGGCGTGGGCATGGGCCTTGCCCTTTTCGGCCGCCTCCTGGCTCCGGTCGATCAGCACGGTATCGAACCCGGCCTGCGCGGAGACATAGGCGACGCCCGCGCCCATGAAGCCAGCGCCGACGACGCCGACCTTGCGAAGGGTGGCGGGGGGCACATCCTTCGGCCGCCGCGCACCCTTGTTCAACTCGCCCATGGAAAGGAACAGCGTGCGTATCATCGCCGCTGCCTCCTTGGTGCGGAGGATCTGCGCGAAGTACCGGCTCTCGACCTTCAGGGCGAGATCCATGGGAAGCTGCAGGCCTTCGTAGACCGAGTTCAGGATCGCCTTGGCCGCCGGGTAATTGTCGTGCGTCTCACGGCGGTAGATCGCGTTGGCGGCGGGCCAGACCTGCATTCCGGCGGGCGAATAGACTTTGCCCGAGGGCGCCTTGAACTTCGGCGCGTCCCATGGCGCCACGGAGGATCCGCCATCGCGGATCCAAGCCTTGGCCTGCGCGACGATCTCCGCCACCGGAGCCACCGCGTGAATCAGGCCCATGCCCTTGGCCATGGGGGCGCGGATCTGCTCGCCCTTGAACAACATCTGCAAGGCGTCGCCGGTCTGCATCAGCCGGGCGACCCGTTGCGTGCCGCCGCCGCCGGGGAACAGCCCGACCTTGATCTCGGGCAGGCCTACGCGAGTGTGGGGCGCGTCCGACGCGATCCGATAATGACAGGACAGCGCAAGCTCGAAAGCCCCGCCCAGGCACAGGCCATGGATCGCCGCCGCGAAGGGCTTGCCGCAGGTCTCCAGCCGCCGGAACAGCAGGGTAAGACGGCGTGATTCCTCGAAGAACCGGCGCATGGCCGCTTCCTCGCCGTTCTCGGCGCGCAAGCGTTCATAGGCGGCGCGCAGGCCCTGAAGCATGGTCAGGTCGGCTCCGCCCGAGAAGTTCTCCTTCCCCGTGGCGATGACGCAGCCCTTGATCGCCGGATCGGAGGCTACGGCCTCGATGATCGACGCCAGTTCATCCATCACCGCCTCGGTGATGACGTTCATGGAACGGCTCGGCATATCCCAGACGGCCAGGGCGATACCGTCCGCATCGGTTTCGAAGCGAAAGTAATCTTTGTTCATTCTATCGCTCCTGCGCGAGTATCGCTGAGGTAATTCAAGAGTTCTGATCTTAATCGAGTGGTGACGTTTCTCGGACTAGGCCGGGGTACGGCGGGGGCTGTCTTTGGAACTGGATATGGAACGCACCGTCGGATGTGCTGCCTGCAGGGACAGCACGCCCCTTCCTTTCACCTTCACCATGGCTTTCCAGCCGATCCTCGATCTTTCGACGGCGCGGGTCTGGGGATATGAGGCACTCGTGCGCGGCACGAACGGCGAGCCGGCCGGCGCGATCCTCTCTCAGGTCAACGACGAGACACGCTACCGCTTCGACCAAGCGGCGCGCGTAAAGGCCATCGAGCTGGCGGGGCAACTGTTCCCGGCGGACGAAGATGTCCGCCTGTCCATCAACTTCATGCCGAACGCGGTTTACGAGCCCCGTGCCTGCATCAGGGCGTCCCTGGAGGCGGCCCAGCGCGTCGGCTTCTCCCACCGCCGCATCATGTTCGAATTCACCGAGAACGAGCGGTTCCGGGATATCGAGCATCTGAAACGCATCGTCGCCGCCTACCGGCAGCAGGGCTTCATGACGGCGCTGGACGATTTTGGCGCGGGCTTCGCAGGGCTCAGCCTGCTCGCGAACTTCCAGCCGGACCTGATCAAGATCGACATGGACGTGCTGCGCGGTCTCGACGCCGATGACCGCCGCCGAAGCATCGTGGCGGGCATCGTGTCCATCGGGCGTTCGCTGGAGATCTCGATCCTCGCGGAGGGCATCGAGACCGCGGCGGAACTCGAGACGGTGCGGGGGCTCGGGATCGATCTGGTGCAAGGCTACCATTTCGCCCGTCCCCTCATCGAGGCGCTGCCCGTGGTGCCCGGCATGGCGCCGTCTTCCCTCACGCGCGCGGCCTGAGGGAACGCCCGACACGGCCCGGTCGCCACGGGCTCCGCGCCCTTACTTCGGGGCGGGGGCCGGCGCCGGAACCGGCGGCGCGCCGGGGGGCGGGCTCGTGGTGGCCGAAGCGACGGCGAGCATGTTCAGAAGCTTCGTCACCGAATTCTGCGAGATCGCCGTCACCGACGAGTTCGGATCGGCGTTCATGGTCTGAAACTTCTCGTAGACCGGGTCGGAATAGATCTCGTCGAGGTGCTTCAGCTCGGTGAGGCTGAACTTCTGAGCGTATTCCTTTGAGAGACCCTCGACCATCAGGCCACGCTGCTTTTCGAACTCGGCGTTGAGTTCCTTGCGCACGGATTCGGCGCGCTCATCCGGCATCGAAGCCGTGGTCTTTTCCAGCGCGACGTTGAAACCGGTCTGGAGGTTCTTGATCAGGGTCTTGTTGACGAGCTTCGTCGCCTCCGTGACCCGGTCGCTCATATCGTCGGCGCGGGCGGCGAGTGGCGCGGAGAGCGCAACGCCGAGGCAAAGGGTAGCGATCAGGCGGTTCAAAGTCTTTCCTCCCGTTTCGTATCGGATCCCGGCGGCCGTCTTCGAGGCAGGCCACCGGGGCGCGCCGCTCGTTTCGGTCGAAAACGATGCAGCCGCAAGTCCTTGACCTGCTGCGTTCAGACGCGCTCGATGATCGTGGCGGTTCCCATCCCGGCGCCTATGCACAAGGTGATGAGGGCGCGCTCCCGGCCGGTGCGCTCAAGCTCGTCCAGCGCGGTGCCGAGGATCATCGCCCCCGTGGCGCCCAGCGGATGGCCCAGCGCGATGGCGCCGCCATTGACGTTGACCCCATCGGGATCGAGGTCGAACGCTTGGCAGAAGCGCAGCACCACGGCGGCAAAGGCCTCATTCACTTCGATCAGATCGATGTCGTCGAGGGTGAGCCCCGACCGATGCAACACCTTGTGAGTGACATCGACCGGCCCGGTGAGCATGAGCGCCGGATCGGAGCCGATATTGGCGAAGGCGCGGATGCGCGCCCGCGGCCGGAGGCCCGCCGCCTCGCCCGCTTCCCGCGAGCCGATCAGCACGGCGGCGGCGCCATCCACGATGCCGGAGGAATTCCCGGCATGATGGACATGGTCCACGAACTCGACATCGGGGTGAGCGTCGGTCGCGACCGCGTCGAACCCGCCCAACTGGCCCATCTGCACGAAGGATGGCTTCAGAGCAGCGAGGGACTGCATGTCGGTCCCCGGACGCATGTGCTCGTCGCGGTCGAGCAGGGTGATGCCGTTCACGTCGCGCACCGGTACGACGGAGCGGTCGAACAGGCCGTTCTGCCAGGATTGCGCGGCCAGGGCCTGCGAGCGCACGGCGTAGGCGTCGCACGCCTCGCGGGTGAAGCCGTATTTCGTGGCGATGAGATCGGCCGAGATGCCCTGCGGCATGAAATAGGACTTCACGGCGATGGCCGGATCGACAGGCCACGCCCCTCCCGAGGCGCCGATGCCGATGCGGCTCATGGATTCGACGCCGCCGCCCACGGTCATGTGATGCTGGCCGGACATGATCTGCGCGGCGGCGAAGTTCACCGCATCGAGACCGGATGCGCAGAACCGATTGATCTGAACGCCGGGGACGTGGACGCCGTAATCCGCGACCAAGGCGGCGGCGCGGGCGATGTCGCCTCCTGCTTCGCCCACCGGATCGACGCAGCCGAGGATCACGTCGTCCACCAAGCGCGTATCGAGGTCGTTGCGATCCCTCAGAGCTCTGAGCGCCGTCTCCGCCAGCCGTAGCGCGGTCACTTCGTGCAGGGCGCCATCCGCCTTGCCGCGCCCGCGTGGCGTGCGGACGTGGTCGTAGATGAAAGCGTCTGGCATCGGCGTTTCCCTCGGCTCACCCAGCCTTCAAGGGGGATGTACAGGCCCCGACAGGCGCGGGCCAGTCCGTTACGCCTGCCTCGCCTCGGCGACCGCCTTGGCGAAGGCGTCCGAGATGAGAAGGCCATCGTATCCGATGGACGACAGCTTGAAGCCCATCGTCAGCATCTCGCTGGCGCGGGCCGCACCGGCGGCGAAGGCGCACGGCACCTTGCCCGCCGCCAGCGTGACGCGGACGATCTCACCGAGCGCCTCCGTCACCGCGCTCCCGAGCGGATCGAAGGCAGCCCCATTGGAAAGGGCGATGGAGAGATCTCCCGGTCCGACGAGGATCCCGTCGATGCCCGGCACGGCGACGATGTCCGGCAGGTTGGCGATGGCCTCGCGGGTTTCGCACATGGCGATGGTCATGGTTCGCCCATTGGCCTGGGTCAGATACTCCTGCGGATTGTCCAACCCGGAGAACACCATGGCCCGGTCGGGTCCCCAGCTGCGCTGGCCGACCGGCGGGAATTTCGTGGCGGCGACCAGCGCCTTCGCGTCCTCGACGGTGTTGATCATCGGCGCGACGATGCCCGCCGCGCCTGCATCCAGCATTCGCGAGGCCATGCGGAAATCGCCCACCGAGATCCGCACGAGCCCGGGCTTACCGGCCAGCGCCAGCTCCGTGAGCCCCGCGACGCAGGTCGGGACGTCGTAGGTGCCGTGCTGCTGGTCGAGGAGCACGACATCGAAACCGCTCCGGGCCATCAGCCCTGCCAGCGCGGGATCGGCGAGGCAGGACCAGCCGAGGAGGTAGCTCCCCTCCCCGCTCAGCAGGTCGGGCAGGCTCGGCACGGGTGCGGTCACGATGTGATCCTGTTCATTCTGCGTCGATCGGCAGAATAGGGAGAGCGATCCGCTCAGGTCCAGCCGCCTGCCTTTCAGAATCGCCGCAAGATCGCCCGGATCCTAACCGATCCTTAACCTTGCAGAGCCCTTAAAATCCGGCGGACGAGACGGACGGTTCCGGAAGGGCGCAGCCCTTACTTTCGACAGATTCGCGGTCGATAGCATTGATATCGCTCGCACTTCCGGCAATGGCGGCCCTTTCGCGGCCTCGCGCCGGCTCGGAGCAGGAGACTTCGACGGATGAACCCAGCCGACGCGATGCAGGCCGCCGCACCCGTGGCCGACATGAGCCTGCTCGGCTTGTTCCTCCAGGCGCACTTCGTCGTGAAGATCGTGATGGTGGGCCTGCTGAGCGCCTCCGTGTGGTGCTGGTCGATCATCGTCGACAAGACGTTGCTGTTCCGGCGCATCCGCAGCGAGATGGACGCGTTCGAGGACGCGTTCTGGTCCGGTCGCTCCCTTGAAGAGCTCTTCCGCTCCTTCAACGATCGCCCGGCCACTGGCCTCGCGGCGGTGTTCGTGGCCGCGATGCGCGAGTGGAAGCGCTCGTTCGAGGGCTCGGGCCGTCAGGTCCAATCGCTGTCTCAGCGCATCGAGAAGCAGCTCGACGTGACCATCCATCGCGAGGTCGAGCGTCTCGAATCGCGCCTCCTGTTCCTCGCCTCCATCGGCTCGGCGGGTCCCTATATCGGCCTGTTCGGCACGGTTTGGGGCATCATGACCGCCTTCACCTCGATCGCGGCCTCCAAGAACACATCGCTCGCCGTCGTGGCGCCCGGCATCGCGGAGGCGCTGTTCGCCACCGCCATCGGCCTGTTCGCGGCGATCCCGGCGGTGCTCGCCTACAACAAGCTCCAGGCCGAGGTCGCCAAGGCGCAGTCGCGCCTGGAAGGCTTCGCCGACGAGTTCTCCGCGATCCTGTCGCGGCAGATCGACGAGCGCCTGTCGCTGGCCGCCTGAGGAGACAGACCAATGGCCATGGCGGCAGGGGCTGGACAAGGCGGGGCGAAGCGGCGGCGCAGGCGCGGCCGTCGCGGCGGTGCCATCAACGAGATCAACATGACGCCGTTCATCGACGTCGTTCTGGTGCTGCTGATCATCTTCATGGTCGCGGCCCCGATGATGACGGTCGGCGTGCCCCTGGACCTGCCGCAATCCAAGGCCTCGCCTCTCAACTCGGATGTGAAGCCGATCACCCTGTCGATCCGCCAGACCGGGCAGATCTTCCTGGGCGAGGACGAGTTGACCGACGATTCCATCGTGGCCAAGCTGACGGCCGCCGCCAAGAACGGCACCGAGGATCGGGTCTTCGTGCGCGGGGACAAGCGGGTCGATTACGGACGCGTCGCCCAGGTGATGGCCATCGTGACGGGCGGCGGCTTCCGCCACGTCGCGCTCGTCACCGAGCCCGAACACTAGGAGCGACGCTACCTTGGCGATCTCCTTGCCGAACTTCGACCGCCGGGAGCCCGGTGTCTGGATCTCTGCCGGGACCCATGTGGTTCTGCTCGGCCTCGCGCTGGTCACCGTGTCCGCCCCCGTCCTGCCCGAGGCGCAGGAAGGCGTGCCCGTCGAGGTGATCACCGAAAACCAGTTCTCCGAGATCACAAAGGGTGAGCGTCAGGCCGACAAGCCGATGCCGAACCCTCAGAGCCGCGCCGACCGGCAGGCCGAGAAGATCGAGGAGCGCGAGCCCGAGAATTCCAAGGCCGACGCGCCTACGCCGCCCAAGCGCCCCGCGGAGATGAAGGTCGCCAATGCGGACGAGATGCCGCTGCGCACCGATCCCGACGTGACCGAGGCCGAGACCGCCAAGGCAGCCAAGGCCGCCGACGAGAAGCGCGAGGCCGAAAAAGCTGCGAAGGCTGCGGCCGACAAGGCGGCTGCGGAGAAAGCTGCTGCTGCCGAAAAAGCCGCTGCCGCGAAGGCGGCTGCCGAAAGCAAGGCGAAGGCGGAGGCCGCTGCCGCCGCCAAGGCCGCGCAGGCCAAGGCCGAGGCCGAGAAGCGCGAGCAACTCGATAAGCTGATCGAGCGCCAGGAAGCGGAAGCTGCCGCTCAGGCGAAGGCCGAAGCCGCCAAGAAGGCTGCCGAGGCCAAGGCCGCGGCCGAAGCGAAGGCGGCGGAAGCCAAGGCCAAGGCCGAGGCTGCCAAGGAAGCGGCGAAGAAGGCTGCTGACGCAAAAGCCAAGGCCGAGGCCGAAGCGGAGCGCCAGAAGGAAATCGCCGAAGCGAAGGCCAAGGCCGAACGCGAGAAGGCGGAAGCCGCTGCGGCGGCCAAGGCCGAGGCGGCCGCCAAGGCGAAGGCCAAGGCCATGGCCGATGCGAAGGCGAAGTCGGACGCGGAGGCCAAGGCGCGCAAGCAAGCCGAGTTGGCCGACAAGTTCAACGCGGGCGATATCCGTTCGGTGCTCAATTCGAAGGCTCAATCGCAATCGACCGGCGCAACGGGGCACCAGGTGCAGAAGGTCGCCGCTCTGGGCGCCGCCACCGGCGCGGCGCAGCGCCTGTCGCCGTCGCTGCGCGACGCGCTAGTCGGCATGCTTCAGCAGCAGATCGAGCGGTGCTACTCGGCCCCGCCCGGCGCCGCCCAGGGTGTGGTGCTGCCGGTGCTCGATATCCGCCTGAACCCGGATGGGTCGCTCAGCACCGAGCCACGCATCATGCGGGGCGGCGCGAGCGCGGTGGACCAGTCCATCGCCCAGGCCGCGCTCCGGGCGGTGAGGCGGTGCGCGCCGTATCACATACCGGCCACCTACGCGCCGTATTACAACGACTGGAAGGCGATCAACGCGGAGTTCGAGTTCACGGCGACGTAACGCCGGGCACCGCTCCCTCGCCGCCCGTTCCCCTGTCAGCACGACGACCGAGACGATGACCGACAGCCCGATCCGCCGGCACCGCAACGCGCTGCCTGCCCACCTCCTGGCTCTCTTGGCGTTCGCCGCCGTAGCTCTCGGCTTCGCCGGGCCCGCGCAGGCGCAGCTCCAACTGCGGATCGGCGGCGGCAGCTTCCAGCCCATGCCGATCGCGGTGACGGAGTTCAGCGGCGATCCGAGCCTGGGCGGCCTCGTCAGCGGCGTGGTGACCAACAACCTGCGCCGTTCGGGCTATTTCGCCCCCCTCGACCGGGCGCGCTTCCCCGAGAACCCGTCCTTCGACGCTGCCCCGAATTTCGAGAAGTGGCGGGCGACGGGTGTGCAGGGCCTCGTGACCGGCCGCGTCGTGCGTGATGGCGGTGGTCGGCTAAAGGTCGAGTTCCGCCTCTGGGACGTGACCTCCGGCCAGCAGATGATCGGCCAGCAATACGCCACCGATCCGGCCAATGCCCGCCGCACCGGCCATCTCGTGTCGGATCAGGTCTACACCAAGATCACCGGCCTCGGCCCCTGGTTCGACAGCCGCATCGCCTTCGTGGACGAGACCGGCCCGAAGGAGAATCGCCGCAAGCGCCTGATGGTGATGGATCAGGACGGTGCCAACGTCCGCGCCATCACCACGGGAGAGATGTCCATCGTCGCCCCGCGTTATTCGCCGAGCAGCCAGGAAATCGCCTTCATGGCCCAGGCGAGCGGCCACCAGCCGCGCGTGCAGGTGATCAACCTCGAAACCGGCTCGCGGCAGGCTTTCGGCTCCGTCGATTCGATGAGCGCCAGCCCGCGCTTCTCCCCCGATGGCCGCCGGCTCGTGATGAGCGTGCAGCAGGGCGGCAACGCCGACATCGTGACCATGGACCTCGCGTCGAAGGCGCAGAAGCCGATCACCAGCGGCCTCGCCATCGACACCTCGCCGACCTACTCGCCGGATGGCAGCCAGATCGCGTTCGAATCCGATCGTGGCGGCTCGCAGCAGGTCTACGTGATGGGCGCGGATGGCTCGAACCCGCACCGCGTCACCTTCGGCGGCGGCTCGGCCTCGCAGCCCGCTTGGTCGCCGCGCGGCGATCTCATCGCCTACACCCGTCAACGCAATGGCGGCTTCGCCATCTGCGTCGCCAAGCCCGACGGCACCGGCGAGCGCGTGCTCACCGAGGGCTTCCACAACGAGAGCCCGTCCTTCTCGCCGAATGGGCAGTACGTCGTGTTCTTCCGTGATCCGGGCGGCCAGGGTGGCGGCAAGTTGTTCATGGTCGACATCACCGGCAAGGTCGAGCAGCCGGTGCCGACACCGAGCTACGCTTCGGACCCCACGTGGTCGCCGCTTCTGGCGGGCCGCTGAAGACTCATTTCTGAACCAGGAGATGGTCGCGGTCCCGAAGCGCCGGGAACACGCGACCCCAGAGCACGGCGATGCCGATCGTCGCCGCGCCTCCCAGCACGACGGCGGGCACGGCTCCCGCCGCAGCGGCGAGCAGGCCCGATTCGAACTCGCCGAGTTCGTTCGAGGCCCCGATGAAGACGGTGTTCACTGCCGCGACCCGGCCTCGCATCTCGTCCGGCGTCTCGCCCTGCACGAAGCTCTGCCGCACGTAGACCGAGATCATGTCGGCGGCGCCCGTGACGAACAGGCACGCCATCGAAAACGGCAGCGAAGTCGATAGGCCGAAGGCCAGGGTCGCGAGGCCGAACACCATCACCGCCCGCAGCATCCGGATACCGGCGTGGCGGCGGAGCGGGTAGGTCGCGAGGAACAGGGCCATCGTCACGGCACCTGCGGCAGGCATGCTGCGCAGGAGGCCGAGGCCGAGCGGTCCGACATGCAGCACCGTCGCGGCGTAGATCGGCAGCAGCGCTGTCGCTCCGCCGAACAGCACGGCGAACAGATCCAGGCTGATCGCGCCCAGCACCACGGGCTGCGAACGGATGTAGCCGATCCCGGCGAGCAAGGTCGCCCAGGTGACCGCAGGCCGTTCCGTGACCGGCGCCGGACGGTGCCGAATGAGCGCGATGCTCACGCTTGCGAAGGCGAAACTGGTGCCTGCCGCCGCGAAGACCACCTTGGGGCCGAGCGCATAGAGCAGCCCGCCGAGAGCCGGCCCCATCACCGAGGCGGTTTGCCAGAGGGATGCGTTCCAGGCGATGGCCGAGCCGAAGAGCGTTACCGGCACCAGCGTCGGCAGTAGGGCCTGCAAGGCAGGGTTGGCGAAAGCGCGCGCCGTCCCGACGATGACGACCAGGGCATAGACCGGCCAGATCGCGGTGGCACCGCTCAGTGCGTAGGCGAGAAGGCCGAAGCTCGCCACGGATTGCACGGCGAAGGCGAGCGAGCCGACGATACGCCGCTCATACACGTCGGCCACGTGACCGCTCACCAGGGCGCTGAGCATGGCGGGCAGGAAGCCCGCGAGGCCGACGAGGCCCAGGGCGAGCGCCGAGTGGGTCAGTTCGTAGACGAACCACCCGATCGCCACGGCCTGCATCTGGTAGGCGAGTCCCGTCAGGAACCTCGCGCCGCCGAAGAGCCGGAAGTCGCCATTCGCGAAGACGGCCCAGCCCGAACCCTGTGTTTTGACCATCCGCCTCCGTGAGGCGCCGCCCGGCCCGGGTCAAGCGTGGCGGGCGATCACGCGATGGAGAGGCGTGACAGATCGGGGCGCGGCGGCGGCTTGTTCGTGTCGCGCGGCGTCGGCTGGGGCTCTTCGGGCGGTTTGAGGGGGAAGAAGCAGGTGACGCAGGTGCCGACACCCGGCTCGCTCTCCAGTTCGATCCGTCCACCATGCAACTCCACGAAGGAGCGGACGATGGACAGGCCGAGGCCCACGCCCCGGTGGCGCGTGCCGCGCGTGCGGCTTTCGAAGCGGTTGAAGACGAGCTCCTTCACCTCCTGCGTCATGCCCACGCCGTGGTCACGGACGCTCAGGACGAGATCGCGATTCGTACGTCGCGCGGTGATCTCCACCTCCTGGCCGGGTTCGGAGAAGCCCACGGCATTCGAGAGCAGGTTGAAGAGGATCTGGCGGATCCGCTTCCCATCCGCACGGACGCTGCCGACATCGTCGGCCACGTCGACGGAGAGGGCGATCCGCGCCTCGGCCAGACGGTCCTCCACCCCGCGCACGGCGGCCTCGACCGTGGCCTGGACGTTCACGTCCTCGCGCTGAAGCTCGAGGGACCCGGCATCGATCGAGGCGAGGTCGAGGATGTCGTTGATCATCACCAGCAGCGCGCCGGACGAGCGCATGATGTGATCGGCATATTCACGCTGGCGGGTGTTGAGCGCCCCCACCGTCTCGTCACCCAGCAACTGGGTGAAGCCGATGATGTTCGTGAGCGGCGAGCGCAACTCGTAGGAGACGTGGTGGACGAAGGTGTCGCGCAGTTCGGCGGCCTTCTCCAGGGCTTCGTTCCGCTCGGTGAGCATCCGCTCGACGTTGACGCTCGGCGTCACGTCGATCAGCGTCAGGAGGGTCGCGCCCTCGGGCAGGGGCTGCGTCGCGCAATCGAGAACTGTGCCGTCGACCATTTCGATCCGGCGGGCCAGGGCGGTGCGGGCTTCGAGGCCCACCACCGCGTCGCGGATGTCGAGCCACTGATTCTCAGCCGGTGCGAGGCTCTTGCAGCGCAGGATCACCGAATCGACGTGCGGCCGGGCGTCGATCATTTCGGGGTCGAGGCGCCAGATCGTCGTGAAGGCGCGGTTGGCGAGGTGTAGCCGTCCATCGGCACCGAACACGGCCACCGGTTCGGCCAGGGTGTCGAGGGTCTCGGCCTGGAGGCGGCGGAGGGCGTTGTAGCGGGATTCGGCGTTGAGCCGGTCGGACACGTCCTCGAACAGGTAGGTCAGGCCCCCTTGCGGGTTCGGATCGGCCACCACGCGCAGCGTACGGCCGTCCGGAAGATACCACCACGCCTGATTGGCCTCGGCGGCGCGATAGGCGCCCAGCACGCTGTGTTTCCACGTGCGAAAATCGGCATGCTCCTCGAGTTTGCGCTGCGAGCGGAGCAGGTCGAGGATTTCGCCGTCGGAGGGGCGGCTGTCTAGGAACTCCTGGTCGAGGTCCCAAAGCGCCCGGTAGGCGGCATTGTGGAAGATCAGCCGCTGGCCCACGTCGAACATCGCCACGGCGGTGGGCAATTGATCGAGGGTGCGGGCGTTGGCGTTCATCTGCTGCTGCAGGTCGGCGCGGACGCTTTCCAACTCCGACACGTCCACGGCGATGCCGACCCGGCCGCCATCGACGCTCGTCTCGTAGATGTCGAGGACGCGGCGCTGGCCCGCCACCACCGCCGAAACACGTGGAGCCCTGCGGCCAGGACCGGCGGCTTCCTCGCGGGCGATGATTTCCCGCGCGGGACGGTCGAGCAGTTCGGTTCCGGCATCGATCACCGCCTCGCGGCTCGGCGCTTCGAGGGCGGCGACATAAGCCGCGTTCACCCAGGCAAGGCTGCCATCGCGGCTGCGCCGCCAGACCGGTTGCGGGATCGCATCGAGGAGCCCCGCGAGGGCGGTGAGCCCGCGCCGCGTTTCATCGAGGGTGATCCGCAGTTCCGCGATTTCGCGGCGCTCGGATGTGGTCTCCCGCAGCCGCAGCAGGGCCCGGCCCGCCACCGTCCGCCCCTGGGCGTCGATGTTGTGAGCGGTCTGGGTCCGCAGATCGAGGGTGAAGCCGGTGCCACGGGTCAAGAGCGTGTCGAGGGCGGCCTCAACCGCCTGCGCGTCGGCAGGGATCAACCACGCGCCGAAGGCCAGGACACGCCGGGCCGAATCCGATACGGCGCGCTCGCCACCGAGCGCGATGCCGACATCGCCCTCGATCACGGGCTCACCGTATTCGTTCCAGGTGATGATGACCTGCCGGTCGGTGCTCAGCAGCATCTCGGCGCGGTCGTGGGCGCCGCGCAGCAGGTTGAGCGCCGCGACGAGATCCTGCTCCCGCCGATTCCAGCGCGCGCGCTCATAGAGATAGAGCAGCGCAAGGATCACCGCGAAGGCAACAAGCCCGCCGAACACCGCAAGGCCGGCGACGCCGTGCATTTCCCGGGGGCTGTGAGCCGCCGGGTTATCCTGCATTTCCGCCAAGGCCGCGCTCGCCGCGAACAGCGCGAGAATCCCCACGCCGACCTGCAGCCGAGCCGCACGTCCGACCCGCATCCGCCTTGCCCCCAAAAGCTATCATTGCCGCCGGCGTGCGCCCGTGCGGCACGGAACGCACCCTGTCACGGATGCCCTCTTACGGGGCGGCCGCGCTACGCCAGTCACTGAGTCGGGCGCACCTTAGCGTGGGGGGGATTCAGGCCGGAAGGAGAACGAAGCGTGGCCGTGCGCGATGCGGGTAAATCGCTCGTTAACGACACACAGAAGACACACCCGGCTGTGTCGAATTGGCCTTGACAAACGAAGGGCCCGGCGAAGCACGCCGGGCCCGATAGTGTGTAGTGCGCAACCGTTCTAGTAGCGGTAGTGCTCGGGCTTGAACGGACCGTTTTCCTTCACGCCGATATACGCGGCCTGATCCGGGCGAAGCTTCGAAAGCGTCGCTCCGACCTTCGCGAGGTGCAGGGCGGCGACCTTCTCATCGAGGGCCTTCGGCAGGGTGTAGACCTGCTTCTCGTACTTGCCCGGGTTGGTCCAGAGCTCGATCTGGGCCAGCGTCTGGTTGGTGAACGAGGCCGACATCACGAAGGACGGGTGGCCCGTCGCGTTGCCGAGGTTCACGAGGCGGCCCTCCGACAGCAGGATGATGCGGTGGCCGTCGGCGAACTCGATCTCGTCGACCTGCGGCTTGATGTTGTTCCACTTCAGGTTCTTCAGGCCAGCGACCTGAATCTCGTTATCGAAGTGGCCGATGTTGCAAACGATGGCCCGGTCCTTCATCGCCCGCATGTGGTCGAGGGTGATGATGTCACGGTTGCCGGTGGCGGTGACGAAGATGTCGGCGCGCGGGGCGGCGTCTTCCATCGTCACGACCTCGTAGCCCTCCATCGCGGCCTGGAGCGCGCAGATCGGATCGATCTCCGAGACCATGACGCGGCAGCCAGCGTTGCGGAGCGAAGCGGCCGAGCCCTTGCCCACGTCGCCGAAGCCCGCGACCATGGCGACCTTGCCAGCCATCATGACGTCGGTGCCGCGACGGATGCCGTCGACCAGCGACTCCTTACAGCCGTAGAGGTTGTCGAACTTCGACTTGGTGACCGAGTCGTTCACGTTGATCGCCGGGAAGAGCAGCTTGCCCTCCTTGGCGAGGATGTAGAGGCGGTGTACGCCCGTGGTCGTCTCCTCGGAGACGCCCTTGATCGACTCGGCGAGGCCGGCGAACCAACCCTTCGGCTTCTCGGCGAGCTTCTTCTTCAGCAGGGCGAAGAAGATCTCTTCCTCCTCGGAGCCCGGGTTATCGAGGAAGGCGGTGTCGCCGTTCTCGGCACGCAGGCCCAGATGGACGAACATCGTGGCATCGCCACCATCGTCCAGGATCATGTTCGGCATGCCGCCGTCATGCCAATCGAACAGGCGGGAGGTGTAATCCCAGTACTCTTCCAGCGTCTCGCCCTTCACGGCGAAGACCGGGATGCCGGCGGCGGCGATCGCGGCGGCGGCGTGGTCCTGGGTCGAGTAGATGTTGCAGGACACCCAGCGGATGTCGGCGCCGAGAGACTTCAGCGTCTCGATCAGCACCGCCGTCTGAATGGTCATGTGCAGGGAGCCGGCGATCTTCGCGCCCTTCAGAGGCTGCCTCGCGCCGTATTCCTCCCGAACGGACATCAGGCCGGGCATCTCGGTCTCGGCGATCGAGATTTCCTTCCGGCCGTAATCGGCCAGCCCGATATCCCTGACGATGTAGTCCTTGGCCATGCAGCTCTCCTCACTCGCGTTGCGATCCGGCCGGTGGCCTATCACTTCGCGAGCGAGGAAGCAATCAAGACATAAAGATGTCTTTATGCGTTTGGGCGGCTACCCGTCGCTCAACGGCTCGGGCGGGCGAGCCAACCGATGCCGAAGGCCACGGCCGCCACCAGGGCGAGCGTCGTGCCGCGGTTGTCGTCGGCCCGGCGGGCCAAATGGCGCCCGTGATGGACGGCGCGGGAGCGGATGTGGCGGCTCCGCTGAACGGCTTCGTCGGCGAAGGCTTCACCGCGCGAATAGGCCTCGTCGGCGAAGGCACGGGCGCGTTCACGGCCTTCCTCGTAGAGGTGCTCGCCGTCACGGCGCAGTTCCTCACCGGTCTCGCGGGCGCGGCCATAGGCATACTGAGCGGCGCCGGCGACCTGATCCACGGCACCGTCGAACTGGCGGCCCGGATTGCCGCGCAGGGCGCCGGTCGCGGTCTTCACTCGGCCGCGCAGATGGCGGACACCACCTTCCAAGCGATCGCTGTTCATCGAAATCCCTCCGTTCGTCCGGCCCCGGCGAGCCATCCCCCGGATGGGGACGCTGCGGAGCCGCTTGGCTCTTCAGGCGAGTCGAACGATGAGAGACGGCCTAGGTTCCGTTCCCGATCGGCTCGTTAGATCTCGATTTCGGTGCCGACCTCGACGACCTGACGCGTCGGGACACCGAAGAAAGCGCCTGTTCTCTCGGCATTTCGCTGCATGAATGCGAATAGATTTTCCCGCCAAGCGGCCATTCCACGGTTGTCGTTTTTCGGGATCACGGTCTCGTGACCGATGAAGACAGTCACATCCTCCACGCATTGCTGAGGAAGTTCGCCTTTCCGCACCGCGCAGGCGATTCCCTCCGGGATCGATGCATCCTCCATAAAGCCGTAGCGCAGAATGACACGGTAGAAGTCCGGTGCGAGCACGATGACATGGGCTCGTTCGTCGAGGGGAACGCTCGGTGTCTCCTCGTAGAGCGCTGTGACGATCAACACGCGCTCGTGCAGGGCGTGGCTGCGCTCCACGAAGCGCGACAGATGCAACGGAATTCCGTGAAGCGCGGAAGAGAGAAAGGCTGCTGTGCCAGGTAGCCTGAGAAGGCGTTGGTGGCTCAGGCCCTCGAGAAACGCATCCTCCGGCTGGCGCATGGCGGTGCGCGCCTCCTCCACCAGCGTGTTCCCCTTGCGCCAGGTGAGCATCATCATCGCGACGAAGCCCGCGAGCACGAGGGGAAACCAGCCGCCCTCCAGGAGCTTCACGCTGTTGGCGCCGAGGAAGACGAGATCGATGGCGAGGAAGAAACCGTTCACCGCCAGGACCGCCAGGGGGTTGTAGCCCCATTTCAGGGCGATCAGCGCAGCGAGCAGGGTGGTGATGGCCATGAGCATCGACACCGCGATGCCGTAGGCGCCCGCGAGCGCATCGGACGATTCGAACACGACGACCGCCACCAGCGTCGCGATGGCGAGGAGCCAGTTCACCGCCGGGACGTAGATCTGTCCGCGCTCCTCATGTGCGGTTTGGACGATCCGCATGGTAGGCAGGAAGCCGAGCTGGATCGCCTGCTGGGTCAGCGAGAAGACGCCGGAGATGATGGCTTGCGACGCGATGATCGTTGCGAGCGTCGCGAGACCGACGAGGGGGATATGCGCCCAGTCGGGCGCGAGGCGGAAGAACGGATTTTCCAGCGCGTCGGGTTCGGAAAGCAGCAGGGCTCCCTGCCCGAAATAGTTGAGCACCAAAGCGGGAAGCACCAGAGCGAACCACGCCACGCGGATCGGCCGGGCACCGAAATGTCCGAGATCGGCATACATAGCCTCTCCGCCCGTGACGGCGAGGAAGGCCGCCCCCAGCATGGCGAAACTGATGCCCCAACCCGCATGGACGAGGAATTCGACCGCCTTCAGCGGATTGAGACCCGCCAGGATCTCGGGGTTGTGCAGAATCGCGCCAATGCCCAGCCAGGCCAGGGTCGCGAACCACAGCAGCATGACGGGCCCGAAGATCCGCCCGATCCGCGCCACGCCCTGAAACTGCACGGCGAACAGGCCCACGAGGATCACGAGGGTGATCGGCACCACGTAGCGTGCGAGCGAAGGCGCATCGACCTTCAGGCCCTCCACCGCCGAAAGAACGGAGATGGCGGGTGTGATCGCACCATCGCCATAGAGCAACGCCGCGCCGAGGAGGCCGACGACCAGCAGGAGCGCTTTCGCCGTTCCCGGCTTGGCCTGACGGGCGCCGAGCAAGGCGAGCATGGCGACGATGCCGCCCTCCCCTCGATTGTCCGCCCGCAGGATCAGGATCGCGTATTTGAGCGAGACGACGAGGATCAACGCCCAAAAAATGAGGGACACCGCGCCCGTGACGGCGAGCGGCGTGGCCGCACCTCCACCTGCTGCCTTCACCGCTTCCTTGTAAGCGTAGAGCGGGCTAGTGCCGATGTCGCCATAGACGACACCGAGCGCCCCCAGCAGCAAGGCTGGATTGAGGCGTCCGCGCTTCTGGTCGGCTGGCTCCGTGGAGGCGGTGTCGCTGACCGGGGCGAGAGAGTGGCTCAACGTTCCTCCGGGGGCCATACACGGAGGCCGTGTGCCTCTGCGCACATCAGCTAAGCGACGGAGGGTCACCGTCCAGCGACGCTCGCACGCCGCCGTGACACTATTTGGTGAATGGCTGCTCGCTGTTGGCGAAGTCAGAGCAGGTCGGCGAGAGCGTCCGGTGCCGCTTCGCCGCGCTTCATGCAGAAGACGGGGCAGAGCACGCGTCGCCCGATCTCTGTGGCCACAGTCTGCGGCGGCGTCGTCGCGCCTTCGCTTTCGCTGACGACGACCGCTCGAAGCGCCTGACCGCGCAGACGGAGCACTTCGGCGGCGGTAAGGGCGTGGCTGATCGCGCCCAGATAACTGCCGGACACCAGCACCACGGGAATGGCCAGGGCCTCGATCCAGTCGAGCCCCGTAGCCTCATCGGTGATCGGGCTCATCAGCCCGCCGACGCCCTCGATGACGACGGGATGGGCCGATGACGCGACGCGGCTGCGGCACCATCCAACGATCTCATCGAGATGAAGTAAGTAGCCCTCGAGGGCGGCCGCCTGATTGGGCGCAAGCGGCGCAGCGAAGCGCCAGGGTGAGCAGGCCGCAACCGTGTCCTCGGTCACGGCCAAGCCCTGCGCGTCGAGTAGCCGGGCCGTGTCGCTCTCGCCGAAGGCCGGATGAGTGACCGGCGCCACGCCGCTCGCCAGTGGCTTGAGGGCGAGAACCGGGCCGCGTTCGCGAAGGCGGCGCGTGAGCGCCGCCGTCACGTAGGTCTTGCCGATCTCCGTTCCCGCTCCGGCAACGAAGATAGAGCGGGAGCTCACGCCGCGAAGCTGCCGTGGCAGTGCTTGTACTTCTTGCCCGAGCCGCAGGGGCATGGCTCGTTGCGCGCGACGCGACCCCAGGTCGACTCGTCGTTCGGGTCACGCTCCATCACTGCAGTGTCGGCTGAGAGCGCTTGCGCGGCATAGCCGTAAGCCGGTCCGCCGCCACCATCGCTGCCACTGCCGCGGGTGTAGTCCATCTCGTTCTCGCCGGTGACGGGATCGAGGTGCTGGGCGAACATCGGAGGCAGGCCGGGGCTCTCCATGGGCGGCGCCTCATCCTGCTGGAACATCACCTCGATGCGCGAGAGCTGGCCCGTCACCTGCTCGCGCAGGGACGCGACGAGGCTGTTGAACAGTTCGAACGCCTCGGACTTATACTCGTTCAGCGGGTCGCGCTGGGCGATGCCGCGCCAGCCCACTACCTGCCGCAGGTGATCCAGCGTCACGAGATGCTCGCGCCAGAGTTGGTCGAGGCTCTGCAGCAGAACCTGCTTCTCGATATAGGCCGAAACCTCGGCGCCGTTCTTTTCGACGCGCTCCTGATAGGCCTGATCGGCCAGCTTCATCAGGCGCTCCCGGATCTCCTCGTCGGCGATGCCCTCTTCCTTCACCCACTCTTCGGCGGGGATGTCGAGGTTCAGGATCTGCTTCGCCGATTCGCGAAGTCCCTCGGCGTCCCACTGCTCGGCATAGGTATCCGGCGGGATGTGACGGGTGACGATGTCGTCCACCACGCCCTCGCGCATGTCGTCCACGGTCTCGCGGACGCTTTCCTGACCCATGAAGTCGCGGCGCTGCTCGAACACGACCTTACGCTGGTCGTTCATGACGTTGTCGTACTTGAGCACGTTCTTGCGCATGTCGAAGTTGCGCGCTTCGACCTTCTGCTGCGCCTTTTCAATGGCCCGATTGATCCAGGGGTGGATGATCGCTTCGCCCTGCTCCAGGCCGAGCTTCTGCAGCATCCCGTCCATGCGGTCGGACCCGAAGATCCGCATCAGGTCGTCCTTGAGGGACAGGTAGAATTTCGAGCGGCCGGGATCGCCCTGACGGCCCGAGCGGCCGCGGAGCTGGTTGTCGATACGCCGTGATTCGTGGCGCTCCGTGCCGATGATGTAGAGGCCGCCCGGCAGCGCTTTCTTGCGGCCCGCCTCCGGGTCCGCCGGCTCGCCGGAGGCCAGAACCTTGGCGCGGTTCTCGGCAATTTCGGCCTTGATCGCCGCGACGGCCGCCTCGCGCTCCGGCCCCTCGGGCACGTTCGCCAGTTCCTTCTCGACTCGCATCTCGACGTTGCCGCCGAGTTTGATGTCGGTGCCGCGACCGGCCATGTTGGTGGCAATGGTGATGGCGCCGGGCACACCGGCCTCGGCGACGATATACGCTTCCTGCTCGTGGAAGCGGGCGTTCAGCACGGCGAAGCGCTTGGTCACGCGGCCCTCGCGGGCGGCCTTGTAGACGTCGGTCAGCGCGTTGGGGTCGGAATAGTCGAGCGGGGTGTAGCCCGCCTTCACCAGCATGTCGGCGAGGTATTCCGACTTCTCGATCGAACCCGTGCCAACCAGGATCGGCTGGTGGCGCTCATGCGCCTTGGCAATCTCCTGGATGATCGCCTGATACTTCTCCTCGACGGTCCGGTAGACCTCGTCGTCCTCATCGACGCGCTCGATCTCCTTGTTGGTCGGGATGTCGACCACGTCGAGCTTGTAGATCTCGGCGAACTCATCCGCCTCGGTCGAGGCCGTGCCGGTCATGCCGGCGAGCTTCTTGTACAGGCGGAAGTAGTTCTGGAAGGTGATCGAGGCGAGCGTCTGGTTCTCGGGCTGGATCGTCACCCGCTCCTTCGCCTCGAGCGCCTGGTGCAGGCCTTCCGAGTAGCGGCGGCCCTGCATCATGCGGCCGGTGAACTCGTCGATGATCACCACCTCGTCGTTGCGGACGATGTAATCCTTGTCACGCGTGAACAGGGTGTGGGCGCGCAGCGCCTGGTTCACGTGATGGACGATGGTGACGTTGTGGGCGTCATACAGGTCGCCCTCCTTCAGGATGCCCGCCGCGCGCAGCGCGTCCTCAAGGAATTCGTTGCCCTCTTCGGTCAGCGAGACGGTACGCTGCTTCTCGTCCAGATCGTAATGGGCCGGCTCCAGCAGCGGCATCACGCCGTCGACGGCCATGTAGAGCTCCGAACGGTCGTCCACCGGACCGGAGATAATGAGCGGCGTGCGCGCCTCGTCGATGAGGATCGAATCCACCTCGTCCACGATCGCGTAATTGTGGCCGCGCTGCGCGAGCTGCGCGATCTCGTACTTCATGTTGTCGCGCAGGTAGTCGAAGCCGAACTCGTTGTTCGTGCCGTAGGTGATGTCGCAGGCGTAGGACGCCTTGCGCTGCTCATCGTCCAGCCCATGCACGATGGTGCCGACGGTGAGGCCGAGGAAGCGGTAGACCCGGCCCATCCACTCGGCGTCACGGCTGGCGAGGTAATCGTTCACGGTGATGACGTGGACGCCCTTGCCCTCGAGGGCGTTCAGATAGACCGGTGCGGTGGCGACGAGGGTCTTACCCTCACCGGTCTTCATCTCGGAGATGCCGCCTTCGTGAAGCACCATGCCGCCGATGAGCTGCACGTCGAAGTGACGCTGGCCGAGCACGCGCTTGGCCGCCTCGCGGACGGTGGCGAAGGCGGGGACGAGGATGTCATCCAAGCTCTTGCCCGCCGCCAGTTCGGCCTTGAGCATGTCGGTGCGGGCGCGGAGCTGGTCGTCGCTCAGCGCCGCGATCTCGGGCTCCAGGGCGTTGATCTGAGCGACGCGGGGGCGGTAGCCCTTCACGCGGCGGTCGTTTGAGGAGCCGAAAATCTTCTTGGCGAGCGAGCCGAGCATCGTAAACCTGCGGACGGGCGTGCCCGCCGACGGACGTGACGTCGCGGGCCGGCCTGGGCGGAATGGGGCGGCTTATAGAGGTAAACATCGCCCCGTGCACCTGAAAGAGCCGGAGCCCCGAATGGTTGCGATTTACGGCTCCGCTTGCGTTCTGCGAGCCGCCGGGCCACCTCTGCCGCCGCCGGATCGGCAGCCTGCGGGGGGTTAGGACCCTCGCCGCCGAACCGGCTATCGACAGGCCGACCGAGGTATCTTCCATGCCGACCCATGCTCTGCTCCGGCGCGCCAGCGCGCTCGCGTTGGCGCTCGCCCTCTCCGGCGCGGCGGCGGCCCAGACGCCACCGGCCGACAAGGCAGCCCCAGCGACAGCCGCCCCTGCGGCCCCCGCCGACCCGGCGGTGATCGTCGCGACGGTGAACGGCCAGCCGATCACGCAGGCCGACATCGCGATCGCTGCCGACGACCCGGCTTTGTCCCTGCCGGGCGTGGACGAGGCGCAGAAGAAGAATCTGCTCGTGGACTACATGGTCGACCTGAAGGTCGGCGCGCAGGCTGCCGAGGCGGCCAAGGTCGGCGACGGCGCCGACTTCAAGCGCAAGATGGCCTATTTCCGCGACAAGCTGCTGCTCGACGATTATCTTGAGCAGGAGGCCAAGAAGGCGGTGACGCCCGAAGCCGAGAAGGCGGTGTACGACCAATCGGTCAAGCTGATGAAGCCCGAGGAAGAGATCCACGCCCGCCACATCCTCGTGGAGAGCGAGGGCGAGGCCAAGAAGATCGCCGAGCGTATCAAGGGCGGCGAGGATTTCGCCAAGGTGGCCGCCGAGACCTCGAAGGACCCCGGCTCCAAGACCGAGGGCGGCGATCTCGGCTGGTTTACCAAGGAGCGCATGGTCCCTGACTTCGCCACGGCCGCTTTCGCCATGAAGCCGGGCACGGTGTCCGATCCGGTGAAGACGCAGTTCGGCTGGCACGTCATCAAGGTCGAGGAGAAGCGCACCAAGCCCCAGCCGACCTTCGACGAGTTGAAGGAGCAGATCGATCAGCACCTCATCCGCAAGGCACAGCAGGATCTCATCCTGAAGCTGCGCGCCGAGGCGAAGATCGACCGCAAGGACGTGCCCGCTGCCGCGCCGCAGACGCCCGCCGCGAAGTAGGCGGTGCTGGGCGCACCGTCGTCGCCCCGAGTAACACGATCCAGGGCACCGTGACGTCGTGAGACGTCACGGTGCCCTGGATCGCACCGCTGCCGGAGATGCTCGAAGCGTTTCGAGGCTAGTACGGCCGGTCGGGTTTGGTGATGTAAGCCGAGTTCCCGGCGGGACGGGGCGCTACGCCCAGCGATTCCAGTTCGGACAGGCGCCGGGATTCCGAGAGCCGGTCGAGCACGATGACCAGGATCCACGGACAGGCGATACCGATAAAGAACGCCACGTCACGACCCTCCCATTTTATGGACCGGACTCGCGTCCGCTGAGAGGATGATAGGCCGCGCCGGTCACGCAGCAAGCGCAACCGGCGGTATCATGCAATTTTTCGCCGATGGGTGGGCCTCAGATCCAACCCTGGAGCTCCCGCCGCACGACGTGCTCGATGACCTTCATGCCGAGATCGGTGTCGTTGAGGCAGGGGATGTAGGCGAAGTGCTCGCCGCCATTCTCCTCGAAGTAGTGGCGATTCTCACCGTCGAGCTCTTCGAGCGTTTCGAGGCAGTCGGCGGTGAAGCCGGGCGCCACGATGGCCATCCGCTTCACGCCCGACTTGGCCAGCTCCATCACCGTCTCGTCGGTATAGGGCTTCAACCATTCCTCGTTGCCGAAGCGCGACTGGAAGGTGACCCGCATCCGCTCGGGCGAGAAGCCGAGAGCTTCGCGGATCAGGCGGCCGGTCTTGTGACACTGGCAATGGTAGGGGTCGCCCTTCAGCAGATAGCTGCGGGGTACGCCGTGGAACGAGGTGAGGATCACCTCGGGCTCGAAGTCGAGCTTGGCCAGCCCGTCGCGGATCGATTGGGCCATGGCTTCGATGTAGACCGCATCGTCGTGATAGGGTGGTGAGACCCGAACGGTCGGCTGCCAGCGCATGTCCATCAGGGCGCGGAACGCCTGATCGCAAGCGGTCGCCGAGGTGGCGGCAGCGTATTGCGGGTAGAGCGGCACGAGAAGGATGCGGTCGCAGCCTTGGTCGAGCAGGGCCTGGATGCGGCCCGCGACCTCCGGCTTGCCGTAGCGCATCGCCCAATCGACCACGACGCTCTCACCCATCGCCGCCTGAAGCTTCTCGCTTTGGCCGCGGGTGATGGTCTTGAGCGGCCCTTCATTGAGCTCGTTGTTCCAGACGCTGGCATAGTCGCGGCCCTTCGGCCCCGGGCGCTTGGACAGGATGATGAGGTTGAGGAGCGGCCACCAGATCAGGCGCGGCACCTCAATGACGCGGCGGTCGGAGAGGAACTCTTTCAGGTACCGGCGCATCGGCCAGTACGTCGTGCCCTCCGGCGTGCCGAGGTTCATGAGCAGTACGCCGACGCGGCCCCAGCGAACCGGCGGATGGTCCGTCGGCAGGGTCAGCGGCCCGCTGTTGCCGAGGGCGACGGGCCGGTTGTCGGCGAGCGCGGCTGGTTCGATGCGTTCGTTCATCAGAGCGTTACGGCGCCCTGGCGCCGATTCCTTGTCATGGCTTGAGATCGGACCCGCCGTGGCGGGCTCGCCCTATGTAGGACGCCGTGCGCCTCCGGCGAAGGCGGCACCGGGCCGAGACCCGGCACCTTTCCCGGTATAAGGGCGCGATACGCGGCGGCAACCGCTCCCGCATCTTGGGAATCTCTCAGATCGATGACCGACCGGCCCGTCGCCGCCGCCCTCGCCGCCTTCCGCGAGACTGGTTCTTCCTGGCTTGCCCTGCCCTTCTTCCGAGACGGTGCGGCGGACGAGGTCGCGCGGAAGGTCGACGGGCGCATCGCCGCAGGGGCTCAGGTGCTCCCCGCCCCCGGCGACATCTTCCGCGCGTTGCGCGAGACGCCGCTGCCCGACGTGAAGGCGGTGATCCTCGGCCAGGATCCCTACCCGACCCCCGGAGATGCGAACGGCCTTGCCTTTTCCTATGTCGGCAAGGGGCGCCTTCCCGCCTCGCTCAAAGTGATCCTGGCGGAAGCGGGCTCGCCGCGCGAGGCTGGAGGCGATCTGACACCCTGGGCGCGCCAGGGCGTGCTCCTTCTCAACAGCGCGCTCACCGTCGAGGCGGGGAAAGCCGGAGCGCATCTGCGCCTGGGCTGGTCGGCACTGACGGACGACGCCGTGTCCGCCGTCGCGGGGCGGGCGGAGCCCACGATCTTCCTGCTCTGGGGCGCGCAGGCCCGCGCCCGGGCCGGGCTCATCGATGCAAGCCGTCACGGCATCGTGGAGAGCGGGCATCCCTCGCCCCTCAACCGGGCGCGGGATTTTCCGGGTTCCGACCCGTTTGGACGGGCCAATGCATGGCTCGCCAAACGAGGCCGGACGCCGATCGACTGGCGACTCGGCTAGATCACTGTGCGGGCTTGGCCGGCGGCGCGGCGGGCTTCTGCGCCTCCGGCACGGCATCCGAGGGCTGGAGGACGTTGCGGGCGATATTCCCCTCGGGACCATATTCGCCAGCCACTGCCGTGCAGGAGCCTTCGCGGTTCATCTGCATCTGGTTGGACATCAGCGTAAACATCATCTGGACGCGGGTGCCGAAGGGGCCGCCCGCCTGGATGTCGGAAACGCGGGCGTTCTGCTTGGCCAGCAGAGCCTCGAATTCGGGGCCACCGATCCGGAAACCGCAGACATTCGATGCCGCGAAGATGTAGGCGGCCAATTCCATCGCGCGCGGGGACGGTGCGTTGCGGATCTCAGCCTGCGCCGGGCCGCACAGCAAGAGGACCGCAGCGAGCGGGGTGAGGTGGCGCATCGAGAAAACTCCTCCGAACACGTGCGGCCTCGTCGTGCGGGCCGCTCAGCGGGTGCACAGATAGACGTTCGGGCTCGGCGCGCCAGGGCGCTTTCTCTGCGTAATCTTCACCGGCTATTGGCCATAGGCTGTGCTGCAGGGGCTGAATTGCCCGTTTTCGAGCCGATCTGTCGCAACCAAGGGCGCGGTATCAGAAAGTCTTAACCCGATCGCGCGAACCCGGAATGGTTCAGCTTGAACATACAGGCCGGTCCGCACCGCATGCTTGGCGCCAGATACAGCGTGACTCACCCCGTCACTTCGGAAAAGCCGGTGCCTCTGCGCCCGGTCCCGGAGGCGGAGCACACCTCGCCCTTCGTTCCCGGAGTCTGCGCGAAGTGGGCGCGTGACGAGGGCATAAGCTTCGGCGACATGGCGGTCCTGATGGTCGCCGATCCTTTGGAAGCGGCCGCGCTTCGCCAAGGTTTCGCCTGGGTCGGTGCGCGGACCAAGGATCTCGATCCCGGGATCGACGCGCCTGAACTGGCACTCGTTTTGTCCGGTGCGAGCATCGCGATCATCGATAGCGCCTCAGCACCGACTTACGCGCGGGCTCTGGGACGCCTCGATCGGCTCCCGCCGGTCTGGTGGAACGGCCCCGGCGCCGATTTCGCGCGCCTCGACCTTGCTCTTGCCGAAGCTGCGGAGCCCGGCCTGCGCAGCCCTTCCCTGCCGTGCTAGATCGTTTCCTTCGCGCCTGAAGCCCGTCACGTAAGGATGGGCAGGCCGGAGGGAAACGCCGATGTCCGCAAGCCAGTCCTTGGCCGCCGCCGACGAACCCGTTCTGCTTCGGCAGGATGCGGGAGGCATCGCGACATTGACCCTCAATCGCCCGGCCGCGCGTAACGCGCTGTCGCTTGGGCTGATGAACGCGCTGCAAGACGCTCTCGACACGATTCGCGCGGATGATTCCGTCCGCGTCGTGGTGCTGCGTGCCGCCGGTCCGGCCTTCTGCGCTGGGCACGATCTGCGCGAGATGCGCGCCAATCCCTCGCCGGAAGCCACCGAGCATCTGTTCAAGACGTGCGCCCGGCTGATGACGAGCCTCGTGCGCCTGCCGAAGCCGGTCATCGCGCAGGTCCATGGGATCGCGACGGCGGCGGGCTGCCAGCTCGTCGCGTCTTGCGATCTCGCTATCTGCACGGAGGAGTCGCGCTTCGCGACACCCGGCGTCCAGATCGGCCTCTTCTGCTCCACGCCGATGGTCGCCCTGTCACGGGCGGTGCCGCGCAAGGCTGCGATAGAGATGCTGTTGCTGGGCGAGCCGGTCCCGGCAGGCGAAGCCCTACGCATCGGTCTGGTGAACCGCGTCGTCCCCGCTGCGGACCTCGATTCCGCCGTTGCAGCCATGGCCGGTGCCATCGCAGCCAAGGCGCGTCGGGTGCTGGCAGTGGGCAAGGAAGCCTTCTCTCAGCAGATCGAGATGAGCCTGGACGAGGCCTATGCCTACACCGCCGCCGTGATGACGAAGAACATGGCCATGGCCGACGCGCAGGAGGGCATCGATGCCTTCCTGACGAAGCGTCAGCCGGTTTGGGAGGGGTGATCCGCCGCGCCTTTGTTGCGGCCTGGGGATGTAGGCGCGGAGGCTTGCCGGCCCTAAACTTCCAGGTATTCCGCGATATGCGGGCGTGCCGGTGCGGGATAGGCGATGACAGCCACCACCGACTTGATCGGCCTGACCCTGGCCTTCTACGGGGCGATGCCGCCGCCAAAGCCTCCGCGCCCCGAGCGCGATGGGCCGACTTGGGCGGCCGCCGTCCTGATCGGCGTGGTCTGCATCGCCACGGTCGGGCCGATGTTCACGATCTGGAGCTTTCACCGGCCGCATGAGGCGGCGAAAGCGCGTTGCCTGCACGCGGGCGGACGCATCGTGTACAGCGCGCTCGACGGCAGCGGCTTCCGCTGCGACCCGCCACTGAAGAACTGACGACTTCTCCGCGATTCGGGCGGACTTACGCCAAGGCTGGGCTATATCGCCGGAAGGCTTCAGCCCGCAGGATGCAAGTGGACCACGTCGTCTTCCGCTGGATCAACTCGACCGCGTTGCTGCGCGCGGATGTCGAAGCGCTTGTCGGCATCGCGCTCGCGCTCGCGGTGACTCTTCACGCCCTGCTGCGCAAGCGCCGGGTAAGCGTGGCGGTCGGCTGGATCGGCCTAGCATGGCTTTCGCCAGTCTTCGGTTCGGCCCTGTACCTCCTGCTCGGGATCAACCGGGTCTACCGGCGGGCGCGCAAGATGCGCGGGCGGCCTTCCGAGGCGGTGCCGCCGCCCGATACCGACGATGAGGTCGTGCCGAGGGAACTGTGGCCCCTCGACCGGGCGATCCGGCGGATCACCGGGGCGCCCGCGCTCAAGGGCAACCGGATGCGGATGTTCCGCAATGGCGATGAGGCCTATCCGGAAATGCTCGCAGCGATCCGCGCGGCGCGGGCCAGCATCGCCATGACGAGCTACATCTTCAAGGACGATGAGACCGGGCGCGAGTTCTGTACGGCCCTGGCCGAGGCGCAGGGTCGGGGCGTCGAGGTGCGGGTCATCATCGATGGCATCGGCGGCGGGTATTTCCTCACCCCCGCCTACAAGCGCCTGCGGGCGGCGGGCGTGCCCGCTGCCCTGTTCATGCATTCCGCCCTGCCGTGGCGAATGCCGTTCCTGAACCTGCGCAATCACAAGAAGCTGCTGATCCTCGATGGGCTCACCGCCTACACCGGTGGGCTGAACATCGCCCAGGCGAACCGTATCTCGACGAAGCCTGAGCACCCGATCCGCGACATCCACTACTTCGTGGAAGGACCGGTCGTGGATCAATTGGCCACCGCCTTCGCGGCCGATTGGGCTTTCGCGGACGGTGAGAATCTCGACGGGCCGCCCTGGTTCATGGAGGCACCGGCCGTCGGTCAGACGGTGGCTCGCGCCGTCACCTCAGGGCCGGATGCGGACGTGCAGAAGATCGAGCAGGTGGTGATCCAGGCGCTCGGGTGCGCACGGCGGCGGGTCCGCATCGCCACGCCCTACTTCCTGCCGGATGAATTGGTGACCGGCGCCCTGATGCAGGCTTCGACGCGCGGTGTTACCGTCGAGGTCGTCATTCCCGCCGTCAGCGATCATCGCTTCATCGATTGGGCGATGCGCGCCCATCTCGACGTGCTGATCCGGTCCGGGGTTCGGGTCTATCTCGATCGCGATGCGTTCGACCACGCCAAGGCCATGGTCGTCGACGACGTGTGGTGCTTCGTCGGCAGCGCCAACTGGGACATGCGCAGCTTCCGCCTCAACTTCGAGCTGAACGTCGAAGTGATCGACGAGGCACTGGCCGCCCAGATCGATGCGCTGATCGTGTCCAAGATGGATCTGCCACTTACGGTGCGGGATCTCGAAGGGCGGTCCTTGCCCGTTCGCCTGCGCGACGCAGCCGTTCGGCTGCTGCTGCCATACCTCTGAGCGGTCGGCGCGCTTCCGGCTCCGGACAGAGATGGACGACGATGGGACGGTGGTCCGAGGGGCCGCGCGGCAGGACGGCGCTCTCACGGCAGACGAGGCCGCGGGCGAGGCAGCGGTCGAGGCGCAGGGGTAGCACCTCGATCATCGCATGGGTCGGGCGGCGCGGACCGATATCCCGGAAGCCCGGCACCATGGCGGGGCCCACGATGTTGTAATCGCCCAGAACGGCCGCGCGCGGCGGTAGGCTCGCGACGATTCGGCGAAGCTGGCGCCGATTCAGAACTTGGCCGTGGGACAGATGCACGTTTGCGACGCCGAACGTGCCGAGGTCCAGCACTTGGCAGACGCGGTGGACGATGGCACCCGAGGGCAGCGTGACCGTACGCGGCGGTGCCGGAAAGGGATTGGGGCTCCACATGGCGAGGCCGTGGATCCGGCCCGGTAGAGGCGCCCAGGCGTAATGCCCGCCGACCCGGTCCTTCACGAAGCCGATACCGCGCGTCGCCTCCTGCATCAGCAGCAGGTCCGGTTTTTCCTGCTCGATCAGGGCGACGACATCCTCGATCGCCGCACCGACCCGCCGCAGGAGGTTCCAGCTGACGATCTTGAAGGCGGGCGCCTCCCGGCCGAGGCTTTCGGGCACTATGGGCCGGGCCGTTGCGAGTTCCGGCGCATCCGCAAGGGTGGGTTTCGTCATCGAGCCCGACCGTACCGCATCCATCCGGCCTCCCCGCCGCCGCACGCCAACGTTTCTCAGCCCGGTCCGTTCGATGCCGGGTTCGCTGCGCTTGCGTCAGGATCCTGGCACACGTGAGGCCGGAAGCATCCTGGAAACCACGCCGCGATCACATCTGCCCGCAGAGGGATTATTTCGCACCCCGCGAAGGTCGTCCGGCGTGCGCCAACGGCCACGATGTGCTTTAGACCGCAGCGATATTGCCGCGCGGTCCAACCGGGCCGTGCGAATTTTCCAGGAGTTTCACGTGGCTGCACAGAAGCGTCACTACAGCCTCGCCGCCGCGGCCCTCGCCTTGTTCGGGGGCGCCCTCACTCAGGCGCAGGCCGCCCAATGCGGGAACAGCGCGGGTGGGTTCGAGAACTGGAAGCGGGAATTCATCGCCGAGAACCGTGGCAGGGCCAGCGCGGCGAGCCTGGATGCCCTCGCGGGGACGACCTACTCCACAGCGACGATCTCCGCCGACCGGGGTCAGCACAGCTTCAAGCTATCCCTCGACCAGTTCATGGCCAAGCGCGGCGCCGCGACGATCGTGAAGCGTGGTCGCGCCCTCAAGCGCACCAATGCCGCGCTCTTCGACTCCATCGAGCAGCGTTACGGCGTGCCGCCCGGCCCGCTTCTGGCGATCTGGGGCATGGAGACCGGTTTCGGCGCCGTGAAGGGTAACGTGAACACCCTCTCGGCCGTAGCCACTCTCGCCTACGATTGCCGCCGCTCGGAGTACTTCACCGACCAGTTGCGCGCCGCCCTCACCCTGGTGGATCGGGGAATCCTGTCGGCGAGCACGCGGGGCGCCGCCCATGGCGAGGTCGGCCACACGCAGTTCCTGCCGAAGAACGTGTTGAATTACGGCACGGGCGGCGACCTGAACAATGTCGGTGCGGCCCTCTCGTCTACGGCGAACTTCCTGAAGGCCCATGGCTGGCAGCGGGGCGCGGGCTACCAGCCCGGAGAGCCGAACTTCGCCGCGCTCCAGGGCTGGAACGCCGCGCAGGTCTACCAAAAGGCTATCGCCCTCATCGGCCGCCAGATCGATCAGGACTGAGATACGAACGATACCGGAACCAGGGGGCGGGCCATCGCGGCCCGCCCCTTTTCGTTTCAGGCGTGAACCAAGCCGCGCTTCTTGCCCAAAGCCTCTTCGACGGTGCCGGAGCCATCGAGATAGCCGTGGACCTTCGGGTTCGGCATGATCAGCGAGGCGATGAAGGCGATCCCGAGCATCACCGTCACGTACCAGAAGAACGTGCCCTCCATTCCCGAGTCCTTGAACCACAGGGCCACGAACTCGGCTGTGCCGCCGAATATCGCGTTGGCGATCGCGTAGGACAGGCCGACGCCGAGCGCGCGGACGTTGGTGGGGAAAAGCTCCGCTTTTACGATGCCGCTGATGCCGGTGTAGAACGAGATCACCGCCAGCCCGAGGGTGATCATCGCGAAGGCGAGATAGGGATCCTTGTTCGTGCCGAGGAATGACATCAGCGGCACAACCATCAGCATGCCGAGGCCGCTATAGAGGATCATGTTCGCCTTGCGGCCGATCTTATCCGAAAGGGCGCCGAAAATCGGCTGGATCAACATGTAGACCAACAGGACCCAGGTCATCACCTGAGACGCCGACGTCTTTGGCATGCCTGCGGTATTGACCAGATACTTTTGCATGTAAGTCGTGAAGGTGTAGAAGCTGAGCGAGCCACCGGCGGTGTAGGCGAGGACGACGCAGAATGCTCGCCAGTGCTTGAACAGGGCGCTGAACGTGCCCGCGTTCTCCTTATCGCCGCCCTCCTTCGTCTCGGCGAGCGAGCGACGGAGATAGAGGGCGACGACGGCCAGCACCGCACCGATGAAGAACGGGATGCGCCAGCCGAAGGCGGTCAGCTGCTCGGCGGTCATGAAGGCTTGCAGCGTCACCAGCACCAGCGAGGCTAGAAGCTGGCCACCGATCAAGGTCACGTACTGGAATGAGGCGAAGAACCCGCGACGGCCCTTGATCGCCACCTCGCTCATATACGTCGCGGAGGTGCCGTACTCGCCGCCCACGGACAGGCCCTGGAGCATGCGGGCGAGCAATAGCAGCACCGGGGCGAGCGTTCCCACGGTGGCGTAGGTCGGCAGGATGCCGATGAGCAGCGAGCCGAAGCACATCATCAGCACGGAGACGATCATGGAGGTCCGGCGGCCGACACGATCGCCGATCCGCCCGAACAGCCACCCGCCCACGGGCCGCATGAAGAAGCCCACCGCGAAGATGCCCGCCGTCTGAAGCAATTGGCTCGTGGCGTCGCCCTTCGGGAAGAAGGCCGGGGCGAAATACAGGGCGAAGAAGGCGTAGCAGTAGAAGTCGTACCACTCGACGAGATTGCCGGAGGACGAGCCGACGATAGCCATGATGCGGCGGCGTTTATCGGCAGCGTCGTGTTCGTCCGACGTGATGCCGATGCGGCCAGCAGGGGTAACGGACATGGCGTCTCCAACGTTTATGTCGCCGGTTCCTGCCCGGCGTCTTGGGCGTGACGGGACGTTACAGGCCGGATCATTTGCCGCAAGGCACGCAGGGATTTCCCCGTGGAGAGCCCGCTCCGTTGTCACCCGCTGTTCGATGGGCGCCGGAACGGTTTCCTGTCACTCCCCGTTCCGGCCCGGGTCGAGCGCAAGGTTGGCGCACCCTCGGTTGGACGAGGACGAGACATGAACAGAATTCTTCGCGGCACCGTGACTGCAGCCATCATCATGGCAGGCGCGACGACAGCCTTCGCCCAGGGCGGTCCTGGTGGTGGGGGCGCAGGTGGCGGTGGGGCTGGCGGCGCGGGTGCCGGCGGCGCGGCGGCTGGTCCCGGCGGTGGTGGCGGTCCGGGCGGCGGCGCCAGCGGCGGACCAGCTGCGGGCGGACCCGGTGCTGGTGGAGCCGGCGGCGGCGCGGGCGGTATGCGCGGCGGCGAGGGCGGCGGGCGTGGTCCGGCTGCGGGCGGCGCCGAGCGTGGCGGACCCGCCGAGCAAGGCGGACCGGCTGGACGCGCGGGCGGCCCGGCTGAGCGTGGCGCTCAAGAGCGTGGCGGCGCCGAGCGCGGCGGGGCTGAGCACGGCGAGCGAGGCGACCGGAACGGCGCTGCCGAGCGTGGTGATCGCAACGGGCCGGGTGCCGATGGCGACCGCCGTGGTGCCGAGCGCGGGCCGGGCGCCCGTGGCAGCCGTGATGCCGCTGGCCCGGCGCGGGGCGGTTACACCCGTCTCGATACGGCGAAGCGCACCGAGTTCCGCCAATCGATCACGCGCGTCGGGGGCGTCTCCCGCCTCGACCGTGTCGATTTCGCCCTGAGCGTCGGCACGGCCATCCCGCGTTCGGTGCGTCTGCACCGTTTGCCCCCGGCCATCGTCTCGCTGGTTCCGGCCTACGAGGGCTACGACTTCATCCTCGTGCGTGACGAGATCATCATCATCGATCCCGACACCTACGAGATCGTGGACGTGATCCCGGCGTAATCCATCATCACCGCCCGCCGTCGAGAAGCTTCGAGACGACGCGGGCGGTGTAATCGACCATCGGCACGATGCGGGCATAGTTCAGCCGCGTCGGGCCGATGACGCCGACCACCCCGACGATCTTCTGCGAGCCGTCGCGGAAGGGCGCGGCGATCAGTGACGAGCCCGAGAGCGAGAACAGCTTGTTTTCGGAGCCGATGAAGATGCGTACCCCCTCCCCCTGCTCGGCGCGGGCCAGGAGGTCGATGACGTCCTTCTGCGTTTCCAGATCGTTGAACAGCAGGCGAATCCGCTCAAGATCCTCGGCGGCCCGCAGGTCGTCCAGCAAGTTGGCCTGCCCCCGAACGATGAGCTGGCGCGCTTCCGACGGGCCGACTGGTGTCGCGAGCCCGGCATCGACGAGCCGCTCGGTCAACTCGTCCAATTCGCGCTTCTTGGCGAGGCGGCCCGCCTCGATCTCCGCCCTCAGCACGCCGAGCGTCCGCCCGGCGAGACGGGCGTTGAGATAGTTCGTCGCCTCCTGCAAAGCCCCCGCCGGAAGACCCGGCGGCAGATCGAGCAAGCGATTTTCGACGGTGCCGTCGTCAGAGACCAGCACCACGAGGGCGCGGGCGGGGTCGAGCCGGACGAACTCGATATGCTTCAGGCTCGCATTGGCTTTGGTGGTGAGCACCACGCCCGCCCCGCGCGAGACGCCCGAGAGCAGGCTCGATGCCTCGGTGAGCGCAGATTCGAAGGTATGGCGCGAGGCGACCGCGCGCATCTGCCCCTCGATCCGGTCCTTCTCATCCTGCCCGACATCGCCGAGTTCGAGCATCGCGTCGACGAAGAAGCGCAGCCCCTGCTCGGTCGGGAGGCGACCCGCCGAGGCGTGAGGCGCGAAGATCAGCCCGGAATGTTCGAGATCCGCCATGACGTTACGGATCGAGGCCGGCGACAGGGCCATGGGTAGGATGCGCGCAAGGTTGCGCGATCCCACGGGCTCGCCATTTGTCAGATAGCTTTCCACGATCTGGCGGAAGATCTCCCGGGCGCGCTCGTTGAGGGCCGAGAGGGCTTGCATCGATTGGTTTTGGTGAATGTCCAAGTGCGGATGTGTCATGACGGGGTTACCTGGGCGCCGATCATGTCCGCCCACGGCCTTCGGATCAATCCGCTGCTTGCCCGGCGCGGCGGTGCGGCCTATGAGCCCCGCCCATCTCTCTCATATGGAAAGGGCCTCGCATGCGGCCATCCAACCGTGCCGCCGACGCGCTGCGGCCCGTGACCCTCGAACGCGCCGTCGCGCGCTATGCCGAAGGCTCCTGCCTCGTCAGTTTCGGCAATACCAAGGTGCTGTGCACAGCCTCCCTGGAAGAGCGCGCGCCGCCGTGGCTGCGCGGTTCCGGCCGGGGTTGGGTGACCGCCGAATATGCGATGCTGCCACGCGCCACCCATGAGCGCACCCGCCGCGAGGTGAATTCCGGCAAGCCCTCCGGCCGCACGCAGGAGATTCAAAGGCTGATCGGCCGCAGCCTTCGCGCCGTCACCAACCTGTCGGCGATCACCGACAAGCAGATCACGGTGGATTGCGATGTGATCCAGGCCGATGGCGGCACCCGCACCGCTGCCATCACCGGCGCCTGGGTGGCTTTGCACGATTGCTTCACCTGGATGCGCAGCCGCTCCATGATCTCGGTCGATCCGCTGCGCGATCATGTCGCCGCCGTCTCCTGCGGCATCTACAAGGGTACTCCGGTCCTCGATCTCGAATATGAGGAGGACTCCGCGGCCGATACGGACGCGAACTTCGTCCTGACCGGCAAGGGCGGTATCGTCGAGGTGCAGGGCACCGCCGAGGCCGAGCCCTTCACCGAGGCGCAGCTTATGGAGATGCTGCGACTGGCCCGGGCGGGGACCGAGCGGCTCGTCGCCTTGCAGAAAGAGGCCATCGCATGAGGCGTCAACTCACCGGCAAGGTGGTCATCGCCACCCACAATGCGGGCAAGCTTGCGGAGATGCGCGAGCTTCTGGAGCCGTTCGGCATCGAAGCCGTCTCTGCGGGCGAACTCGGCCTGCCGGAGCCGGACGAGACCGGCACGATGTTCGCCGAAAACGCGGCGATCAAGGCGCATGCCGCCGCCCGCGCCACGAACCTCCCTGCCTTCGCCGACGATTCCGGCCTGTGTGTCGATGCCCTTGACGGGGCGCCGGGCATCTTCTCCGCCCGTTGGGCCGGGCCGACAAAGGATTTCTCCGGGGCAATGGCCCGGATCTTTTCCGAGTTGGAGACGCGCGGGGCCACGAACCGCAAGGCGCATTTCGTCTCCGCCCTCGTTCTTGCATGGCCCGATGGTCATACGGAATTGTTCGAGGGCCGCGTGTTCGGAGATCTCGTAGAGCCGCGCGGCACTGCAGGGTTCGGCTATGATCCGCTGTTCAAGCCGGAAGGCCATGACCGCACGTTCGGCGAAATGACGGCCGAGGAAAAGCACGGCGTCGATTGGCAATCGGGCAAGGGATTGTCGCACCGGGCGCGGGCCTTCGTGGACCTCGCGCGAGACTGCCTCCCATCGACGGGGCGGACTTGACCCTTACCATCCCGGACCACCCCACCCGCGACGCGGGGTTCGGGGTGTACCTGCATTGGCCGTTCTGCGCGGCCAAGTGCCCATATTGCGACTTCAACAGCCACGTCCGCCATGCGGGCGTCGACGAGGCACGCTTCCTTGCAGCTTTCCGCGCCGAGATGGCGCATGTCGCCGCCCGTGTGCCGGGGCGCGAGGTCACGAGCATCTTTCTCGGCGGCGGTACGCCGTCCTTGATGAAGCCCGAGACGGTGGCGGGCCTTCTCGATTCCGTAGCGGAGCATTGGCGTATTGCGCCGGGCGCCGAGGTGACGCTGGAAGCCAACCCTTCGAGCGTCGAGGCCGGGCGCTTCCGGGGATACCGGGCCGCCGGGGTGAACCGTGTGTCGCTCGGCGTTCAGGCTCTGGACGATGCCTCGCTGAAAGCCCTTGGACGCCTCCACAATGCGCAGGAAGCCTTCGCGGCGATCACCGTCGCGCAGAGCACGTTCGAACGCACGTCCTTCGACTTGATCTACGCCCGCCCCCAGCAGAGCCCCGCCGCGTGGCGGGCCGAACTGACCGAGGCGATCGCGCGGGCAGCCGAGCATCTGTCGCTCTACCAACTGACCATTGAGCCGGGCACTCCGTATTACGGCCTCGCCGCGGCGGGCAAGCTGGTGACGCCCGATGAGGACGTGTCCCGCGCCCTCTACGACGTGACACAGGAGGTCTGCGACGCGGCCGGACTTCCGGCTTACGAGATTTCCAATCACGCCCGTCCGGGCGCCGAGGCGCGGCACAACCTGCTTTACTGGCGATATGGCGAGTATGCGGGCATCGGCCCCGGCGCGCATGGCCGTCTCGTCACGGCGGAGGGCCGGATCGGCACCGTGACCGAACGCATGCCCGAGGCATGGCTCGCCCGTGTCGAGGCCGACGGTCATGGCATCACGGAGACGGAGGCCCTCGACCCTCCCGCGCAGGCCGACGAATTCCTCGTCATGGGTCTGCGTCTGATCGAGGGCATCGACCCGGCCCGCTATGCCGCCCTCAAGGGTAGGCCGCTCGATGCCGGGAGGATTGCGGCCCTGGTGCAGGACGGACTGCTCAGTGCCAAGCCCGATGGCCGCATCGCCGCGACCGCCGCCGGGGCTCCCGTTCTCAATGCACTCGTCGCGGAGCTGGCGCGATAGAGCCGTGTCCGACCGGGTTGAGCCGCATTCAACGACGACATCTTCGTTGTCATCGCTTCGCTGCGCTCGCAATGACGGAAGCCCAGGAGCCAACTGGGTCGGCTGAGGCTCTAGAGAACGCCCCTTCCCAGCCTGGCCTTACCCCAAGGTGCCCACATCAGCGGGCTCAGCGGGAGGTCGAGAGGGGGAATTGCACCCCCTCACATTGCCTTCAGTTCAACACCACGACCTTCGCGCCGACATTCACCCGGCTGAACAGGTCGATGGCGTCCTGGTTGATCATGCGGATACAACCGGACGACACGCTCTTGCCGATGGAGAAAGGCTCGAGGGTGCCGTGGATGCGGAACAGCGTGTCCTTGTTGCCCTGCCAGAGATACATGGCGCGGGCACCGAGCGGGTTGCGCAGGCCGCCGGATACGCCGAGGCCGCTCTGAAGCTTATCGACCTCGCTGGCGAGCTTCGGGCTGCGGGCGATCATTTCCTTGGGCGGATACCAATCCGGCCAGGCCTGCTTGGAGTTGATGGTCGCCGAGCCGGACCACGAGAAGCCCTGCTTGCCGACGCCGACGCCGTAGCGGCGGGCCCGGCCGCCCTCCTGCACGAGGGTCAGCTGATGGGCGCGAGGGTCCACGATGATCGTGCCGGGCTCGTAGGGGCCGTTATAGGCGATCTCCTGCCGTAGGTAGGCCGGGCTCATCTTCTTGTAATCGAAGGCGCGGACGGGGAAGACGTCGTCCTCGATCGGGCCGTAGGCCTTAGCGTAATCGATCGGGCCGTTATCGGGCGCACGGAGAACGGCCTTGGCCTTGGCAGCCTCGATCGGCGAAAGGGCCGGATCGCCGGACGCCTCGGGCTGAACCAGCGCGGCCTGCCGGGTGGGCGGAGCTTGCACGGCGGGGGCCGGAACCGGCGCGGCAGCGGCGGGCGTGGCCTGCCGGTCGAACACGGCGCGGCCGAACTCGATGCGGCCGCTGTAAGGCACGTAGCGCTCGCCGCGCTTCAGGTAATAGGCACCGCTCTGGTCCTGATAGAGCCGGTCGAAATCGGGATCGACCCGTGCATCGACAGCGGCGGTGCGGGTCTGTGCGAGGGCGGGTGCGGCCGTCGCGCAGGCGGCGAGGCCAGCGAGCAGCAGAAGGCGGAACGGGGCGGACATAGTCGGTCTTCCTGAAAGACAAGTGCGGACGCGGGCGGGATCGGCCGTCGGCTATCCGGTCAAGCTTCTGCAAGACTTACAAACACGCTCCGTCGCCGCCAAGCGCGGCCATGCCATACCCGCCCCGCGTGTGCGCCGGAATCAGGCTTTCCGGCCGCCTGTTGCATGAGTGCAGCAAGTTAATCCCACCGCGCCACGCGAAATTCCAGCAGCGCTCGTTTGCCCATCACACCTGCCTCGTTCGGCGTCAGGAACCCCGCATGCCCGTCGCCGATCGCTGGCACGCGCCGTGCATGGCTGTGTGTGCCGCCTCTGATGCGGCGCGCGGAGCAACGGCGCTTCGCAGAGCGGACGGTGTGAGTCCGGACCCCCGGCATGTGCGGCCGCGTCGCGGCTTGCAAACTCTGACGAGCACCTCACCCATGGCGAGCTTCAAGACGGTCATGAAGTCGGGCCACCCCCCGACCCTGTTTGCAGCGTTCCTGTATTTCGATTTCTGCTTCGCGATCTGGGTGCTGAACGGCGCGATGGGCCCGTTCATCACCGAGACCTACAAGCTGACCCCGGCCCAGACCGGCTTCATGATCTCTCTGCCGATCCTTGCAGGTGCGATCATGCGCTTCCCGCTGGGCGTCCTCGCCCAGTACATCGGCCGCAAGAACGCCGCCCTCACCGAGATGGGCGTGATCGTCCTGGCGATGGCCTACGGCTTCTTCTTCGTCTCATCCTACAATGACGTGCTCGCTATGGGCGTGCTGCTCGGCATCGCGGGCGCCTCCTTCGGCGTTGCCCTGTCGCTCGGCTCGGGCTGGTTCCCGCCGGAGCACAAGGGTCTCGCCATGGGCATCGCGGGTGCCGGTAATTCCGGCACTGTGCTTGCCGTGCTGTTCGCACCGCCTCTGGCGCAGATGTACGGATGGCAGGCCGTCTACGGTTTCGCGGGCGTCGTGATGCTCCTGCCGATCGCCGTGATGATCGCTCTGGCGAAGGAGCCGCCGGATTGCCACGGCCAGTCCTTCAAGGACCATATCTCCTGTCTGTTCACGAAGGACGGCTGGGCCTTCTCGCTCATCTACATCATTACCTTCGGCGGCTTCATCGGCCTGTCGAACTTCCTGCCGACCTTCTTCTACGAGCAGTTCTCGGTCACGAAGGTCGAGGCCGGGCGGCTCACGATGCTTGCCGCCCTGATGGGATCGGGCATCCGCATCGCGGGCGGCTACTTCGCCGACCGGCTCGGCGGCGTGGCGGTTCTGTCGGTGGTGCTGCTGGCGTCGGTGGCGGCCTTCCTCGCCCTCACCGTGAACCCCTCGCTCACCGCGACGACCCTCCTGTTCATGTTCTGCTTCGCGGCTCTTGGCGCGGGCAACGGCGCGCTCTTCCAGCTGGTGCCCCTGCGGTGGCCGAACAACACCGCCGTGGCGGGCTCGATGATCGGCGAGATCGGCGCGCTGGGCGGAGCGATCCTTCCCAACGTGATGGGTCTGTCGAAGCAATATACCGGGCACTTCGCGACCGGCTTCGTGATTTACGCTGTCTTCGCCGCTCTGGTGCTCGGATGCCTCGCCCTGTGGCAGCGCAATTGGGTCGGCTCCTGGGTCGGACCGCGCGGCAAGGCGCTGACGGCCACGGCCCCCGAACAGAGCGGGAAACTCCAAACCGCGACCGCCTGAAGCCCATCATTGAGATTGCATTCGGACGGGGGCCTTCGCGGCCCCCGTTCACGTTTCGGCGCCTCCCGCTTTGACGGAAGCGCTCATAGGCTGTTGCCAAGAGAGTGAAGACCGGATTGAATAACGTATAAGAAATGCCGCTCGGCCCCTGGGCGTGAGACGGCATTCGGCACGACGGACGAAAAGTCCGCGGCCGTCGCTTGGGAGGATTGGGCGATGATGAAGCGCGTGAGCGCCACCAATGGTGTGCTCGGCCTGCTCTGCCTCATGTATTTCATCACCTACCTCGACAGGGTGAACCTGGCGACGGCCGGCACGGTGATGATGCACGACCTCGGCATGTCGAAGACCGAGTTCGGTCTGATGCTGTCGGCCTTCGCCTATCCTTACGCGATCTTCCAAGTCATCGGCGGATCGGTGGGAGATCGATTCGGCGCGCGGCGGACTCTGATGATCTGTGGCATCATCTGGGCTCTTGCCACGGTGCTGACCGGCATGGTCGGCGGACTGGTGAGCCTTTTCCTCGCCCGCGTGCTTCTCGGCTTCGGTGAGGGCGCGACCTTCCCCACCGCGACCCGGGCGATGCAGAACTGGACGCCGCCGGGCAAGCGCGGCTTCGCCCAGGGCATCACCCACGCCTTCGCCCGATTCGGCAACGCGGTCGCCCCGCCGATCGTCGCCTTTCTGATCTACCACTTCGGCTGGCGGGTGAGCTTCTACGTGCTCGGCGTCGCCAGCTTCGTGTGGGTCGTCATCTGGTACCTGTATTTCCGGGACGACCCGTCGGATCACCCGGCCATCACGAAGAAGGAACTCGAGACGCTGCCGGAGCCGCGTAAGGTGGGCGTGCGCCAGAACGTGCCGTGGGGCGCCCTCACCCGCCGGATCTTGCCGGTAACGATCACCTACTTCTGCTACGGCTGGACCCTGTGGCTGTTCCTCGGCTGGCTGCCGACCTTCTTCAAGGAGAGCTACCAGCTCGATCTGAAAAACTCGGCGCTGTTCGCCTCTGGGGTGTTCTTCGCGGGCGTGGTCGGCGACACGGTCGGCGGCATCGCGAGCGACAAGATCGGTCACATGACCGGCAACGTGAAGCTCGCCCGGCTCTCGGTGATCGTGGTCGGCTTCCTCGGCGCGGCTGCGAGCCTGACGGAAGTGTTCTTCACCCGCGATCTCACGCTGGTGGCCCTGCTCCTGTCTTCCGGGTTCTTCTTCTCGGAACTGATCATCGGCCCGATCTGGTCCGTGCCCATGGACATCGCCCCGAAATACGCGGGCACCGCGAGCGGACTGATGAACACTGGCTCGGCAGTGGCGGCCATCGTCTCACCCATCGTGTTCGGCTTCATCGTCGATCGCACGGGAAGCTGGACCCTGCCGTTCATCGGCTCCATCGGACTGTGTTTGCTCGGGGCGGTCCTCGCCTTCACCATGCATCCCGAGCGTGAATTCGTGGATCCGCCGGTCGAACCGACCGGCCGGGTCGCCGGTATGCCCGCCGGAGAGTAAGGCCATGGCCAGCGCTGCGAGCGAACGTCACGGTCCCCTGGCCGGCATGCGGGTGATCGAACTCGCACACATCATGGCGGGGCCTGTCTGCGGGCTGATGCTCGCCGACATGGGCGCCGAGGTCATCAAGGTCGAAAAGCTCGACGGTGACGACACGCGCCGCACGGTGCCCCCCGCCCTCGACGGCGAGAGCGCGGCCTACATGATGATGAACCGGGGCAAGCGCGGCTTAAGCCTCGATCTCAAGGCACCGGAGGGCGTCGCCGTGCTGAGGCGGCTCCTCGGCAACGCCGATGCGCTGATCGAAAACTATCGCGCGGGCACGATGGAACGTCTCGGCCTCGGCTACGAGAGCCTGCGCGAAGAGTTCCCCGGCCTTGTCTATTGCTCGCTCTCGGGTTTCGGCCGTAGCGGCCCCTATGCCGACCGCGCGGGTTTCGATCTCGTCGCGCAGGGCATGAGCGGGCTCATGTCCGTGACCGGCGAAGGGCCCGGGCGACCGCCCATGAAGTGCGGACCGCCCGTCACCGACATCACCGCTGGGATCCTTGCCGCCATGGGTGTGCTCGCAGCCTACACGCGCCGCCTGAAGACCGGCCAGGGACAGGTCGTGGATACCTCGCTGTTCGAGGCGGGCATCACCCACACCTACTGGCAATCGGCCATTGCCATGGCGACGGGTGTCGCCCCTGGCCCAATGGGTTCAGCCCACCCGTTGAACGCACCCTATGAGGCGTTCGAGACGGCAGATGGCTGGATCACCATCGGCGCCGCCAACCAGACCAACTGGCTGCGCATGCTGAAGGCCATTGGCATGGAGACCCTCGCGGACGATCCGCGCTTCGCCCTCAACCGCGACCGTATGACGAATCGCGAGGTTCTGGCCGCGACCCTCGCCCCCGCCTTCCGCGAGCGCAGCTCGCAGGATTGGCTCGGACGACTCGAAGCCGAGGGCGTGCCGGCCGGGCCGGTGCTCGACGTGAACGCCATGCACCGTGACCCGCAGACGCTGGCTCGCGAGATGGTCGTGGAGGTGGAGCATTCCCGCGTTGGCCCGATGAAGACCCTCGGCTTGCCCGTGAAGTTCTCCGAGACGCCCGGTCGCGTTCACGGGCCCGCACCTCTTCTAGGCGAGCATTCCCGTGCCATCCTTGCGGAAGCCGGGTACGATGACGCCGCGATCGACGATCTGATCGCCCGCGGCATCGTGCGCGAAACCCGCGCCTGATCCCGATAAGCGGAGGCCCCGGATGAACGCTCACGCCCCCACAGACGAGTTGCTGTTCACGAAGGACGAGGCCGGTATTGCCCGCATCGTCTTGAACAGGCCGCAGGCGCGTAACGCCCTCACCTTCGCGATGTATCGCGGGCTGATCGCCTGCTGCGAGGACATCGCGGCCGATCCCTCGGTGAAGGTGCTCATCATCACGGGCGCAGGCGAGAAGGCTTTTGCCGCTGGCACCGACATCGCGCAATTCCGCACGTTCGCGACGGCGGAGGATGCGCTCGGCTACGAGCGGTTCATGGATCAGGTGCTGGGCGGGCTGGAGCGACTTCGTGTGCCGACCATCGCCGCCATCGCTGGAGCCTGCACAGGCGGCGGGGCCGCCATCGCGGCCTCATGCGATCTGAGGGTTGCCATCCGCGATGCACGGTTCGGCTTCCCGATCGCCCGCACGCTCGGCAATTGCCTGTCCCAGGCGAACCTCAAGCGGCTGTCGAACCTCATCGGTCCTGCGCGGGTGAAGGATATGATCTTCACCGCTCGGCTCGTGGGCGCGGACGAAGCGCTGGCCATCGGGCTCGTCGGTGAGGTTGTCGAGGATGCGGCGGCACTGACGGAGCGGGTGGATACCCTGGCCACCCTCCTGACCAATCATGCCCCGCTGACCATGCAGGCGACCAAGGAAGGCCTGCGCCGTCTCGCCGAGGAGGATGCCCTCTCCGAGGATGCACCGCGCCCCGGCGATGACCTGATCCTGCTCTGCTACATGAGCGAGGATTTCCGCGAAGGCATGGAAGCCTTCCTGGGCAAGCGTTCGCCGGACTGGAAGGGGCGCTAGCCGCCCGGCTTTCTCAAAGAGGCGAGCGCGTTCAGCGCTCGCCCGGTGCTTGAAGCTTGTTCTCGTCCTGATCGAGAAGCGGCACGTCGAAGTCGCGCAGGACCTTCTCGATCTCCGCACTGCGCTTGCGCAGGGCGTTGTTGAGAATACGCTTCCAATCGTTCTCGCCGAGCCGCACACCCATGGCGATACGGTAGGCCATCGGCGGACGTTCCGGCTCCTTGAGTAGCGGCACGACACTCATCGGCGAGCCACTCTGCTTGGCGAGCCAGCCTGCGGCCGGTCCCCAGAGCACGGCCGCATCGATCTCCTTGGCCGCGAGATCACCGATCACCTCGGCGGCAACGGTCTGAAACTTCCGCTTCGGATCCAGGGCGTAGGGCGGATAAGCCTTCATCGCTGTGATGAGGCCGAGATCGCCCATTCGGTTGACCGGAGGTGTGCCGGCGATCACGCCGATCTTCTTGCCCTTGAGACGTTGATCGTCGAGCCCGGTCACGCCCTCGAACTCGCCGGCGCGCGTCACGAGAACGTAGGTCGAGCGGTAATAGGGGTTCGTCGTCTGGACGAGGTCACTGCCGAAGGCTTGACCCATGATGATGTCGCACAAGCCGGTGCCGAGGGTGTTGCGGACGAAGCCTGGACCCTGGGTCAGCCAGTAATAGCGAACCTTCATCTTCAATTCGTCCGCGATGATCGCGGCGATCTTGTTCTCGAAGCCGTCTTCCTTGCGCTCGGAGAACGGCATGTTGCCGGGGTCACCACAGACGCGCAGGACGTCGGTGGTGACGGTGTCCGGCAGATGCTGTGCGACAGCCCCCTGCGCCACTGTCATCGACAGGGCGCAGAGGATCGCAAGCTTGCGCGCTTGGGCCATTAGCTGCCCATGCACTCCTTTTCGTGCTGCTTGGCGGCCTCGGGCTTGTCTTCCTTATCGCTCGGCCGGACGCGGCCGATGGCACCGGAGGCGCGGGCCTTCAGGTAGACATAGAGGTCGTCCGAGTAGCACATGACGTTCTTGTTATCGCCGAAGGCGGGCATGACCTTTTGCTCGGCGGCGTTGATGTCCTGCTTGCCGCCGACCAGAATGCCGATGAATTCCTCGTAGGAGAGGTGCTTCAGCGAGTCCTTCAAGGCGGGGGCGTAGGTCGAGCCCATGCCGTCCGGGCCGTGGCAGACGTGGCACTCGGCGTGATAGCGGCGGTAGCCGGAGTAGCTGTACCAGTCGAGCTTCTTGCCGTTATCGGTGATGTGGAAGGTCGGATGACCATCCGCATCGAAATACTTGCCATCCTCGACCTTAACGGCGGCGTTCTTCTTCAGAAGTTCCGGCTCGCTTTCGGACGTCTTGTCGTCCTTGTTGATCGAGTTCGCAAGTTTCGGGTCTGACTTGGCATCCTCAGCATGTACGGCGACCGAGGAAACGGTCGCTAGGGCGAGGGCGGCCAGAACGGGCCGCGAAATGAGAGTGCTGAGGTGAAGCAACGTACCTGTCTCCCTATGTCGAGGTCTTTCCGTCTCCCTTCGGGCAGAGACCCCTTGAAAGCATCCTAATCATAAAGATGCCGGCGCGGAAACCCGCGCCGGCATCCTTTTGTCACTTACAGACCGCGGCCGATTAGTTCGGCAGAGCGAAGACGGTCAGCTGGCCGCCGAGGTTGGTGTACTGCGACAGAGCCGCATAACCACCCACCGCGCCGAGACCGGCGTTCGGGTCGGTCAGGCCGGCCGCAAGGCCGATGCCCGCCCAGCCGCCGACGCCCGAGAGGACGCCCACGTACTGCTTGCCCTTGTGCTGGTAGGTCATCACGTTGCCGATGATGCCCGACGGAGTCTTGAACTTCCAGAGCTCCTTACCGGACTTGTCGTCGACAGCCTTGATGTAGCCTTCGAGCGTTCCGTAGAACACCACGTCACCGGCGGTGGCGAGAGCACCCGACCACACCGAGAACTGCTCGGGGTTCGACCACTTGATCTTACCGTTCACGCCGTCCCAAGCGATGAAGTTACCCATGCCGCCGTGGGAGTTCGGAGCCGGGTACATCGAGAGGGTCGCACCGACGTAGGGCTGGCCCGGGGTGTAGGTCACCCGGAACGGCTCGTAGTCCATGCAGACGTGGTTGGTGGGAACGTAGAACAGGCTGGTCTTCGGCGAGAAGGCAGCGGGCTGCTGGTCCTTGGTGCCGAGAGCCGCCGGGCAGATGCCCTTCGAGTTCACGTCCTCACCGTTCTGCTCGGTCGAGTACTTGGCGACGACGAGCGGACGGCCGTAGGTCTTGGAACCCTTGTCCATGTCCACCTTGGACGCCCAGTTCACCACCGGGTCGAACTTCTCGGCGACCAGGAGGGCGCCGGTGTCACGGTTCAGCGTGTAGCCGAAGCCGTTACGGTCGAAGTGGGTCAGGAGCGGCTGATCCTTGCCGTCAACCTTCTGATCCGTGAGGATCATCTCGTTGATGCCGTCGAAGTCCCACTCGTCGTGCGGGGTCATCTGGTAGACCCACTTGGCGACGCCCGTGTCGGGGTTACGCGCCCAAATGGTCATGGACCACTTGTTGTCGCCCGGACGCTGCTTCGGGTTCCAGGTCGAGGGGTTGCCCGAGCCGTAGTACATCAGGTTCAGCTTGGGGTCGTACGAGAACCAGCCCCAGGTGCAGCCGCCGCCGGTCTTCCACTGATCGCCTTCCCAGGTCTTCAGCGAGGAGTCCTTGCCGACAGGCTTGCCGAGCTCGGTGGTCTTCTCCGGGTCGACCAGGATCTGGTCATCCGGGCCTTCCGAGAAGCCGCGCCACACCATCTTGCCGGTCTTCAGGTCGTAGGCGGTGACGTGGCACTGCACGCCGAACTCGCCGCCGGAGATGCCGACGATGACCTTGTCCTTGACCGGGAGAACGGTCGCGGTGTTGGTCGCGCCCTTGGACGGGTCGCCGTTCTTCACCGACCAGTTGACCTTGCCGGACTTGGCGTCGAGCGAAACGACCGTCGTGTCGGCCTGGTGCAGGATGATGGCGCCGTCGGCGTAGGCCAGACCACGGTTGACCGTGTCACAGCACATGACCGGGATCACGGACGGATCCTGCTTCGGCTCGTACTTCCAGAGGATCTTGGCGTCGTGGTCCAGATCCAGGGCGTACACGATGTTCGGGAACGGCGTGTGCACGTACATGATGTTGCCGATCACGAGAGGAGAACCCTCGTGGCCGCGCAGGACGCCGGTCGAGAACGTCCAGGCAACCTGGAGGTTCTTCACGTTGTCCTTGTTGACTTGGTCGAGCTTCGAGAAGCGCGTGTTAGCGTAATCAACGGTCTGCAGAGCCTGCTCGGCCGGGTTGGCGATGCTCTTCAGAACGCTGTCATTGGCGAGCGCCGGCGTGGCGACGGCCGCAACGCCTGCCCCGAGGGCAAGGAGATGTACCGCTCTCATGGATTCCTCCGACAAGTCATTAGTAAGTTTCCAGAACAGCCACGCGGGCAGAACCAGATGAACTTGGACCCTGACTCTTTCGCAACAGGGATAGAGCCTCGATAGCGGGCAGTTGGGTGACGGAGATCTTCTAAAGATCCCCCGCCAGAAGCCGCCCATCCCCTTAGGCGGCCCCCTCGAAACCGAAGCTGGGATGGACCTTAAGAGATTTTTGAGCGCCGTCAACACGGACTTTGACCCCAGTGGCGGTCGGCGGACCGCTCATGGTTTCGAAGCGGTGAAAACGGCTTAGTTGCTGCTGCGCACAATCCCGCGTTGCGCTGCGCTCGGTCGCGAGGCGTCGGGATCGGGTTCAATCCAACCGCGGCGCGGGTTGAAGCGTCAATCCTATTGTTTTGTCGAGGAATTATCGCGGCAAAGTAGTTTCAGGCTATTTCGAGCCTCGCCGCCGTCTCCCTGCCGCAATGCAGCACGGCCGGCCTCCGCTCACCAAATCGGACTGCGCAATTTGCCCGTGAACTGCATGGGGATTGCGCCGTCTCGCCGCACGATGGCACCGTCGGCGGCGGGATGTTTTGGCAAGCGAGACGTGTCCGCGACGGGGCGCCCCACGGAGAATTCTCAGAAACCGCTGGAATCGTTCGGCCGCGGAGCCGCCGTCACAGATCGGGGGCCGGCCCGGTCGATTCGAACTCGGCGACGTCCCCGACCAGATCGGTGAGGGAGATGGCGAAGCTACGCCCGTTCTTGAGGCGGAGCTGAGCGTCTGGTTCGAGCCAGATCGGAAAGAGTCCGGCATGCCGACCAGTCAGAGTCCCCGTGACAGCGGGGCCGTCCGCGCGCTTCTCGATCACGATGCGATAACGGACGCGCACGGATTCGCAGCCTTCGGCTAACACGACGCCGCGACCGACATGGATGTTGGAAGCGTCCTCGGGCTCGGACATACGCGCGACTGGGCCAGGTAAAAGCGGCAAACCGATTGCCACTTAATCCCGCGCGTGTCGTCTGTCACTGCCCCGGTTGGCTTGAGTGCTACAGGTTCAGTCGATGCTGTCGCCGAGATCATGCACGACGATTCGGTTGCCGCGGGCCGAAAGGGCGAGGCGGCCGTTCTTCAGGGCAAGCGCCTTTTCGCCGAAGAGCGTCCGGCGCCAACCCTGGAGAACGGGCACCTGGGCCTCGTCGTCGTCAGCCAAAGCTTCGAGGTCGTCGACGGTCGCGATGATCTTGGGCGCCACGCCCTCCGCCTCGCAGACGGCCTTCAGAAGCACCTTCAGCAGTTCCACCAGGGCACCGTTTCCGCCGGAGCGGCGTGCGCGCTCGGGCATGGCGATCTCGCTGGGGTCGTTGGCGAGACCGCGCGCCACGGCGGCGAGGATGTCCGTGCCGGTGCGCGACCGCTCGAACCCGGTGGGAATGGTCCGCAGGCGGCCGAGCGCCTCGACGCTGCGCGGAGCGGCCGAGGCGACATCGATGACCGCCTCGTCCTTCAGTACGCGCCCGCGCGGCACGTTGCGCGACTGTGCCTCCCGCTCACGCCAAGCGGCGACTTCCATCAGCACGGCAATCTCGCGCGGCTTGCGCATCCGCCCTGCGAGGCGGCGCCATGCCTGGTTCGGATCGGCCTGATAGGTCTCAGGCGAGGTGAGGACCCCCATCTCCTCATCGAGCCATGCGCCACGATCCGTACGCAGCAATTCCGCGACGAGCGCCTCGTAGATCTTCACGAGGTGGGTCACGTCAGACAGGGCGTAGGCGAGCTGCGCCTCCGAGAGGGGGCGCCGCGACCAATCGGTGAAGCGGGATGACTTGTCGATCTTGGCCTTCGCCAGATCGTTGACCAGCTGCTCGTAGGACACCGAGTCGCCGTAGCCGCAGACCATCGCCGCGACCTGCGTGTCGAAGAACGGATGCGGCAGCACCTGCCCCAGCATCCACACGATCTCCAGATCCTGCCGGGCCGAGTGAAACACTTTCACCACGCCCTCATGGGCCATCAGGTCCACGAAGGGCTGCAAGTCGATGCCGGGCGCCAAGGGATCTACCAGGACGGCGCTGCCGTCCGGCGCGGCCATCTGGATGAGGCACAACTTCGGATAGTAAGTGGTTTCCCGCATGAACTCGGTATCGACGGTCACGAAGGGCTGCGCGGAGAGCCGCGTGCAAACGTCGCGAAGTTCGGCGGTGTCGGTGATCAGGTCCATGATCCGGCTATACGCAAGGCCCCGCGAATTGGGGAGGCGCTTGGATGGTCTACCCGCTATTTCACCGGGACTTGTCGCATTTTCAGCGCGTTACGCCGCCGCGTCGAGCGGCCGCGTGGACGCGGACGGGGGTGCGGACCGGACGTCGCGCTTGACTTGGAAGACCCCGCGTGAATGGTGCCGCCCTTCCCCTGAGAAGAAACCGTCATGCACCGTTACCGTACCCACACCTGCGGGGCATTGCGCCCGTCCGAAGTCGGGCAGACCACTCGCCTCTCCGGCTGGTGCCACCGTGTCCGCGATCATGGCGGCGTGCTCTTCATCGATCTGCGTGACCATTACGGCGTGACGCAGTGTGTGGTGGATTCGGATTCGAAGGCCTTCGCCGCCGCTGAAGCAGTGCGGTCGGAATGGGTGATCCGCATCGACGGGCGCGTTCGCACCCGCCCCGCCGGCACCGAGAATGCGGAACTGCCCACTGGTGCGGTCGAAGTCTACATCGACGACCTCGAAGTGCTCGGCCCGGCCGGTGAGTTGCCGCTGCCGGTCTTCGGTGATGTCGAGTACCCCGAAGAGACGCGCCTCAAGTACCGCTTCCTCGATCTGCGCCGGGAGAAGCTGCACGCCAACATCATGAAGCGCGGCGCGATCATCGACTCGCTTCGCCGCCGGATGCGCGATGGCGGCTTCTTCGAGTTCCAGACGCCGATCCTGACGGCATCCTCGCCCGAGGGCGCCCGCGACTATTTGGTGCCGTCGCGTGTCCACCCCGGCAAGTTCTACGCGCTCCCGCAGGCGCCGCAGCAATTCAAGCAGCTGACGATGATCGCGGGCTTCGATCGCTACTTCCAGATCGCGCCGTGCTTCCGCGACGAGGACGCCCGCGCCGACCGTTCGCCGGGCGAATTCTACCAGCTCGATATCGAGATGAGCTTCGTCACCCAGGAAGACGTGTTCCAGGCGGTCGAACCCGTGCTGCGCGGGGTGTTCGAGGAATTCGCCGAGGGCAAGCGCGTCACGAAGGAATTTCCGCGTATCACCTACGCGGACGCGATGCTGAAATACGGCGTCGACAAGCCGGACCTGCGCAACCCTCTCCTCATCGCCGACGTGACCGATGAGTTCGCCCGCGACGAGGTGGAGTTCAAGGCGTTCAAGGGCGCGATCAAGTCGGGTGGCGTGGTCCGTGCGATTCCGGCACCGGGTGCCGCCAGCCAGCCGCGCTCGTTCTTCGACAAGTTGAACGACTGGGCGCGCTCGGAAGGTGCGCCGGGCCTCGGCTACGTCGTGTTCGAGGACGATGGCGGCCAACTCGTCGGCAAGGGCCCGATCGCGAAGTTCATCCCGGCGCCGGTCCAGGCGATCATCGCCGAGAAGGCGAAGGTGAAGGCGGGCGATGCCGTGTTCTTCTCGGCGGGTGCCGAGGCGAAGGCCGCCGGGCTCGCGGGCAAGGCGCGTATCCGCATCGGCGACGAACTGAATCTGTCCGACAAGGATCAGTACGCGTTCTGCTGGATCACCGACTTCCCGATGTACGAGTGGAACGAGGAGGACAAGAAGGTCGACTTCTCGCACAACCCGTTCTCGATGCCGAACATCGACCGCGAAGACTTCCTGAAGTTTGACGTGGAGAAGCTCGCTGCCGATGGCGAAGCGGGCGAGCTCACGAAGACGATCCTCGATATCAAGGCGTTCCAGTACGATATCGTCTGTAACGGCGTCGAACTCTCGTCGGGCGCGATCCGGAACCACCGTCCGGATGTCATGGAGAAGGCCTTCGCCATCGCCGGCTACGGCAAGGACGTACTGGAAGCGAAGTTCGGCGGCATGCTGAATGCGTTGCGCCTCGGCGCCCCGCCCCACGGCGGCATTGCACCGGGCGTCGACCGTATCGTCATGCTCCTCTGCAACGAGCCGAACATCCGTGAGGTCGTGCTGTTCCCGATGAACCAGCGCGCCGAGGATCTGATGATGGGCGCGCCCTCCGAGGCGACGGCCAAGCAGCTCCGCGAGCTGCACATCCGGCTCAACTTGCCGGAGAAGAAGGCCTGAGACCCCTTTCGGCATCGCGGATGACGTGAAGCGAACCAGGGCAGCGCGAAATCTGCTGACGTTGCGCTGCCCTGGATTGCCTTTCTCAGCTCGCGGTGCCGATTGGGGGTATGAGCGAACTCACGGCCATCGTCGTGGCGCATGACAGCGCCGACGCCCTCCCCGCTTGCCTCGCAGCCCTGTCGCGGGAGTGCGTTCCGACCATCGTCGTGGACAATGCCAGCCGCGATGACTCCGTCGCTGTGGCCGAAGCGGCCGGGGCGCGGGTCGTGCGGAACGCCCGCAACGAGGGGTACGGGCGGGCCAACAATATCGGTGTGCGGGCAGCCGAGGGCGCCGAGTTCGTGCTCGTCATCAATCCCGATGTCGAAATACAGCCCGGTGCCGCCGCCGCGCTCCTGGCTGCCGCACGGGCTTGGCCCGATGCCGGGCTCTTCGCTCCCCGGATCATGGAGGCCGACGGGCGCCACTTCTATCAGCCGCGCTCGCTGCTTTCGCCGTACCTGACCAATCCTGGCGGGCGTCTCGATTTGCCGGAGGGCGATGCCTGTGCGCCCTTCTTGTCCGGGGCCTGCTTCCTGATGAGGCGCGACCTCTTTCTCAGCCTCGGCGGGTTCGATGAGGCGATTTTCCTGTTCTACGAGGATGACGATTGGTGCCGTCGGCTCGCCGATGCGGGTCGCGCCCTCATCCATGTCAACGGGGCCGTCGCCCTGCATGGTCGCGGCCGATCCTCGGCGCCCAAGCCGGGCCGCGTATTCCGGTCACGTTGGCATCTGGCGTGGTCGCGGGCCTATGTGAGCCGGAAATACGGCCTGCCGGATCCGAGCCTGCCCACGGTGATCGTCAATCTGCCCAAGGCCGTCCTGTCGGCCCTTGTCCTTCGTCGTGCCGGGCTCGAGCGCTATGGCGGCTCGGTCGCCGGTGCCTGGGCCGCGTGGCGTGGGCGTGAAGCGCTGGATCGTGAGGGCTTGTCATGAGAGGCGCGCCCACCATCGCGGAGGCGCTGTCGCGGGGGCCCAACGGTTTCACCGGTCTGCGCCTGCTGTTGGCGCTCGCGGTCGTCGTGTCTCATGCCTTCAGCGTCGCGACCGGGGTCGCGACGGACGAGCCCCTGGCGCGGACGACCGGCTATACCCTGGGCGAGCATGCGGTGAACGGTTTCTTCGCCGTCTCCGGCTTCCTCGTGACGATGAGCTGCGACCGGCGCGGCATTCGAGACTACCTGCTGGCGCGAACCCTGCGCATCCTGCCGGGGCTCGTGGCGGCGACGCTGATCGTGTCCCTCATCCTCGGTGGCGCGATGACGCGCCTGGGGCTCGGAGAGTACCTGAGCGACCCCAGTCTCTGGTCTTTCGTGCGCAACACGCTGACGAGCTTCAAGAGCAACGCCGCCTTGCCGGGCGTGTTCGAGGACAACCCCTATCGCTCGCCGCTCGGCACGGTCTGGACGTTGAAATACGAGGTGCTCTGCTATGCCGGAGTCGTTGCAGCAGCCCTGTGTGGGTTGCTCCGGCGTCGCTGGGTCGTCGCGCTCGTGTGTTTCGCCCTGGCCGTCGCCCTGTCGGTTCAGGTCGCGCTCCATGGCGATGCCCTGCCTAAGGGCGTCGAGACTGCGCTGCGCCTGCCGATGATCTTCTCGGCCGGAGCCTGCCTCTATCTCTGGCGGACGAGTCTACGCGTTTCCGCCCCGGCCATGCTGTGCCTTGGCCTCGCCCTGTTCGTCCTCGCGCGGACGCCGGTCTACCCGGCCTTACTCTTCCTCGCCTCCGCCTATGGCAGCGTATGGCTGGCGCTCGGGCCGCTGGCGTCGAAGCTCTTCGACCCCTCGGCCGATTTGTCCTACGGGATCTATCTGTATGGCTGGCCGGTGCAGCAGACCCTGCACGCCCTCTGGCCGACGCCATCCGGCCTCGCTCTCCTGGCGCCCGCGCTCATCGTCACGCTGCCCGTGGCGGCCCTCTCTTGGTATGCGGTCGAGCGGCCCGCCCTGGCCCTGAAGGCCCGCGCCCTCGGGCGTCGTAGCCTCGGCACGATCGAGCCCGCCGGCCCTTGAGCGTGCTCTCGCCCCTCGCCGCCCTGGATCTCGCCGCACGCCTTCTCACACGGGAGGGCTTCGCGTTGGCCGCCCGCAACGAGCGTGGCGACAGCTTCTATCTGAAGCGGCCGGATTGCCCCTGGCACATCCGCCTATCGAACCATTCCCGCACGGCAAAGCAGCGCAAGCGCCGCACGGACATCCTCACGAGCCTCGTCGTCGACAAGCCGCGCTCGGCCGAACAGGTCGAGGCGCTTGTGCAGGGTGCGCTACGCGATTTCGCGGCGAACCGAATCGCACGGGACGTCCCGAAGGCCTGAGCCTTCGGGACGTCACCCCATCTCACTCTGAGGTCATGCCCGCGCCGGCCTCGCCGCCGATGGCCGGGGTCTCATCGGCCGATTGAGCCTCCACCACCGCCGCCGCCGTCACGTTGACGATGCCGCGTGCCGTCACCGAAGGCGTGAGGATGTGGGCGGGCTTGGCCGGGCCAATCAGCAGCGGCCCGACCGGCAGCGCCTCGGCCAGCACCTTCGCGAACTGGAACGCGATGTTGGCCGCGTCGAGGTTCGGGAACACGAGCACGTTGGCGGCGCCCTTGAGGCGTGAACCCGGAAGCACGCGGTCGCGGACCATCTCCTTCAGCGCCGAGTCGGCCTGCATCTCGCCATCGACCTGAAGGCCGGGATCGCGCTCCTCGATCAGCTTCAGGGCCTGCCGCATCTTCACGGCTGATGCCGAATCGGATTGTCCGAAATCCGAGTGGCTGAGCAGCGCGATCTTCGGTGTGATGCCGAAGCGGGAGACGTGGTTCGCGCAGGCCTGGGCGATCTCGGCGATCTCCTCGGACGACGGATCCGGGCGGACATGGGTGTCCGCCAGGAAGTACGGGCCCTCGTTGGTGATGATCAGGCTCATCGCCGCCAGCTGCTTGATGCCCGGCTGCAGGCCGATCACGTCGCGGATGATCCGAAGACGCGTCTCGAACCGGCCCTCCAGGCCGCAGATGAGGGCATCGGCCTCGCCACGGCGCACGGCGATGGCGCCGATGATCGTGCTGTTGGTGCGCACGAGGGTGCGTGCAGCGTCCGGCGTGATGCCCTTGCGGCCCGCCACGTCGAGATAGGTCTGGACGTAGGACCGGTAGCGGGGATCGTCCTCGGGATCGATCAGCTCGACATCGCGGCTCAGGCTGAACGACAGGCCGAACCGCTTCAGGCGAGTCTCCACGACCCGCGGACGCCCGACGAGGATGGGCTTGGCCACCCCGTCTTCGAGGATGGCCTGCACCGCGCGCAGAACGCGTTCGTCCTCGCCTTCGGCATAAATGACGCGCTTCGGGTTCTCCTTCGCCTTGGAGAAGAGCGGCTTCATGATGAGGCCGGAGCGGTGGACGAACCGGTCCAGGCTGTCGGTATAGGCTTGGATGTCCTCCAGCGGGCGTCCCGCGACGCCCGAATCCATCGCGGCCTGCGCCACGGCGGGGGCGATGCGCAGGATCAGGCGCGGATCGAACGGGCTCGGAATCAGGGATTTCGGGCCGAAGGGCCTGGCTTCGCCGCCATAGGCACGGGCCACCACGTCGGAGGTCGTCTCGTGGGCAAGCCCCGCGATCGCCTTCACGGCGGCTTTCTTCATCTCCTCGTTGATCTTGTGAGCGCCGACATCGAGCGCGCCGCGGAAGATGTACGGGAAGCAGAGGACGTTGTTGACCTGGTTCGGGAAGTCCGACCGGCCGGTGCAGATCATCGCGTCGGGCCGCTCCTTCTCGGCGAGGTCGGGCATGATCTCCGGGTACGGGTTGGCAAGCGCCATGATGAGCGGGTTCGGCGCCATCTCGCGCAGGTATTCCGGCTTCAGCACGCCGCCCGCCGAAAGGCCGATGAACACGTCCGCGCCGGGGATCACTTCGGCCAGCGTGCGCTTCTCGGTCTCCTGCGCGTAGACGTCCTTCCAGCGGTCCATCAGTTCGGGGCGGCCCTTGTAGACCACGCCCTTGATGTCGGTGACCGTGATGTTCTCGACCTTGGCGCCGAGCGACACGAGGAGGTTGAGGCAGGCCAGCGCCGCCGCGCCCGCGCCCGAGGTCACGATGCGAACGTTCTCGAGGCTCTTACCCGCGAGTTCCAGGCCGTTCAGCACGGCGGCCGCGACGATGATCGCCGTGCCGTGCTGGTCATCGTGGAAGACCGGGATGTTCATCCGCGCCCGGCACTGCTCCTCGACCTCGAAGCATTCCGGCGCCTTGATGTCCTCGAGGTTGATGCCGCCGAAGGTCGGCTCGAGGGCGCAGACAACGTCGACGAGCTTGGTCACGTCCTTCTGGTCGACCTCGATGTCGAACACGTCGATGCCAGCGAACTTCTTGAACAGGACGGCCTTGCCCTCCATCACCGGCTTCGACGCCAGCGGTCCGATATCGCCGAGGCCCAGAACGGCCGTGCCGTTCGAGAGCACCGCCACGAGATTCTGGCGAATGGTGAGGGTCGCGGCCTCCTGCGGGTCGTCGTGGATCGCCATGCAGGCGGCGGCGACGCCGGGGGAATAGGCGAGCGCGAGATCGCGCTGGTTGCCGAGCGGCTTCGTCGCCTGGATCTCGAGCTTTCCGGGCCGCGGCAGCCGATGGTAGACGAGCGCCCCAGTCTTGAGGTCGTCGGACATGTTGTCGGCCATCATCAGCCCTCCTGCTCGCCCTGTATGCGCGCTTCGCCGACCCGGCGGAGCTGTGCGTTGATGGGTCTGTTGCAACGCCTGCGCAGAGGGCGCAACCCGCACAACGAAACCCGGCTGCACCTCGCCAGGTTGGCGCGGCGCTACGGATTCTCCATCGGTGCCTATTCCTACGGTAGGCCCAAGGTTCGCTTCCCCGAAAGTGGCCGGAAGCTGACGATTGGCCGCTATTGTTCCATAGCGGACAAGGTCGAGATCCTTCTCGGGGGCGGCCACAGGCTCGATTGGGGCTCCACCTACCCCTTCGCCGCCATGCGCGGCCTGTTCCCCGACGCCGATGCCCCCGAGGATTATCACGTTTCGCGCGGCGACGTGGTGATCGGCCACGATGTCTGGCTCGGTTCGGGCTGCATGATCCTGTCCGGTGTCACGATCGGCCACGGGGCGGTCATCGCCGCGCGTGCCGTCGTGAGCCGCGACGTGCCGCCCTATGCCGTGGTCGCCGGCAACCCCGCCCGGGTGGTGCGCCACCGCTTCCCCCCGGACATCGTGGACGACTTGGTCGCGGCCCGCTGGTGGGACAAGCCCGCCGCAGAGGTCAGCCGTCTCGTCCCCTTGCTGCAGAGCGAGGACATCACCGCCCTGCTCACCGCGTTGCGCGGGCCAGCGGAATCCCGTAACGGCGGGGCCGCGCCCGCAACCCGCGCGGCGGAAGAGATGGAAGCCGGACCGAGGCGATGAGCGAGACGCCCCCCGACCGCCTGGCGGCGAACCCCAACAGCCCGTTCTACGACGAGGCCCTGCTGGAGCGCGGCATCGGCGTGCGCTTCAACGGCGCCGAGAAGACCAATGTCGAAGAGTACTGCGTCAGCGAAGGCTGGGTGCGGCTCTCGGCCGGAAAGGCGCTCGACCGCGCGGGCAACCCGATGACCGTGAAGCTCAAGGGCAAGGTCGAGCCCTACTTCCGCGAGCCCGCCGAGGGCTGAGCCCGCTGCTGGGCCCCCTACCCTGAAGGCCATCCCAGCGACGGCCTTCAGCCGACGATGATCCGTGCGTCGAAGCCGAGGATGCGGCCGACGCCGCGCACGCGGTTCAAAAGCCGCTCGCCGCTCAGGTCGACCCAGTCTGGCGGAAGCCGGAGCGTCACGCGCCCATCCTCGACGGTAAGGGGCGCCCGCGGCAGAGCGCCATCCATGCCCGCGGTGATCGGGAAAGCGACCCGGAGCAACGCGCTCAGAAGGCGAGCCCGCTCGAAGAGACGCGGCCCGGCGAGGTTGCGAAGCACCTGATTGGCCTTTTCCGGCGCGACGCCGGTATGTCGCAGGGCGACGGCGAGGCTGAGATAGGCCCGCCCCGGATGATCGACACCCACGAAGGCCGCGTTCTGGATCGAGGCGATCGACTGCTCGCCCCGGTAATCCGGATGCGCTCGCCAGCCGACATCGGACAGGAGGCAGGCCGCGTGCCGGAGGCGCCGCTCATCGGCAGTCTCCGGCCCGTCGAGGGCTGCCACGAAATGATCCGTCCAGGCGATCAACTCCTCGCCATGGCGGGGGGCTCGCGCCCTCAAGGCGTTGAACTCTGCGGCCGAGGCGATCAGCGGATCGAGTTGTCGAGTGTCGCGATCCAGTTGTTCGAACAGCAGGCCTTCGCGCACGCCCGAAGCCGAGATCGCTACGGCGCGGGGACGCCCAACCCGGATGATCTCTTCCAGGACCAGCGCGCCGTAGGCGAGAAGCGGGCGGCGAGCCTCGGAGACCGTCTCGACATCCTGAAGCAGGGCGGCGTCGGTCTGCTCCACGACTTGAAGGAAGCTCAGTTCGTCGGTCGGATCGACGGTGTAGCCGTGCATGACGTGAACGGGGTAGCCCCTCGCCGCCTGATGCAGCTTGGCGATCGCTCGCCACGTGCCACCGACCGCGTAGAAGGTCCGCCCTTTCAGGGTTTCGAGTTGCGGCTCGGCCTTGCGCATATGCTCGCGAACGAGCTTGCCCGCCTTCTTCAGTGAGCCGCCCGAGAGATCCTGCAGGGTCAGGCCGCCGAGCGGCATCGTCACGCCCTGGCCGACGACCGTACCGCGCACGTCGACGAGTTCCAGGGAGCCGCCACCCATGTCGCCCACGACGCCGTCCGGGGCGTGGAAACCCGAGACGACGCCGAGCGCGGACAGTTCGGCTTCCCGTCGGCCGGAGAGAAGCTGGATTTCGCAGCCGCAGGCGGCCTCGGCGGCGCGCAGGAAGTCCGGGCCGTTCTGAGCGTCGCGCGCGGCGGCCGTCGCCAGGACGTAGATCTGGGACACCCGCATCGTCTCGCACAGGATGCGAAAGCGGCTGAGGGCGGTGAGTGAGCGGGTCACCGCCTCGTCATTGAGGCGACCCGTGGTGAACACGTTCCGCCCGAGGCCGCACAGCACCTTTTCGTTGTACATCGGAGTCGGAGCGCGGCTGAGCCCGTCATAGGCGACGAGCCGCACCGAGTTCGAGCCGATATCGATGATGGCGACCGGTCGGCTCCGGTGGCTGGCGAGCCGCTCCGCGATCTCGGCGGGGGCGAGGATGGCGCTGGGGCTTGCCAAGCGGTTCTGTCCTAGTCGTTCTGCGTTGCGCGGGCGCGGCGGCTGAGTGCGCGGGGGCTCGACTTCTTCGAGGATTTGCCGCGCCCCGACAGACTGGGGTTCGTCATGAAGTACTTGTGAGCGTTGAACGATTCCTCACCGTCTGAGGGCTGGATCCGCTCACAACCACCCGACGCCAGTACACGCCAACTCTGCCTGTTGTCGAGAAGATTAGCCAGCATGATCTGGTCGAGCACCTGCTGATGCACAGTCGGGTTCGTAATCGGCAGCAGGGCCTCCACGCGCCGGTCGAGGTTGCGGCTCATCAGATCGGCCGAGGAGATGTAGACGGTGGCTTTCGGATGCGGCAGCCCGACGCCGTTTCCGAACGCGTAGATGCGCCCGTGTTCCAGGAAGCGCCCGACGATCGACTTCACCCGGATCGTCTCCGACAAGCCGGGGATGCCCGGCCGCAGGCAGCAGATACCGCGCACGACACAATCGATCTGCACCCCTGCCGCCGACGCGTCATAGAGCGCGTCGATGATCTGCATGTCGACCAGGGAGTTGCACTTGATCCAGATCGCCGCCGGGCGCCCAGCCTTGGCGTGGGTCACCTCGGCCTCGATGTGCTCGAGCAGCTTGTTCTTCAGCGTCAGGGGGGAGACCCCCATCCGCTCCAGTTCGGCGGGCTCCGCATAGCCCGTGATGAAGTTGAAGATCCGGCTGACGTCCCGGGCGATGGCCGGATCGGCGGTGAAGAACGACAGGTCGGTGTAAATGCGGGCGGTGATCGGGTGATAATTGCCCGTGCCGACATGGCAGTAGGTGACGAGGCGGTCACCCTCGCGGCGGACCACCATCGACAGCTTGGCGTGGGTCTTCAGTTCCACGAAGCCGAACACCACCTGCGCGCCGGCCTTCTCAAGGTTGCGCGCCCAGCGGATATTGGCTTCCTCATCGAAGCGCGCCTTCAACTCGACCAGCGCCGTCACCGACTTGCCGAGTTCGGCGGCCTCCGCGAGAGCGGCGACGATCGGCGAATTCGAAGAGGTTCGGTAGAGCGTCTGCTTGATGGCGACGACGTTCGGGTCCCGCGCTGCCTGGGCGAGGAACTGCACCACCGAATCGAAGGATTCGTAGGGGTGGTGGACGATGAAATCCTTCTGCCGGATCGCCGCGAACACATCGCCGCCGCTCTCGCGGATGCGCTCGGGGAAACGCGGCGTGTAGGGCTTGAACTTCAGGTCCGGCCGGTCGATCCCGACGATCTGCGAGAGCTCGTTCAAGGCGAGCATGCCTTCGACGAGGAACACCGCGTCGGACGAGATCTCCAACTCATCCACGACGAAGTTGCGCAACTCCTCCGACATGCCCGCCTCGACCTCGATACGGATCACGACGCCGCGGCGGCGCTGCTTCAAGGCGGATTCGAAGTGCAGGACGAGATCCTCGGCCTCCTCCTCGATTTCGAGATCGGAATCGCGGACCACCCGGAACGCCCCCTGCCCCTTTACGAGATAGCCGGGGAAGAGCCGCGCGGTGAACATCACGATCACCTGCTCGATCGCGATGAAGCGAGCCTGGGAATCACCCTCCTGCGCAGGCAGCCGCACGAAGCGGTCGAGGAGGCCCGGCATGCGGATCAACGCCCGCAGCAAGCGTCCGTCGCGGGGCCGCACCAGCATCAGCGCGAGAGTGGTGCCGAGGTTGGGAATGAAGGGGAACGGGTGCGCCGGGTCGATCGCCAGCGGCGTCAGCACCGGAAAGACGTAGGTCAGGAAGTAGTCTTCGAGCCACGCGGCCTGCTCGCTGGACAGGTCGGCGGGCTCCACGAGGTCGATCTCTGCATTGTGCAGTTCGTGACGCAACTCCCGCCAGCGCGCCTGCTGGTCGGCAGCGAGGCTCGCCACCTCCGCGCCGATGCGTGCCAGCTGTTCGGACGGGCTCAGGCCATCCTGCGACGGCATGGTGATGCCTGCCCGGACCTGATCATGCAGGCCCGCGACGCGTACCATGAAGAACTCGTCCAGGTTGTTGGCGGAGATCGACAGGAAGCGGAGCTGTTCCAGCAACGGGTGATTGGTGTTCGACGCTTCTTCCAATACTCGCCGGTTGAACTGAAGCCAGGAGAGCTCGCGGTTGACGAAGCGTTCGGGTGCATGACGCAGGCTGCGGCCCGCCTCGACCACGGGATCACGCGCGGGCCCGGCAGGCGCGGCGGGTTCAGGTGTCGCGGGAGAGGTCGGCCATTCCTCGTTGACGTCGGCCTGCGGTCCCGCGCTCTGGCGGGACGCTGAATTTGCCGAACGACGCGGCGGGGCCGCGCTACGCCGGGCCACCGGCGCCCGCGAAGCGGGAGCAGACGGTCCGTCCGCCGCATCCCCAGTCTCCTTGCGGTCGTGGGGCTTGGGCGTCGAGTCCATCAGTTGCGTCCGTGTTCCGAGGTCGGCCTTCGCGGCCCCTTACCACTCGCTTGGCGGCGCCGTCACGACAGTTCGATGACAGTGCCTGTTCAGGCCTCCGAATCCTCGTCCGCCTCGCCGAACCCCATGCGGCGCAGGACGGAGACGGCAAGCGGTCGGCTGATGCGCCGCCCGCGTCCAAGAGCATCGCGGTCGAGTTCGGCCACCACCTCCCTCGCCCGCCCCAGAGAGCGGTCGATCCGCAGGGCAACGGCCTCGATCACTCCGAGATCCACGATGAGTTGCCGGTCTACGAATAGTTTCACCAGCACGGCCCGAAGCAAGGCATCGTCGGGCGCGTCGATGGCGACGCCCGGCGCGAGGCGCAGGCGCGAGCGGAGGTCGGGCGTCACGATGCCGAGGGAATCGATCGGCTTGCCGCTGGTGAAGAGCACCGGGCTTCCCCGCTCGCGCACGAGATTGAGCAGGTGGAACAGGGCCGCCTCGTCCCGCCCCTCCGGCCGGTCGATGTCCTCGATCACCAAGGCACCATTCGAAGCGAGATGCTGAACGCGGTCATGCGCCACCGCCGCCGCCGTCACGGTCCAGGCATGCGCGCGCTCAGCCCAGATCGCCGCGAGATGGCTCTTGCCGCTCCCCGCGGGGCCGGTGAGGACCAGAACCCGGTCCGGCCAGTTCGGCCACGCCTCGATCAGGCCGTAGGCGGCCTCGTTGGCATCGCCCACAAGGAAATCCTCGCGCCCGTAGCGGGGATCGAAGGGCAGATCGAAAGTGAGTTGGCGGGGCGGGGAGTCGTTGGGCATGTCCCTCAAGGGTCGGGAGTCGACTGCGACAGGTCAAGTGCGACTCGCGCGATGGCGCGTGACCCGTTAGAGCGGTGCCGAAATCACTTCGGGATGGCGCTGGCATGACGGCGGACGGGAAAGGCCTCACCTACGCGCAGGCGGGCGTCGATATCGACGCCGGCAATGCGATGGTGGAGACGATCAAGCCTCTGGTTCGCTCGACCCGGCGACCAGGCGCGGATGCGGAGATCGGCGGCTTCGGTGGCCTATTCGACCTGAAGGCGGCGGGCTTCAAGGATCCGATCCTCGTCGCCGCCAACGACGGCGTCGGCACCAAGGTGAAGATCGCGATCGAAACCGGCAAGCACGACACGATCGGCATCGACCTCGTGGCGATGTGTGTGAACGACCTCGTGGTGCAGGGCGCGGAGCCGCTGTTCTTCCTCGATTACTACGCCACCGGGAAGCTGGTGCCGGGGGTCGGCGCCGACATCGTGCGCGGGATCGCCGAGGGCTGCCGTCAGGCCGGCTGCGCACTGATCGGCGGTGAGACGGCCGAAATGCCGGGCCTCTACGATGGCTCCGATTACGACCTCGCGGGCTTCGCGGTGGGCGCGGCCGAGCGCGGCACGCTGCTACCGCGCGACGGGATCGCGCCCGGCGACGTCGTTCTGGGCCTGACCTCCTCCGGCGTTCACTCGAACGGCTATTCGCTGGTGCGCCGGATCGTGGCCCGCACCGGCCTCGGCTGGGACGCGCCCGCGCCGTTCGATTCCTCGCGCAGCCTCGGCGCCGCGCTGCTGGAGCCGACGAAGATCTACGTGAAGCCCCTGCTCGCGGCGCTCCGCGCGGCGGAGGGCATCAAGGCGCTCGCCCACATCACCGGCGGGGGCTTCCCCGACAACCTCCCCCGCGTGCTTCCCGATGCAATCGGCATCGAGCTCAATCTCGATGCCCTCACGCCACCGCCGGTCTTCGGCTGGCTCGCCCGCGAGGGCGGCGTAGCGCCGACCGAGATGCTGCGCACCTTCAATTGCGGGATCGGCATGGTGGTGGTCGTCGCTGCCGGAACAGAGGATGCCGTCGCGCAGGCCCTGACCGAGGCGGGCGAGCCGCCGGTCCGGCTCGGCCGCATCACCGCGCGGGGCGCCGAGCCCGTCACCTACACGGGCAGCCTGAGCCTCTGATGTCCGGCACGGCGAAGGTCCGCGTCGCGGTTCTCATCTCCGGGCGCGGCTCGAACATGGTCGCTTTGGCCGAGGCGGCACGTGATCCCGCTTTCCCGGCGGACATCGTCCTCGTCCTGTCGAACAATCCCGATGCGGAGGGCCTCGCCCGTGCCGCCGCGCTCGGCATACCGACACGCAGCATCGACCACCGGGCCTATCCCGACCGGGCGAGCTTCGACGCGGCCATCGACGCGGTGCTGCGAGAATCCGGGGCGGATCTCGTTTGCCTCGCGGGCTTCATGCGCATCCTGACGGACGGGTTCGTGGAAGGCTGGGCCGGGCGGATGATCAACATCCACCCTTCCCTTCTCCCCCTGTTCAAGGGGACGCACACCCATGCGCAGGCGCTCGCGGCGGGCGTTCGGCTCCACGGCTGCACGGTGCATTTCGTGGTGCCCGAACTCGATGCCGGGCCGATCGTGGCGCAGGCGGCCGTGCCGGTGCGCGAGGGCGACGACCCGGACAGCCTCGCCGCGCGGGTCATCGTGCAGGAGCGGCGTCTCTACCCTGCGGCGCTGGCCCTCGTGGCGGGCGGCAAGGCCCGTCTGGAAGGCGACCGCGTCGTCATCAGCGAGACACCACCAGAGGCTGTGCTGTTCAGCCTCTGACGGCCTTACCCTTCATGGCGATCCCGGGCAGCGCGACGCTCCAGAGCGCCGCGCCTCTTGAACCGCTGCGTTTTGGCTCGCAACGACGACTTTGAAGATCAGACCGGACGCTGCAGCTTGCAGGCGTCGAGGGCCGAGAGGGCCTTCGCGCGGGCGCTGTCGTTGAAATACCCGGTGGTGCGGTAGGCGTCGATCTCGGACTCGTCGAGGCTGCGCAGGGTTTGCTTGGCGTAGCAGCCGCAGGGACGCTCCAGCGACGCCTCGGAAGCGCTGGTCATGCGGGCCTGCACGACGGCGCAGGCATGGCGCACACGGCCTTCCAGGTTGGCCTTGCTCGCGGTCTTCAGCGCGGGATCGGGCTGGTATTGCTCGAAGGGGGCCGAAGACCCGCTCGCGAGGGCGGCGGTAGCGCCGAGGGCGAGGAGGCCGGTCGCGATCAGCAGGTTGAGACGGGTCTTCATTGGTAGACGGTTCCAGGGCTCGGGTGTTTGACCGGGCTCCCTGGTCGCTTCCGTAGTCTTCCGCGTCAATGACGGGGCGGACACACTGTCCGGCCATCGTGAGGACGGGATGGGAACCGGCGGAGCTGTGCCCCGCCGGCCACCTTGCGCCTTAGGCGGTGAGGTCGGAATCCTGGAAGAACTGCGCGATCTCGAGCTTCGCGTTCTCCTGGCTGTCGGAGCCGTGGACGGTGTTCTCACCGACCGACTCGGCGAACTGCTTGCGGATCGTGCCCTCGGCGGCCTGGGCCGGGTTGGTGGCACCCATCACCTCACGGTACTTGGCGACGGCGTTCTCGCCCTGAAGAACCTGCACCACGACCGGGCCGGAGGTCATGAACTCCACGAGCTCGCCGTAGAACGGGCGCTCCTTGTGGACCTCGTAGAACTTCTCGGCCTGAGCCTTGGTCATCTGGATGCGGCGCTGGCCGACGATGCGGAGGCCCGCGCCCTCGATCAGGGCGTTGACAGCGCCGGTGATGTTGCGGCGGGTCGCATCGGGCTTGAGGATCGAGAAGGTGCGCTCGGTGGCCATGGTCCGTCGTCTCTCTAAGAATATCGGGGCTGGGGTTCGGGCGCACGAAACTGGTCCGCATCGCTCCGCGGCCCGGAATCGGCGCAAATTGCGTTCGCGCAAAAACCCTTGGGCGGCGGGCTTATAGCCTCGCGTCACCCCTGCCTCAACCCGCGCGGACCGGTTTGGGAAAACCGGGGAAACGTGGCGTTGCCGCAACACGGCCGAAAAATCGCCCGATTGCGGAGGCCTCATCGCCGCATCGGGCCACGGCGTCACGCCATGCCCTCAGAATTCGGAGCTGCCCATGAAGCCGATCTTCCGCGTCGCCCTCAGCCCCGCTTTCCTCCTCGCCGGACTGGCAGGCGCCCAGGCGGAGACGCCTCGCGATCCGTCCGGGACGTGGCTGACGGGTGATGGCCGCGCCAAGATCCAGATCGATCGCTGCGGCACGAACCCCGCCCATGTCTGCGGCAAGGTCGTGTGGCTGAAGGTACCGACGAACGAGGCCGGCGCCCCCCGCACGGATGTGAAGAACCCCGACCCGAAGAAGCGGGCTCGCCCGGTCATCGGCCTGCAACTCATCGAGGGCCTGCGTCCCGACGACAGCAAGTTCTCGGGCCAGATCTACAACGTCGAGGAAGGCAAGACCTACGACGTCAGCATGGAGCGCGAGAGCGAGTCCGAATTGAGCGTCTCGGGCTGCCTGCTGAAGGTTCTCTGCGGCTCGCAGACCTGGACGCGCGTGCCCGGCGTGAACCAGCAGGCCGCGAACAAGAACTAACGGGCTTGAGCCGCTGAACCTCATCGCATCAGGCAGCGGCTCCAGGTCCTTGGTGAAGCGCTTTCTTGCGACGAACCGGCGACGACTTCGTCGGAAAGCGCTCTAGACCGCTGCGAGGCCCCGCTGGACGGCGGGCCTCGCGAGCACCCGTTCGAGCCAGCGGGCGACATTAGGCAGGGTGGCGATATCGACGCCCTGTTTGAAGTTCAGTTTCGCCCAGGTCACCGTCGCGATATCGGCGATGGAAAACTCGTCCGCGATGAAGTCGCGCCCCTCGAGCCGTCGTTCCAGTACGCCGTAGAGCCGCTTGGCTTCGGCCGTGAACCGGTCGATCGCGTAGGGCACCTTTTCCGGCGCGTAGATGGTGAAATGATGGGTCTGGCCGAGCATCGGCCCGAAGCCCGCCACCTGCCAGAACAGCCACTCATCCACCGCTACGCGCTGGCGCTCGTCGGTCGGATAGAACCGCCCGGTCTTCCGGCCGAGATACTGAAGGATCGCTCCGGATTCGAACACGGTGATCGGCTGGCCGCCCGGACCATCCGGATCGACGATGGCCGGAATCTTGTTGTTGGGTGAGATCGCCAGAAAATCCGGCGCGAACTGCTCGTTCTTGGCGATGTTCACGGGCACGACCCGATAGGGCAGCCCGCACTCCTCCAGCATGATCGGGACCTTCCAACCGTTCGGCGTGCTCCACGTATGCACGTCGATCGGCCGGACGTTGACCGCTGCCATCAAACGTATCCCTTCCAGCGGTCCGCCACGGACCCTGTGCAGGCGCGAATGAAGACGATTTTATCCCGTGGCTCAAGCTACAAGGTCAAGTTGTTTCACGTGGTCGTGAGGGGATGACGCGGGCCAAGCTGTGCGAAAAGGCTCGATTCCATTCATCGGCCGTGTCCCGGTTCCATCGTCGCCCGGTCGGGCGGCCATGGAAGGACGACACGATGATCGACCGTTTGTTCGCGGCCAGCCTTCTGGCCTTTTCGCTGGCCGCTGCGCCTGTCGCGTTGGCCAAGGATGCTCCGGCGGAGGCTCCTCCCGCCGCCGAGGCGCCCGCGAAGACGCCGAGCGCCGGACAAGCCGCTGCGAGGGAGCGGCAGAAGCAGTGCGGCACCGAATGGCGCGCCCTCACCGACGCGCAAAAGGCCTCTCAGGGGCCGAAGTGGCCGCAATTCTGGAGCAAGTGCAACAAGCGCTTGAAGGGCCACGACAAGGCCTGATTGGTCAGCCCTGCCCTCCGCGACGCCAGGTTGAACTGCAACGCTACGCGTGCGTTCTGCGAGTCTGATGGCTCGGCTTGCGGGAGGTTCGATGAACGCGCGGCAGCACAACGCCGCGGCAGCCGGTCCGTCCCGTCTGGACCGGCTGATCGACCTCGCCGACGATTGGGTTCCCAAGCCGGCCGCCTGGGCTTTTGCGAGCCGCATCTGGATCGCGATGATGCTCGCGCTCGGCGTCGCCTTCTGGCTTCAGCTGGATAGCGCCTCCTCGGCGGCGACGTGCGTCGCCATCCTCGCCCAGCCGAAGCGAGGCCAGGCCCTGTCGAAGGCGGTCTACCGGCTGGTCGGCACGCTGATCGGCGCGGCCATGTCGATCCTGATCATCGCCCTGTTCGGGCAGGATCGGGTGCTGCTGCTGGTCTGCGTTTCGGTCTGGCTCGGCCTCTGCGTGTTCGTCGCGCAATATCTCCAGGACAGTCGCGCCTATGGGGCGATGCTATCCGGCTACACGGTTGCCATCGTCGGGTTGGCGCAGATCGATACGCCGCAAGACACATTCGACGCCGCCGCCGCGCGGCTGGCGGCGATCGTGCTCGGCATCGTCGCCATCACCTTCATCAACGATGCGCTCGCCTCACCGAGCACGTGGCGCGCTCTGCTGCCGACCATGGCGGGAGCCTGGGATGCGACGCGCGCCTACGCTGCGGAGACGATGCAGAAGGGCGACCTCGGCGCGGCCCGCATCGCCGCCCTGATCCGCCAGATCGCGCCCATGCGCGCTGATGCCAGCGCCATCGCGGGGGAACTAGACGATGGTCCGTTTCGAGCGGCGGGCGCGCGGAGCTGCATGGCCGCCCTCTACGTCATGGCGGCCTCGATCCGTACCATCGCGGCCGCGGCGGCGCATGTCCGCAGGCCGACGCCCGCCGTGGACGAGGCACTGGCGATCTGCCGCCGCATCGCGGAGGGCCCGGATCCGTCACGCCTGGACGCCGAGGATGAGCGACTGCGGGAACTGGTCGATGACGCGATTCGCGACCCTCACCGCGAGATCGACGAGATTGTCGTGCTCCAGCGGGCGCTCGATTTCGCCTGTGCGGCGATCTACGCGCAAGACGGACTGAAGGCCCTGGCCGACGGCCATGAGCCCCTTCGCGATGCGCGCCTGCCCACCCATCGCGATTTCCCGATCGCGTTCCGTGGCGCGATGCGCGTGGTCATCGCCTTCGCCGTGACCGCAGCGAGCTTCGTGGCCCTCGGCCTGCCGCAGGCCTCCTTTGCCCTTGTGCAGGTTGCGGCCACGGCCGCCCTCTCGTCGGTGACGCCGGACCCGAAGAAATTCGCCAATGGCGTCCTCGTCGGAATGACCCTGGCCGCGACACTCGCGGGGGTGGCGCGCTTTGCCCTGCTCAACGGCGTCCAGGGCTTTCCCATGCTCGCCATGGTGATGGCCCCGGTCATCTACTTCGGCTGCTTCCTCTCGCTGAACCCGAAGACGTTCGGCATCGGCTTCATCCTGATTGTGTTTTTCCCCGTGTTGCTCGGGCCCTCGAACCCGCAGAGCTACGACGCGCAGACGTTTCTCCTGAACGCCTTCCTCGTGGTGGTCGCTGCCATCATCCTCAGCATCGTGGTGCGGCTCGTGCTGCCGGTGAGCAACGCACAGAAGCGGATCTTCGCCCTCGATTCCGCAAAGCGCGCCCTCGCCGATGCCATGCTCGGTGAGGGGGGAGACGCGACGACCCGCACCAGCCTCAATGCCGACCGGCTGTTCCAATTCGCGAGCTACAGTTCAGGCAACGGTGCGGTGCGTCGGGCGAACCTGATGCACGCCTTCGCCCTCGCGCGGCTCGAGGCGGCGGCGGCCCGGGCTCACGCGGAGCTCCGAGCCCTCTGGCGCGTCGAAGCTTTTCGACCGCTCATACCGGGGGCTCGCAATGCGCTTGCGCAGGGCGATGCCTGGGCGCTGGAAGATGCAGCCCGCAAGTTGCTCGCCGCATCGCGTCCTCACGAGCGCGGCGCGCGGCTTCTCACCGCCAGGGTCGTGAGCGATCTTGTGAGCGCGGCTCGAACCATTGCATCCCATCGCCGCTTTCTGCAGCGGCTCGATATTGCTCCGTTCTGATCCAGAGGCGGCACGACTGGTCATGTACAAGGATATCCACTTCGGTGGGGTCATGGTCTCGTCCTTCGTGGGGTATGCCCTGGCGGCCTTCGCTGTCCTCGTCCTCCTCCGTTTCCTCTTCGCGCGGATCCGGTTCAGCCGGTACGTGGCGAACGCCCCCCTTGCCGAGGCCGGCATCTACGTCTGCGTCCTCGCCCTGCTGATTGCCTTCATCTGATGACGCAGACCACCGCCGACGAGGACGATCCCAAGAGGGTCGCGCCGCAGGACACCCCGAAGACGTCCGAGCCGCCTCCGGTCGATCCGCCCACCTCGCATGCGAGGTTCACTCGCGCCACGGGCCGCAGCCGGGCTGCGAAGCTGTTCCGCATCGCCGCGACGGTGTTGATCCTCCTCGTCGCCTTCGTGGCGGCCGCCTTTGTCTGGACCTTCTACGTGGAGGCCCCCTGGACCCGCGACGGACGGGTGCGCGTGCAGGTTGCCAACATCGCCCCGCAGGTCTCCGGGCAGATCGTGGACGTGCGCGTCGCCGACAACCAGAACGTCAAGAAGGGCGACGTTCTCTACGTGATCGACCCGGTCGATTTCGAAGTCGCCGTCACCTCCGCCGATGCCGAGGTGAAGAACCGCGAGGCCGATCTATCGGTGAAAAGCGCCCAGGCCGCCCGGCGCGAAGCTCTGTCCACCGTTTCGACTTCGGTGGAGGAGAAGCAGATCTATGCCGGCAACGCGAAGATCGCGTCCGCCGCCCTCGAAAGCGCACAGGCTCAGCTGCGTCAGGCCAAGATCAATCTTGAGCGCACCCAGGTGCGCTCCACCGTGAACGGACGCGTCACCAATTTGCTCATGCGCGTCGGAGATTACGCACGCAGCGGCACGTCCAACATCAACGTCGTCGATATCGATTCCTACTGGATCGACGGCTACTTCGAAGAAACGAAGATGGCCAACATTCAGGTGGGCGCGTCTGCGGACATCGCCTTGATGGGCTACGCGCAACATCTGCGCGGAACGGTGGGCAGCGTCACGCTCGGTATCTCGACGGCCAACGCCACCGCGAGCACACAGGGCTTGCCGGACGTGAACCCCATCTACACCTGGGTCCGCCTCGCCCAGCGCGTGCCGGTCCGTATCCGGATCGACCACGTTCCGCCGGAGGTGCCGCTGGTCGCCGGCATGACCGCGACGGTGGTGATCGGCGACGGCCGCGCCCCCGCGCCGACTTGGTTCATGGATCTGCGCGACCGCATCGTCGGGAAACCTGCCACCACCGCGGAGGCCGAACGGCGATAAGCGTGAAAGCCGACGAGGCCTTTCAATTGCGGCCTAAACAATTGGCGCCATTAAAAGTCTTTGTTAAGCTTGTGAAGGATCGCCCCCGCTACACCCCATGCAAGGAAACCGGAGGCGGCTTCATTTTTCGAGTTGACGAGCCTCAAAGACGGGAGCAGTCTCTGTCCTGTGCTTCGCAGATGCGGCGCACGAGCCATCCGGCACCCTAGGGATAGTGCGGATGACTGTCGAATACCTCGCAACGAGCTGTAGGAGACAGGGATGACTCCACCTCAGCAGGCTGCCGCCATCATGGAAACGGGTGCGTTCGGCCCGTAACCTAGCGGTCTTTCGACGGATAACCGGACGGGAGCGGCCCCAGGGGCATGGAAGCGGCCTATCAGGCACGACTTCGAACACGCGAGACGCCCCATCTCAGCCCTCCCGCCACGGCTTCGCTGCAACGTACGCTCTTGTTTCCCCAGGCTCGACTTGCCCGCGCGGCCCTGCCGCAGCGGGGTTTTGCTATGCGCGAAGGCGTACCGGCTCATCGTCGTTCCGGGCGCAGCGAGGCCGCGGCGGTAGGATTACCCCGCGGGCCCCATCCAGTCTGTGACGATGCGGATCTGGTCCGGATCGAGGAGAGCCGGGGCATGTCCGCAATCGGGGATCTCCACCCGATAGGTGCGCGGACCCCGCCGCATCATCTCGTCGGCGGTCTCCGCCAGGAGGAGTTCGGACTGCGTGCCGCGCAGTAGCAGGACCGGGCAGGTGATGGCGTCCCAATCGCGCCACATGCTCACGCTGTAGACGCGGCCCGGCCGGAACGCCTGTCCGATCGCAGGATCGTAATGGGGGCGCCAGCCGCCGTTCTGGTCCGGGAAGAAGCTGTGCTTGGCGAGATGCCGCCACTGCTCGTCGGTGAGCGGTCCGAACGCGCCGAGCACGATCCGCAGCCGCGATTCGCCCGAGGCAAGGTTGTGGTGCAGCCGGGGCGCATCGCGCAGGCGGTCGCCGATATGGCGGATCGGCGCCCAGGGCAGGAACGGCCCGATATCGTTGATGACGAGGCGACGGATCGGCGTGTCCTGCGCGGAGGCCAACACCATGCCGGTGAGGCCGCCGAGCGAGGTCCCGATCCAGTCGATCTCGCCTTTCAGACCGAGATGGGCGATGAGCGCCGCCATGTCGGCGGCGTATTGGGGTAGCCCGTAGAGTTCGGGATCGCGCAGCCAGCCGGAGAGGCCCCGCCCCGGAAGGTCCGGGCAGACCACCCGGTAGCCCATCTTGGCCAGGGCGTAGGCCAGCGGGTCGAAATCCCGTGCTTGGCGGCTGAGGCCGTGAACGCAGATGACGACGCGCTCGCTCGCCGGATCGCCCCAATCGACATAGGCGATCCGGTGGAAATCCTTGGGCGCGTAAGCGAGGAAATGGCCCGTCCTGAAGGGGACGTCGGCCGAGGCGAGTTCATCGAGCCGCAGCGGCCGGGTGCCGCTGGACTGCCGCGCGAAGGGAGCGTTCACCGGGTTTCGGCGCTGATGGCAGCTTCACGTGCCAAACGGGACGTCGTCTGGTGCAGGTCGACCACTTGATCGGTGATGCGCCGGGACTGGTCCTGCAGGAACGTCACCTGCAATTGCAGCATCTCACGCGGATCGGAGGTGGCCGCGAGCTTCTCCGCGAAGTCGAGGGAGGCGCGCACGTTGGTATCGGAAGCGATCAGCATCCGATGCCCGATCTCGCGCATGGCGGCCAGCATCTGGCTCGCATTGTCCTCGGCGGCATTGTAGAGGCGCGCGCCCGCAGCCTCCCATTGCTCCCGCGCCTTGCGGGCACCCGCGACGTTACTGTCGGTGACCTGCGTTGCCGCCTCGCGGGTCGCGCCCATCACCTGCCGCCAGCCCTCGAAGGCCTGGGCCATGGAGGCCTCGAAGGCGTTCAGCGCCTGTTCGCCGGAATGGGCGTAACGCTCATAGACTTCCCGCGCCTTGGCGACGGCACCCTCGGCCATTTCGCGACGCATCGCATCGGACTTGGCTGGCAGGTTGTCGTTGTTCACACTCGGCTCCTGCTCGCGGCGAAACCGGTTCAAGACCGGTATGATAGGCATCTGATACCGAGGCGGATCCCGTCAACAGGGTGCGCGTGATGATCTTGCCCATCTCATTACGGACGCCCTGCCCTATCCGGGCTTGCGATTGACACCTCGAATGGTCGGCCGATCATCTGCGCAACGGGCGAACGCCACGCCCTCCGCCTGACCGAGAGGGCACGCATGCCGGACTCCCCGATCCCGCCTTCCGCCGGAGCCGCACACCGGTTCGAGGCCGGGCTTGAGCGCCGAGCGGCGAATTACGTGCCGCTGACGCCCGTCAGCCTCCTCGCCCGCGCCGCGGCGGCCTTCGGCGCGCGGATCGCGGTGATCGATGGCGAGCGGCGCCTGACCTACACACTTCTGTACGAGCGGTGCCGCCGTCTCGCCTCGGCCCTTGCCGCGCGGGGTGTCGGACGGCTCGACACGGTGGCGATCCTCGCCTCCAATAGTCCTGAGATGGTCGAAGCGCATTTCGCCATCCCCATGCTCGGGGCGGTGTTGAATCCGCTCAATACCCGCCTCGATCCCGCAACCATTGCGTTCTCCCTCCGGCACGGCGGCGCGAAAGTCCTGATCGTGGAGGATGCCCATGCAGCACTCGCCGCGAAGGCGGTGGCCGAGATGGACTCCCCGCCCCTCGTCGTCGCCATCGGCGCCGGTGGGATCGACGGGGCACTCGCCTACGAGGATCTGATCGCGGCAGGCGATCCCGCGCATTCCTGGGCACCGCCCGAGGACGAGTGGCAATCGCTCTGCTTGCTCTATACCTCGGGCACGACCGGCGACCCGAAGGGCGCCGTCTACAGCCATCGCGGCGCCTATCTGCAGGCGCTCGGCAATGCCGTGACCTTCGGCCTGTCGGGCGAGAGCGTGTATCTCTGGACCCTGCCGATGTTCCATTGCAGCGGCTGGTCCTACCCCTGGGCCTGCGTCGCGGCCGGGGCGACGCAGGTCTGCCTGCGCAGGGTGGAGCCTGCGGACATCTTCCGGTTGATCGCCGAGCACGGGGTGACGCATCTCTGCGGTGCGCCGATCGTGCTTTCCATGATCGCTCATGCGCCCGCGCACGAGCAACGCGACTTCCCGCAGATCGTCCGCTGTGCCGTCGGCGGGGCAGCGCCCTCCTCCACGATCATCCGCACCATGGAGGAGCGCGGATTCCGCGTGACCCATCTGTACGGCGCGACCGAAAGTTATGGTCCGGCCACGGCCTGCCTCGCCCAGCCCGATTGGGCCGACCTGACCGACGACGAGCGCTACCAGCGCATGGCCCGGCAGGGCGTGGCGCTCGCGACCCTCGACGCGGTGACCGTCACCGACCCGGAAACCGGCGAGCCTGTGGCGCAGGACGGAAGCCGGATCGGCGAGATCCGGCTTCGCGGCAACACGATCATGAAGGGCTATCTCGGCAATCCGACAGCCACGGAGGCATCCCTCGCCGGGGGCTGGTACGCCACGGGCGATCTCGGGGTGTGGCACGCGGATGGCGCGGTCGAGATCAAGGACCGGTCGAAGGACATCATCATCTCCGGCGGAGAGAACATCTCCAGCCTGGAGGTCGAGGAGGTGCTGATGCGGCACCCGTCCGTGATGTTGGCGGCGGTGGTCGCCCGGCCCGACGCCACCTGGGGCGAAACGCCCTGCGCCTTTCTCGAGGCCAAGCCGGGCGCCGCCATTCCGTCACCCGAAGAGGTGATTGCCTTCTGCCGCGAGCGCATGGCCCGCTTCAAGGTTCCTAAAATGGTGGTCTTCGGCGCCCTGCCGAAAACCTCCACGGGCAAGATCCAGAAGTTCGTGCTGCGGGAACAGGCGCGGGCGTTGTAGCGGCATCCTATTCCTTCACCCGTCGACATTCGGTCTTCAGGTAGGCGGTCTTGCCGATGTCGTCGCGCAGATCGGTGCGGGCGATGATCTCCTGCCAACCCGTGGCACAGCCGAGTTCGTTGGCCACACGAACCTTGCGCACTTCCAGGGCCTGGGCATCGGTGCAGGCTTCCTGCGCGATGCCGTTGGCGCAGACCAGAACCACCGCGATGAACGTGCTCATGGGGTCGCCTCTCCTCGTTTCGATCGAATGAGTACATGCGGCGCTCCGCGCGGGTTTCCATCTTTACCGGCGGGCGCGGGCCGCCTAGCGTCCCGGCAATGCCCCTCGTTCCCCCTCCCCGCCCCAAGGCGCTCCCGCTCTCGACCGACGTGCCGCCCTCATCGGTGCTCGCCGGAAACCAGCCGGAATGGTCGGTGGGCGACCTCGCCTCCGCGCTCAAGCAGACGCTCGAAGAGCGCTTCGGCCATGTCCGCCTGCGCGGCGAGATCTCCGGTTTCCGCGGCGTCCACGGCTCCGGCCACGCCTATTTCTCATTGAAGGATGGGCAGGCGCGCATCGACGCGGTGGTGTGGAAGGGGGTCTATGGACGCCTTCGCCAGAAGCCCCAGGAGGGGTTGGAGGTCGTCGCGACGGGCCGGATCACGACCTTCGCGGGCAAGTCATCCTATCAGATCGTCATCGACAGCCTGGAGCCCGCCGGGCTCGGCGCGTGGATGGCTCTGCTGGAAGAGCGGCGGAAGATGCTGGCGGCTGAAGGGCTGTTTCTGCCGGAGCATCGCAAGCCGATTCCGTTCCTGCCCCGCATCGTCGGTGTGGTCACCTCCCCGACCGGCGCCGTGATCCGGGATATCCTGCACCGGCTGCAGGACCGTTTCCCCCGGCCCGTCCTGGTTTGGCCGGTGCGCGTGCAGGGCGACGGCGCGGCCGAGGAAGTCGCGGCGGCGATCCGCGGCTTCAACGCCCTGACGCCCGGCGGCCCGATCCCCCGGCCCGATCTGTTGATCGTGGCGCGCGGCGGCGGCTCCATCGAGGATCTGTGGGCCTTCAACGAGGAATGCGTCGTCCGCGCCGCGTTCGAGAGCGTGATCCCGCTGATCTCCGCCGTCGGCCACGAGACCGATACGACGTTGATCGACCACGTGGCCGACCGGCGGGCTCCGACGCCGACGGGCGCGGCCGAAATGGCGGTGCCGGTGCGCGCCGACTTGATTGCCTCCGTGGCCGAGTTGGCCGCTCGGGGTGGTGGAGCGGTTCGCCGCCGGATCGAGCGCGATCACGCCGACCTGCGTGGCCTCGTCCGCGCCATGCCGGGGCCGGACATGCTGTTGGCGACCAAGCGGCAGCGGCTAGATCTTGCGGAAGCCAGACTCGCCCCAGCCTTGGCGGCGGGCGCGGCCCGGCACCGTGTCCGGTTGCAGGCTCTGCTCGACCGGCTTGCCCGCCGCTCACCGGAGCTGGCGCTGGCGAATGCCCGCGCCCGGCTGGAACGGATCGATGACCGCGCCCACCGGGCGCTCGTCGTGGATCTGCGCCGCAAGGAGGATCAGGTCGCGCAATTGGCCCGCCGCCTCGTCGTGGCGAAGGGGACGGGGCTGGAACGCGCCCGCGCCCTCGAAGCCCGCCGCAGAGACCGCCTGAATGGCTTGGCCGCCCGACTCGCGCAGGCAGGGTCACACGACATCGAACGACGGCACGCGCGGCTTCAGGCGCTCGGGCAATTGCTCGGCAGCCTCAGCTATCGCGCCGTCCTCGACCGTGGCTTCGCCCTGGTCCGCGACGGTGAGGGGCATCCTCTGCGCCGGGCCGAGGACGCCGAGGCCGCACAGCGCCTCAGCCTGCAATTTGCGGATGGCACGGTCGAAGCGTTGCCTGCCAAGACGAAGCGCGCGCCCCGCGCCAAGGCGAAGCCGCCGAGCCAAGCCTCGCTGTTTGAGGGCTAGAGCCGTCTTCGACCAAGATGGCTTACGTGCCTCCGTCTTTGCGAGCGCAGGGACGGGCGGGAATTCCTTAACGGCGCGGCTCACCTCGGTCGGTTACGCTCTAAAAGCGCACGCGATAGTGGTAGCGGTACAATTCCCTTTCGATACCGACGCCCTCGTAAAGGGCGACGGCGGGCGCGTTGTCGGCCTCGACCTGTAGGCAGACGGCCTTCGCCCCCGTCTCGGCACCCCAGCGTATCAGCGCCATGACTGCCCGGCGGGCCAGCCCGCGCTTGCGAAGAGGGGACGGCACCGCCACCGACTCGATGACGAGGAGATCGCCGTCGCGTACGCCGAAGCAGATGGCGCCCCCGTCGCCGTGGCCGTCCACCGAGACGAAGGCACGGGGTAGAACGATGGCGTCGGTGACCATGCGAAAGGTGCGGGCCGCCTCCGGATCGTTGTTGCTCACCGCATCCCGAACCGCCAGCCAAGCCGCTGAGGGTGTTGCTGCAACGGTGATCCCTGAACCGTCCGCCTCTGGGAGCGCCTTGATCTCACGGTAGAGGGTTCGCGTCTCACCGATGGCCCGGTAGCCCCGGCGTTCGAGCCCCGGCAGCATCTGTGCCGCGATGTCTGGGACCCGGAAGATCGACCGCCGTCCAAGGTCGGCATAGATCGCTTCGCTGGCGGAGATCGCCGCTTCGGGGTCACCCGCCCCGCGCAGGGGGTTGCATGAGTTGATGCGCTTCGAAGGCCCGCCGGCCATGCGTAGCAGATAGCCATGAACGAGGAGATGGCGCGGGCTCGGCCAAGCGTTGAGGCACGCTTCATCGACCCGCCAGCACAACTCATCCATGATTAACCTATTTTATTCCAACCCTAAGGTGTCGCACCTCATTGAACTAAGTTAATGCCGCGCGATGTCCGGCGCATGACCGGACAGCCCCCAGACATCCTGTTTTGCCTTCATTTTCTCGGTGGGAGTGCCCGGACCTGGGATTCCCTTTCCGAGGCTCTGGGCGGAACGCACCGGCTCATCCCGCTCGATCTGCCGGGCTTCGGCGCGGCGCGCGACAGCACGGGCTATTCCGTCGATGAGATGGCGGATGCGGTGAGCGCCTCCATCGCGAGCATGGCGTCAGGACCGTTCCGCATCGTCGGGCACAGCATGGGCGCGAAGGTGGCCCTGACCCTCGCCCACCGCGCTGAGGACGGCGATGCCGTCTTGCGCGACCTTGCCGGTCTCGTGCTGATCTCCGGCTCGCCGCCGAGCCCAGAGCCGATCCCCGAGGATCGCCGCACTCACATGCTCTCGTGGATCGACGCCGACGAGGGGACGCGGCGACGCGAGGCGCGGGCCTTCGTTCGCGCCAACGTGGCGAAGGACCTGGAACCTGCGGCGGAAGATAAGGCCGTCGAAGATGTCCTGCGCGCCGCGTCGCCCGCATGGCGTGCGTGGCTGACGTCCGGCGCAAACGAGGATCTCTGCGAACGGATTGGCGTGCTGCGCCTTCCTGTCCTGGTGATCGCGGGTTCGGAAGACGCCGATCTCGGACCTGACGCCCAAGCGGCACTCACACTGCCGCATTGCCCGAACGGGCGCCTCGTCACGGTAGAGGGCGTCGCGCATCTCCTGCCGCTCGAACGGCCCGGTGAACTGGCGGGCCTGATCCGTAAACCCGTTACGAGCGTGGCCGAGGCATCGTCCGCTCCCGCAATTCCCGCCGAATACACCGCGCTGATCGCCTCCGACCGGGTGAATTCGCGCCTGCGCGACGCGCTGCTGGACCGGGCGAAGCCTGACGATCCGGCCTATAGGCCGAAGGCGCTCGATGCGGTCGAACTCGCCATCCTGCGCGCCGTTTTCGGTCGCGTACTGCCGGTGCCGGGCCTCGACGCGGCGGCACGGATCGATGCCCGCCTCGCCACCGGAAGTGGCGATGGATGGCGTTTCGCCACCCTGCCGCCCGATACGCGCGCCTATCGCGACGCCCTGCGCACCCTCGATGCGGCGGCCCGTGCCGCCCATGGCCGTCCGTTCGTCGTGCTCGACGAGGCGCAGCAGGATGCGCTGCTCACCCTGGCTCAGAAGGGTGATCTGACCGTCGTGCCGTCCCTCGGAGGTCGGCTCGACGCGGCACAGATGCGCTTCTGGTTCGAGGACGCTCGGTCCGACGCGGCGCGGCTCTACCTCGCTCATCCGGCCACTCTCGCGCGGATCGGCTTCTCCGGCATCGGCGCAGGCGGTGACCGCCCCGAGCCGATCGCGTCCGGCCTGCCGGGATTCGTCCGTACCGGCCTCGATTCACCCGAACCCTGGGAGCCCCGCACCGGGGAGGCCGCACGATGAACCTCGATTCGATGCGGACCTATGCCGTGGACGACACGGTGGATGCCGTGGTGATCGGCACCGGGGCGGGCGGCGCCCCCGTCCTCGCCAAGCTCGCGGCGGCGGGCCTCTCAGTGGTCGCGCTCGAAGCCGGCCCGAATTTTCGCCCGGAAGGCTTCGCCTTCGATGAAACGTTGGCGGACGAGATCTACTGGACGGATGAGCGGCTGAGTGGCGGCGACACGCCGGAGGCGTTCGGCGGCAACAACAGCGGCACGGGCGTCGGAGGCTCGACGCTGCATTGGGGTGCCTTCGTGCCCCGGGCCGATGCGCGCGACCTGCGCCTCTTCTCCGAGTCCGGTGAGGGATGCGATTGGCCGCTCTCGCATGCAGAACTCGTCCCTTATTACGAGCAGGTCGAAGGCTATCTCGGCGTGTCCGGCGCGCAGAGTTATCCGTGGGATTCGGGCCGCCGTTATCCCCTGCCCCCCGTTCCGCGCAATGGACCGGCCGAGTTGATGGCCGGAGCTTGCGACGCTCGCGGCATTCGCTGGGCCGATGCGCCCGCGGCCCTCGTGTCGCGGGATTACGCCTCGGAAGGGGGGCCTCAGCGGCATGCCTGCATCAATTGCGGCTACTGCCACCAAGGTTGCCGGAACGGCTCCAAGGCGAGCATGGACGTCACCTACCTTCCGCTCGCCGTCTCGCACGGCGCGGAGATCCGGGCTGAAAGCTTCGTCACGGGCTTCGAGCGGGGTGGCGACGGGCGGATCACGGCCGTCATCTACAGCCAGGGCGGACGCGAGAAGCGGCAGCGTTGCCGGGCGGTGTTCCTCTGCGCCGGGGCGGTGGAGACGCCGCGTCTCCTGCTGCACAACGGCCTCGCCAACGGCAGCGGTCAGGTCGGCCGGAACTACATGGGCCATGTGGCGACGCAGGTCTGGGGCACCTTCGACCACGAGGTGCGGATGAACCGGGGCTACCCATCCTCCCTCATCACGGAGGATTTCCTCCGGCCCGAAGGTGCGGATTTCGCGGGCGGATACCTGATCCAAAGCCTTGGCGTCGTGCCGTTGACCTTCGGCAACTCCGTCGCCCGAGGGCGCGGCCTGTGGGGCAAGGCGCTGACCGATTACCTCGACCGCTATAATCATTTCGCGGGCATCGGCATCAACGGCGAGACGCTGCCGAGCGAAGCCAACGTCCTCACCCTGTCCGATGAGGTCGATGCACGTGGGATGCGCAAGCCTCGGATCGATTTCGGTTACGACGCCAACGCCGACCGCCTCAACGCTCATGCCACGAAGGTGATGCGGGACCTGTGGGAGGCGGCGGGCGCCAAGGACATCTGGGTACTGGAACGTGTCGCCCACACCCTCGGCACCTGCCGCATGGGCCATGACGCCGACAAGGCGGTGGTGGATCCGTATGGCCGGAGCTTCGAGATCGACAACCTCTGGATCAGCGACGGCTCGACCTTCCCGAGTTCGCTCGCGGCCAACCCGGCGCTCACGATCATGGCGCTGGCATTGCGGACGGCGGATCGGTTCCTGGCAGGAGCGACTTGAGACCACGTCGTCATTGCTTCGCTGACGCTCGCAATGACGAGAGAACCGTCTTCAGCTGCGGATCTCCGCAAGGCTCCGCCGCTGATGACCTCCGGCATCGAAGTTCTCCGGCGCGAGCCAAGCCTGGAAAGCCTTGCGCAGGCGGGGCCATTCGGCGTCCGTGATTGAGAACCACGCTGTGTCGCGCGAACGACCCTTCACGATCACCGCATTGCGGAAGATGCCTTCGAAGGTGAACCCATAGCGCAGGGCCGCTGCCCGCGACGGCGCGTTGAGGCTGTCGCATTTCCACTCGTAGCGGCGATACCCCAACTCATCGAAGGCCCGCGCCATCATCAGCGCCATGGCCTCGGTCGCGGCGGGCTTCCGCTGCAGGCTCGGCCCGAAATGGAGATGGCCGACCTCGATCACCCCATGGACGGGCTCGATCCGCAGATACGAGGCAATGCCTAGAGGCGCGCCGGTTTCGGCGTCGAGGATCGTGTGGAACAGCGGGTCGTCACCCACCGCCTGCCGTTCCAGCCGTTCACGATAGGCAGCTTCCGTATCCGGCAGATCATCGACCAGATAGGTCCAGCTCCGGCGATCCGGCGCGCCCGCGAAGAGCGCGTAGAGAGCGCTCGCATGGGCCGCCGGATCGAGCGGAACGACGCGGCAGAACCGGCCACGCATGGGCGTGCGCGGTGGCCTCGGCCGGGGGGACCAATCCGGCACATCATGGCCGATGGGTTGGCCATAGGCGTTCAGGCGCTGGGGCGAATCTGTCGAACTCATCCCAACAGCTTAGCGCTTTCAGACCATTTCGACTGCTACCGGCTGCGGCCCGGCGCGATAGGCGGCGGAAGCCTCATCCGTGAACCAGCAGGCCGCGCGGTGGCCGGGGGCAATCTCGGCTTCCGGTGGCATTTCCATACGGCAGCGATCCTTCGCGAGGAAGCATCGCGGCGCGAAGGGGCAGCCGGGCGGCCGGTTGGCGAGGTCGGGCGGGCTACCGGGGATCGTCTGGAGGCGGCTGCCCTTGTCCATCGCACCCTCGGCGCGGCTCCGCAGCAAGCCGATCGTGTACGGATGGTGCGGATTGCGGACCACCTGCCGGGCCGTGCCGGTCTCCACGATCTTGCCCGCGTACATCACCGCGATCCGGTCCGCGACCTCCACCGCCGCCCCGAGATCGTGCGTGACGATGACGATGGACAGGCCGAGGTCACGCTGCAATTCCCGCAGCAGGAGCAGCACCTGGATCTGCACCGTGGCATCGAGCGCGGTCGTCGGTTCATCGGCGAGCAAGACCTGAGGTCGGCAAGCCAGCGCCAGGGCGATCATCGCGCGCTGACGCATGCCCCCCGACATCTCGTGCGGGTAGTTGTCCAGCCGCCGCTCCGGGCTAGGGATCCGAACCCTTTCGAACAGGGCGAGCGCCCGCGCCCGCGCATCGGCCGAAGAGATCTTTTCGTGGCGCTGGATGGCCTCCGTGATCTGGCGACCGACCGTGTAGACCGGATCGAAGGCGAGCAGCGGCTCTTGGAAGATCATCGAGACGTCGCCACCGCGAAAGTTCGCGAGGGCCTTCTTGTCGAGGGCGAGCACGTCCTGGCCCGCCGCGAGGATTTTCCCTTCGATCTTGCTGCGCCCGGCAGAGAACAGCCGGAGGATCGCGCGCAGCGTCACGCTCTTGCCGGAGCCGGATTCGCCGATCAGCGCGAGGGCCTGACCACGTTCGACCGTGAGATCGACGCCATCGACCACCTGCGTCTTGCCGAAGGCGACGCGCAGGCCGGACAATTCGACGGCCGGGCCGCCCTGTGTCTGTGCCGTGCTTGTCTGTGCCGTTCTCATGCCGCGATGGCCTCCGAGGGAGCGGCCGAGTGGCCGGAGCCGGGCTGGCGGGCGAGGCATGCCACCCGGTGCAGGGGCATGACCGGGCCCAGTGGCGGCTCGATCGAGGAACAGACGCCTTCCGCCAGAGAACAGCGCGGGTGGAAGCGGCAACCGGAGGGCGGATCGATCGGGTTCGGCGGATCGCCCGCGAGCAGCGCCTCTTGCGTCCGGTTGTCGGGATCGAGGGACGGCATGGAGGCGAGCAGCGCCTGCGTATACGGATGCGCGGGTGCGGCCAGCACCGAGTCCGATGGGCCGATCTCGGCGACGCGGCCGAGATACATCACCATCACCCGGTCCGAGATGAATCGGACCACGTTCAGGTCGTGGCTGATGAAGATGTAGGTAAGCCCGAACTCGGCCTTCAGGTCGAGGAGCAGGTTCAGCACCTGTGCTTCAACCGACTTGTCGAGGGCCGACACCGCCTCGTCCAACAGGACGAGGCGTGGCTCCAGAGCAAGGGCCCGGGCGATGTTCACCCGCTGACGCTGGCCACCGGATATCTCGTGCGGATAGCGCCCTGCGAAGCGCTTCGGCTCCAGTCCGACGCGGGCGAGCAAGGCCCGAGCGCGTTCGACAGCCTGACGGCCAGGCACACCATTTACCTTCGGACCGAAGGCGATGGATTGCTCCACCGTCATGCGCGGGTTGAGGGAGGCATAGGAGTCCTGAAAGACCATCTGCGCCTGTCGCCGGTAGTTGCGCCAGGGCATGGCGCGCCCGCCGATGGGCTGGCCATCGTAGAGCATTTCGCCGGAATCGTGCTCGATCAGGCCCATGATGAGCTTGGCTGTCGTGGACTTGCCGCAGCCGGATTCCCCGACGATGCCGAGGGTCTCGCCCTTCAGCACGTCGAAATCGACGCCATCGACGGCGCGTACCACGCGCTTCGGCCCGGTGCCCTTACGGACCGGGAAGTGCTTGATGAGGCCGGACACCGAAAGCAAAGGCTGGGCGGGGCCGCCGCGATCGACGGCGAAGGGATCGGGGCTGTTCGGGATGACGCTCACTGGCGGATCTCCATGGCGCTGCGCAGCCCGTCCGAGAACAGGTTGAACGAGATCGAGACGATGAAGATCGCCACGCCGGGCAAAGCCGCGACGAGAGGATTCACGTAGATCGCCGTGCGCAGGGTATTGAGCATGAGGCCCCATTCCGGCTCCGGCGGGCGCACGCCCAGACCGAGGAACGACAGGCCCGAGGCGAGGATCATCGAGACGGAGATGAGGCTGGTCGAATAGACGAAGATCGGCCCCACCACGTTGCCGAGCACCTGCACCCGCATGATCGTCAACGCGGATGCACCGGAGAGCTTGGCGGCGTCGATATAGTCGCGCCGCCTGATGCCGGTGGTGACGCTCTCGGCGACGCGGGCGATCTGCGGGACGAAGACGCAGGTCAGCGACACAATGGAGTTGAAGATGCCCGCCCCCTGCGCCCCCGACAGGGCGATGGCGAGAAGCACCGAGGGGAAGGCGAAGAACACGTCGATGGTGCGCATCAGGATCGTGTTCGTCCACCCGCCGATATAGCCGGCGAGGATGCCGATGCTCGACCCGATGACGAAGGCGATGAGCACGGGCGTGACGCCCATGAACAGCGACAGGCGGGAGCCGAGCATGAGGCGGCTGATCATGTCGCGGCCGAGTTCGTCCGAGCCGAGCCAGTAGGTGGCATCACCCACAGGCTTGAGGCGGCGCAGCATGGAGCCCTTGTACGGGTCCATGGGCGTGATCCACGGGGAGAGGATCGCGATGGCGACGACGATCAGGATGATCGCGCCCGCGGTCATCGCCACGGGATCGCGGACGAGCCGGTGGCCGACATGGCCCCAGAAGCCTCGCGAAGGCGCGTAGACCTCCTCCGGGGCGGGTTGTCCGGTCGCGAGGGAACCGTCGAGGGAGGCGGTGAGGGGTGTGGTCATGGCCATGCCTCCGTTCAGCCGCGCTCGATGCGCGGATCGAGGGCGGTCTGCATCACGTCCACGATGAGGTTGAGGGCGACGAAGAACATCGCGAGCACGAGGATCGAGCCCTGCAGCAGGGGCAGGTCGCGCTGGAAGATCGCCGCGTTGAGAAGGAAGCCGGTGCCCGGCCATGCGAACACCGTTTCGATCAGGATCGACCCGCCGAGCAGGTAGCCGAGTTGAAGCCCCATGATGGCCAGAGCGGTCGGTGCGGCGTTGCGGACGACGTGTTTGAACACGCCCCACTCGCCGAGCCCCTTGGCCCGCAGCGCCTCCACGAAGTCCTGACTGAGGATGTCGGCAACGAGCGCCCGCACCGTGCGCGCGATGATGCCCATGGGGATCACCGCCATCGTGATAGCGGGGAGCGCGATGTAGCGAAGATGTTCGAGATCCGGGCGCCAATTACCCGATCCATCGGGTCCGGCGCCGGTGGGCGGGAGCCAACCAAGCGTCGCCGAGAACACGATCACCAGCACCATGCCGAGCCAGTAATGCGGCACGCTCACGCCGAAGACCGACAGGGCCGACGCAGCTCGATCGAGAAGCGAATTGCGCTTGTAGCCCGCGACGAAGCCGAAGAACGTACCGAAGGTGAAGCCGATCAGCGTGGCGACGCTCGCGAGGATGAGCGAATTCACAACTGCCCGCGCAACCTCCATCGCCACGGGACGCCCCGTGGCGATGGAGACGCCGAGATCGCCCTGGAGCACGTGCCACAGCCAGATCGCGTACTGGACCGGCAGCGGCTTATCGAACCCGTAGGCCGCTCGCATCTCATCGATGGTAGCTTGCGTGGCATCGGCCGGGAGCACGGCGCTCAGCGGATCGCCGGGCGCGAGATGCACGAGCAGGAAGCACACCACGCTGACGCCGAAGGCGACTGGGGTGACGGTGACAAGACGTTTTAAAATATAGAGGAGCATGTGCCTCTCGGCTCAAAGGTCATTTCTTGGATCGGCTTTCCGACATTTGCCGTCATTGCGAGCGCGAGCGAAGCAATCCAGGGCGGCGGGGCCTTTTGTAATCATAGCGGATCCCTGGATTGTTTCGCCTTGCTCGCAATGACGGCGATGGGCTGCGGCGTTACTTGCCCGCAGTCGCAATGGTGATCTTCGAAAAGTCCTGGAACCAGTTCTGCGCTTGCACGAAACCCTTCACCTTCGGGCTCATGGCGCGGGGGTTCACATCGTGAGTGATCATCACGAAAAGCGCGTCATCCACGTACTTTTCGTGGACCTTCTGCAGTACCTTGAGCTGAGCGTCCTTATCGAAGGTGTTGCGCACCTCATCGAACAGCTTGTCCATCGCCGGATCGCAGTAATAGCCCCAGTTCGTCCCGTTCGGCGGAGCAAGATTGCATTGCAGATGGCGGATGAAGCCGGTGAAGGGATCCTGGATGAAATACGAATAGTTGATCGCGGAGACGCCACGGGAGACGTCGGCCTTGGCGCCCGCACGCCAGATGTTGATCAGCGTGTTCCACTCTACGACTTGATATTCGACTTGGACGCCGACATCGGCGAGGTTCTGCTGGACGAACTCGTTCATCGGCAGCGGCTGCATCTGGCCGGAACCCGAGGCCGAGATGGCGACCTTGAGCTTCAGCGGCTTTGCCGTGCTGTAGCCCGCTTCTGCGAGCAGCTTCTTGGCCGCCTCCGGATCGTATTTGACGTCGAAGGTCGGGTGGCCGAACCATTGGTGCTTCGGCGGCATGAAGCCTTTCGCCGGAATGGCAAGGCCGCCGAGCAGTTCCTTCAGGCCATCGCGGTCGATGGCGAGGTTTACCGCCTTGCGCACCCGGATATCGTTCCAGGGCGAGCCCTCGACACGGGACAGGTGCCACGTCCAGTTATGCGGATAGGCGTTCGTGACGATGGTGAAGCCTGCGCCCTTCAGCGAGGCGACGGCATCCGGCGCGGGGGCCTCGATCCAGTCGACCTGGCCTGAGCGCAGGGCGGCGACGCGGGCATTGGCTTCCGGGAGCGGCACGAGCACGAGCTTGTCGAGCTTGGGGATTCGATTCTTGTCCCAATAGGCCGGGTTCGGCACCATCTCCGCGCGTTCGCGGGGAGCGAACAGCGTCAGCTTCCAGGGGCCGGTGCCGGAGGGATGCTTGGCGAATTCGTCCCAGGACTTGCCGAGCTTTTCCCACTGCGCGGGCGAGGACATCATCACCCAGGCGATCTGATAAGGAAGCGTCGCGTCCGGCGCCTTGGTGACGAGCTCGACCGTCAGCGGGTCGATGACCTTGTAGCTCGCGACAGACGGGATGCGCGTCTTGCCCTGGGCGGATTGGCGCGGATCGTATTGGGGAGCGTCGCTCTTCAGCAGTTTGTCGAGGTTCCAGACCACGGCGTCGGCGGTGAAGTCCGACCCGTCGTGAAATTTCACGCCGGGGCGGAGCTTGAAGGTCCACTTGGTCTTGTCGTTCGGATCGACGGTCCAGCTTTCGGCGAGGCCGGGCACGAGGTCCGAAGCGAGCTCGGCGCTCGACAAATCCCAATTGATGAGGCCGTCATAGACCGTATAGCCCATGAATCGCATGCCCTCGCCGCCATTGTCGGTTTGGCCTGTAGTGAGCGGAATGTCGGAGGCAGTCATGCCGATGCGCAGGACGCCCTGCGCGAAAGCCCCGGAGGTCGCGGCGAGCATTGCGACGCCGGCCAACGCCGCACGGGCGCTGAGTCGATGGAAAACAACAGACATGGATTTCGGGCTTGCTCCTGGCCCCGGGCATGTCGCGCCCGGTCGGGTCAGACCTGATGCAAGCCTGCGGCCAACCGGCCCCATTCCGGAATGCGGCTTCTGAATTGCTTAAAAGGCGGGCAAGAGTTTTTATTGCCTAAATAATAGGCAATTTGACGGTGTTGCACGCTAGCGGTTGGGGAGCGAACTCATAGGTCTCCCGTAGTGCCGTAACATTGCGCACAAGGCGAAGTCTGCGCCGAGCATTTGATGAATTGAGGAACCAGCTCTCAACATCAGGAACTTGCTTCGCATTCCGCTAAGCCCTATTTTTCCCCTAGCTAAAGCGCTGTGCGATCACTGTTCGATTGTGCGTCGTCGCCGCTCGCTCGCGGGCGCATCTGAGGCATTTGCGCATCTGGTCGCGAAACTTTTTCAGATTTGACGACATTTGTTGCGAGTAAGCGACGCATTGCTTGATTGTCGGGTTGCATTGCCGGAGGCGGCCATGCAATGGGCTCGCTACTCCCCATCGTGGTTCGACCCGAGCGCTCTCTTCCGCGCGAGCGCTCGGGTCGAACCATCGGCAAGTTCGATGGTTTGAATGGGTCCCGTGCCTCGGGGACGGCATGAGGATCAGTCACTAGCTTCGCTGACCGGCCGACAAGCCGGCCGTCCCCGCGAGACGCGTGACGCACCTACGAGAAAGGCCAGATGAGCGCATTCGACTACAGGAACTTCAACGACCGTCGCGACAACTCCGCCGCTGCCAAGGCGGCCCTGTTGGCCAAGTTCAAGGCCCGCCCTCCGGCGGATGATCCCGAGGTCCAGGCCCGCGCCCAGCAGCGCGCCGAAGTTGCCCGCGCCCGCGACGAGCGCGCCCGCGAGCGCGAGGCCGCCCGCATCGAGGCCGAGCGTAAGGCCGCTGAGGAAAAGCGCCTTCGTGAAGAGAACGAGCTTGCAGCCCGTCTCGCCCGCGAAGCTGCTGAATTGGCTGCTGCGCAGGAGCGCAAGTCGGCCGAACTCGAAGCCAAGAAGGCCCTGCGCGATGCGCGCTATGCGGCCCGCAAGGCCAAGGCCAAGGTCAAGCGCTGAGTCGCGTAGCCTGCCCGGTCCCTTCGGACCGGGCTCGGTATAATCCAGGCCTGTATAAGACCAGAACGCCGCCCGCTTTGCGGGCGGTTTTCTTTTGCGCAATTGGCCACGACTGATAATCGCGTCTTCGCGCAATTTTTTCGCCCGGGAAAGCTTCACCGTTCCGCAGACTGGACTATCTAGTCGGTCAAAGGGAGCGGTCGGCAAGCGACATGAAGCGCATTGGACAGGGTCTTGGCATCATCATCGGCCTGACGGCCTTCGGCATGACTGCCGCCCGAGCCGAGCCGCCCATCCGCAGCGCCGAGGACGCCGCCTGCCGCGCGGAAGCGAAGGCGCGCGTGTTTGCGGCGCCCAACCCACGCAACCTCCCCCTCGAGGAGGTTGGCAAGGGCATCTACTACAAGTGCATGGACCGCCTCGGGGGCAAACCCGCGCGAAAGCGCGGACGCCGTCACCATTCGCGGTAGAGAGCCGTCAGGCGTCGAGCGGCGCGCCGATCCGGGTGCGGAGGATCTGCTTCAGGCGGCGATCACCACCTTCCTTGTCCACGGCTGCCATGAGCCGCAGCAATTGGCTCAGGGGGGTCGTCCGGCTGCGGACGGCCTCGGCGATTTGATCGGCGAGGCTTTTTCCGCGGAAGCTGAAGCATGGCTCGATCGCGAAGTCGCGGGTCTGAAGCATGCGCGGCGGTCCTTCGAAGGATTCCAGGGGCGGGCGGGTCGCTAAACCTTTCGGCCGCTCTCGGCTAGCCCATTCCGGAGTTTTCCATAGCCGGCGTTCTAGGCCGTCACCGCGAAGGCACAGGGTCCCATGCTGCCGCGAACACACATCGCGGCAGGGTAAAGACTTGGAATGTCAGCAGCTTGATCGACCCGCTGCCCTGCAAGCGAGGGCGCAGGACATGCCAAAATGGCTTGCGCCGGACGCGGGACAAGCGCGCGATTTTCGCACTACTTCCGCGACAGAAATGTGTCGTCGAACGACTCAAGCAGGTGTTTCGGGTCGCGAAGCACGGCAATGCAGCCTGCTGCCTTCAAGTCGGATTCCGGGAAGCCGCCGCACAGGACGCCGATCGTCCGCAGGCCAGCCTTCCCCGCGGCCTCCGCATCGTAGGGCGTGTCGCCCACAACGATCATCTCGTCGGACGCGATTCCCGGCAGCTTCTCGATGGCCGCCTGGAAGATGTCTGGATGCGGCTTGGAGCGATCGGCATCGTCCGAGCTCGTGGCGACATCGACAAGGTCTGCAATGCCGAGGAGGTCTTGGTAGTGCTTCACCTCATCCTTCTTCCCGGATGAAGCGAGCGCGATCGTGAGCCCCGCCTGCCGCATCCGCTCGAAAAGCGGGCGCACGCCGGGGAACGGCCTGACCTTGTCGAGGTATTCGCGCTTGAACAGATCCGAGCGGTAGCTTTCGATCTCTTTGCCCTCGCGCTCGATGCGCTCCTGCGGAAGAAAGACGGGCATGAGCTGATCGCCACCCTTGCCGATCTGGCGGCGAACCTCCGGCTCTGCCGTCTCGACGCCGAAATGCTGGAAGGCCTCAACCCAGGCTTTGGCGTGAAGATCGACGCTGTCGAGCAGCGTCCCGTCGATATCGAAGATTACCGCCCGCATTCGTTTCACCACCCTCACCAGCGCGGACAACACCGTGTGAAGCGGCGGCGTTCCTGCCCCACAACGACGGAAGCCCGCCCCTGTGCAGGGCGGGCCTCGCGAAACCGTCGGTTCGTTGGGCTGGCTAGTGAAGCGCGGCGCGGCTGCGCGCGGGCTTCGCCTTGACCGAGGCGGCGGCGACGGCGGCGCCAGCGGTCGCCTTCGGCTTGGTCAGCTTGGCGGCAGGCATCGCGGGCGCGGCAGCCTCGACAGACTTCGCCTTGGCAGCGACCGGCTTCGCTGCGACCGGCTTGGCAGCCTTCGTCGCGGCAGCCTTCGTCGCGGGAGCCTTGGCAGCGGGCTTGTCCGTAGACTTGGCGGCCGCCTTGCGGACCGGCTTCGCAGCGGGCTCGGCCGCGGGCTGCACCACTACGGAGAGTTCGGCCTCGGCGCGAACCCAATGAAGCTCGGCGCGGCCATGGACCCGGCCCTCGCCTTCCCAGATGTAATAGGCGCGCTCGCGCACGGCCTGCTCGTTGATCTGCATGTCGGTCTCCAGACGGACCCGGCACCCACGCGACCGCTCGGGTCGTTCGAGACGGCGGCTCCGCGTTCTTGCGCTCTCTCCCGCCGGGCCGGTGCCGATCCGCCGGAGAGCGCCATGCCCCGGACGATCCCGCCCGTTGGTTAAGGGGCCGTTAAGGGCGCTGCCTAGCACCGCCGGGGCGCTCCCGAGGCGTGGTTGTGAAATTCGGGCGGGCGGTCCACATGGAGGTCGTGCGTCCGCGACGCGCGATACCTACTTTCCCCGCCGGCCTTGAACCGGCGCAGCGGAGCCCGCTCATGTTCATCCAGACCGAAGCCACGCCGAACCCCGCCACCCTGAAGTTCCTGCCCGGCCGGGTCGTGATGCCCGAATCGACCTTCGAGGCGCGCGATGCCGGTGCCGCCGCGCGCTCGCCGCTGGCCTCCGCGCTGTTCGCGGTGCCGGGCGTGTCCGGCGTCTATTTCGGGCACGATTTCATCTCGGTGACCAAGGCCGAGGACGGCTCCGAATGGCCGCAGGTGAAGCCCGCAGTGCTCGGCGCGATCATGGAGCATTTCCAGTCCGGCGCCCCGGTTCTGAATGAGGGGGCGGCCGGTGACCACGACGACGCTGGCGAGGAATTCTACGACGAGGCCGACCACGACACCGTCGTGACGATCAAGGACCTTCTGGAGACGCGCGTGCGTCCGGCCGTGGCCGGTGACGGCGGCGACATCACCTTCCGTGGCTACAAGGACGGCGTCGTTTACCTGGAAATGAAGGGCGCCTGCTCGGGCTGCCCGTCCTCCACCGCCACGCTGCGCCACGGCGTGCAGAACCTGTTCAAGCACTTCCTGCCGAACGTGCGCGAGGTTCAGGCGGTCTAAGAGCTCCTCACGAAACTCCCATTCACCGGGAGTTCTCCCCCTGACCTCGACGGCTCAGCGGGACTTTTGTGAGAGGCTCCAAGGCCTGTTGCCGGGGCAACCCGGCAACACGGACGATCCGACAGGGGACAGAGCCGGTCGACGGCGCTGACGGTAGGGCGGTTCTGTTCTATGCCATACCATCCGCGCCCAACGGCGCGATGGGAGTTGGCGTGCGAGTACTGGCCATCGATACGGCGCTGGATGTGTGCGCCGCCTGCGTGATGAGGGGTAGCGAGGCCGAGCCATCGGCGTCGGAATCGCTGCCGATGGCGCGCGGCCATGCCGAGGCGCTGTTGCCGCTGATCGAGCGCGTTCTCGCCCGGAGCGAGGGCGGTTTCGCGGCGCTGGACCGCATCGCCGTCACGGTCGGCCCCGGCAGCTACACCGGCCTGCGTGTCGGCCTGTCGGCGGCCCGGGCCATTGGCCTCGCCACCGGTCGCCCGGTGGTCGGCGTCGGCACGCTCTCCGCCCTCCTCGCACCGCTACTGGCCGATCCCGGAGAGGGCACGCTCGCCGCCGCCATCGATGCCCGCCACGGCGCGGTCTACGTCCAGGCGCTGACGGCGACGACAGGTGAGACGCTCGCGCCGGTCTACCTCCCCGTCGAGGAAGCCGCCGCACGGCTCGGGACCGGGCCGGTCACTCTCATCGGATCCGGCGCCCCGCTCGTCGCCCAGGCGCTGAGCGTGCGGGGCATTGCCGCCAGCATCGCGGGCACGGGTGCGCCCGACATCGCCGCCGTGGCTCAGCTCGGCATGGTGGCCGACCCCGGACACGCCCTCCCCCGTCCACTCTATCTCCGCGGGCCCGATGCACGCCCGCAGGACCATGCCCGGGTCGCACGACAATGAGCCGCCCCGCTTTTCCGTTCTGGCCACTGGAATGGTGGATGGCGTGGTGGGACGCGCTGACGCCCCCGCCGAGCGTGTCGCCCCTTATCGATGCCGCGCAGGCGGGCGCCCTCTCCCGCCTCCACGCCACCGCCTTCGCAAGGCCGTGGGAGGCCCATGAGTTCGAGCGTATCCTCTGCGAGCGGTCGAGCTACGCCCACGGGCTCTTTCGCGGGGGAACGTTGCAGGGCTTCGTCCTGTCGCGGCGCGCCGCCGACGAGGCCGAGATCCTGACTGTGGTGGTCGCTCCCCCGCTGCGGGGCGGCGGCCATTCCCGTGGCCTATTGCGCGAGCACCTGAACGGCCTTGCCCTCACCGGCACGACCCGCGTGCATCTCGAAGTCGATGAGGGCAACGAGCCTGCCCTGAAGCTCTACCGGCGAATGGGCTTCAAGCAGGTCGGGGCGCGGACGGGCTATTACGCTAAGGCCGATGGAAGCCGCGCCACGGCGCTCACCATGTCGGCCGAGCTGTGAGCGCGTGAGCCGCCTCGGCCTCGCACTGCGGCTCGCTGCCCTCGCCCTCGCCTTCCTGGTGCTGGCGCCGCTGCACCTCCTGGCTTTGCGGGTGCTGAAGCGCCGGAGCGGGCTCGCGCCCGTCCTGTTCCACCGCACGTTCCTGTGGCTGTTCTCGGTGCGTGTGATCGAGAGCGGCACGCCCCCCGCCCCAGGCGAGGCCGCGCTCGTCCTGTCGAACCACGTCTCGTGGCTCGACATCATCGCCATCGGCGCCCTGCGTCCCCTGTCCTTCGTGGCGAAATCCGAGATTCGCGGCTGGCCGGTCATTGGGCAGTTGGCCATTCTTCAGCGGACCCTGTTCATCGACCGTGCGCGCCGGGCCGCCACCGCGACGGTGAGCGCCGCCATGGGGCATCGCCTCGCGAACGGCGAACTCGTCGTCCTGTTTGCGGAGGGCACGACTGGCGATGGAACGCGGCTTCTGCCGTTTCGCTCGTCCCTGGTCGGCGCCGCACGAGCCGCGTTGCAGGCGGAAGGCGACCGGGGCCGGGTGAGGCTTCAACCGCTCGCCATCACCTACCCGCGGCGCAACGGCCTGCCGGTGGTCCGATCCGAGCGATCCGAGATCGCCTGGTACGGCGACATGGAACTGGCGCCGCACCTCGCCGCCTTCATACAGGGCGGGCCGATCGACGTTCACGTCGTTTGGGGTGCACCGATCCTGTTCGATGCCGAGAGCGACAGGAAGGTCGCCACCGCCGCCGCCGAGGCCGAGGTCCGCCGGGCGATCCAGGGTGTCGTGACCGGGCGCACCGGTCGAGAGCCCGTGACCGTCCCCGCGCCCGCCTCGGATTTCGGCACGATGGGCGGGCTGTCCACCGCCTGACCGGCCGCGTTTTCTGTGCTAGAGCCCGGCGGATAGAGCCCCGCCCCGAACCGGAAATCGGCCCGTTGAAGAAAGCCTACGTCAAGTCCTACGGCTGCCAGATGAACGCCTACGACGCGGCCCGCATGGCCGATGTGCTGGGCGCCGAGGGCTATACCGCCACCGACAGCGTCGATGATGCCGATGTCGTTGTGCTGAACACCTGCCACATCCGTGAGAAGGCGGCGGAAAAGGTCTATTCCGAACTCGGCCGCCTGCGGGTGCTGAAGCAGGAGCGCAAGGCGCAGGGGCTCGACACGCGCATCGTCGTGGCGGGATGCGTCGCCCAGGCCGAGGGCGCCGAGATCCAGGCGCGCCAGCCCGCCGTGGATGTGGTGGTGGGGCCGCAGAGCTATCACCGCCTGCCGGACCTCCTGGCCCGTTCGGCTGGGGGGCGTGTGGTCGATACGGAATTCCCGATCGAGGACAAGTTCAATCACCTGCCTGCTCGGCGGAGCCTCGGCTCTTCGGCGTTCCTCACCGTGCAGGAGGGCTGCGACAAGTTCTGCGCCTTCTGCGTGGTGCCCTATACCCGTGGTGCCGAGGTATCCCGTCCGGTCGCCGCTGTCCTCGCCGAGGCGCAGCGCCTCGCGGCAGGCGGGGTACGCGAAGTTACGCTGATCGGCCAGAATGTGAACGCCTACCATGGCGAGGGTGCGGACGGCGCGCCGGTCGGCCTTGCCGCTTTGGTGCGGGACGTGGCGCGCATCCCCGGCATCGCGCGCATCCGCTACACGACGAGTCACCCGAACGATTTCGACGACGACCTCGTGCGCGCCCATGCCGAGGTCCCTGCGCTGATGCCCTATCTCCACCTGCCGGTGCAGTCTGGCTCGGACAGGATTCTCGCGGCCATGAACCGCAAGCACACGGCCGACGCCTATCGCCGTCTCGTCGACCGCGTGCGCGCCGCCCGGCCCGACATCGCGCTGTCGTCCGACTTCATCGTCGGCTTCCCCGGCGAGACGGATGCGGATTTCGCCGATACCCTTTCCCTGGTGCGAGATATCGGGTTCGAAAGCGCCTTTTCGTTCAAGTACAGCCCCCGCCCCGGCACTCCGGCGGCGGACCGCGCGGACCATGTGCCCGAGGCCGTGATGTCCGAGCGGCTGGCCGAGTTGCAACGCCTGCTCGACACCCGGCGCCACGCCTACCAGCAGGCGGCCGTGGGGCAGGTCTTCGACGTTCTGGTCGAGAAGGCTGGGCGCTATCCCGGACAGGTGGCAGGCAAGACGCCGCACCTTCTGGCAGTGCAGTTCGACGCTCCGCAGGACCATATCGGTCGGATCGTACCGGTTCGGATCACCGAGGCCGGAGCCAACAGCCTGTTCGGCGAGCGCCTTCCGGAGGCTGCCGCCGCGTGAGGATGCCAAACGTGAGAGTGTGCGCTTGAGTGCGGCTGACGGTGGACGCGGGGGCATGCCCCCGCGCGGACGGCCCCCCGGATTGGGGCGGCCCGGCCAGGACGAAGCGGTCGAAGTCCCTCTGACCTTCGACGACAACCGGCTCGCCAGCCTTGTCTTCGGGCAGTACGACCAGAACGTCGCGCATATCGAGCGACGCCTCGGCGTCACCGCCACCGCGCTCGGCAATCATCTCGTCATCAAAGGCCCGGCCGATGCCGCCGAGAAGGCCCGGCGGGTCTTCCAGAAGCTCTATGCGCGGGTACGCGCCGGCGGCGGCACCTTGAGCCTCGGCGATGTCGATGGCGCGATCCGCGAATCGACGGCGCAGGCGAACCTGTTCCCGGCGGCCGAACTCGCGGCTGAAACGGACAAGCCGCATTTCGACCAGATCGCCACACGCCGCCGCGGCGCGGTCCGGGCGCGCAACCCGGCTCAGGACGCCTATATCAAGGCCCTGCGCAGCAACGAGCTCGTCTTCGCCGAAGGGCCCGCGGGCACGGGCAAGACCTGGCTCGCTGTCGGTCACGCCGTGTCGCTGCTCGAACAGGGCCATGCCGAGCGTCTGATTCTCTCGCGCCCGGCCGTCGAGGCGGGCGAGCGGCTGGGCTTCCTGCCCGGCGATATGCGTGAGAAGGTCGACCCGTATCTTCGCCCGATCTACGACGCGCTCTACGACTTCATGGAAGCGCGCCACGTCGACCGCGGCCTGCAGACCGGCCAGATCGAGATCGCACCGCTGGCCTTCATGCGCGGGCGTACGCTCACCAACGCTGTGGTGCTGCTGGACGAGGCACAGAACACCACGTCCATGCAGATGAAGATGTTCCTCACCCGGCTTGGCGAGGGATCACGCATGATCGTGACCGGCGACCCGAGCCAGATCGACCTGCCGCCGGGCCAGAAATCCGGCCTCGTGGAGGCGGTGAATGTCCTCAACGGCGTCGAGGGCATCGGCCGCGTTGTGTTCAAGGACGTGGACGTGGTGCGCCACGACCTCGTTCGCCGCATCGTCACCGCCTACGAGCGCGCCTCCCACGGCGAGGCGGAGGCCGACCGCAACCCCAATCCCCGCCGTCGGCCCCTCGCCTGATGAACGACCATGACATCGACCTCGCGGTCGAAGACGACCGCTGGGACGAAGCCATCCCCGATCTCGAATCGCTCGTGATCCGCGCGGTCGAGGCGGGGCTCGCCATCGCCCCGGAGAGGCGGGAGGGGAGCCTTGAGGTCAGCGTGCTGCTCACGGACGACGCGACGGTTCAGGATCTCAACAAGACGTGGCGCGGCAAGGATAAGCCCACGAACGTTCTCTCTTTTCCGGCCGCGCCGCAGCCCCTGCCGCCGGGGGCCCCGACGCCGCTGGGCGATGTGGTCCTTGCCTATGAGACGATGGTGCGCGAAAGTGCCGAGCAGGGAAAGCCGCTCCAGAATCACCTCGCCCACCTCCTCGTCCATGGGACCTTGCACCTTGTCGGACAGGACCACGAACTCGGCGAGGCCGAGGCCGAGGCGATGGAAGCCCTCGAAATCGCGGCTCTCGCGACCCTGGGCATTCCAGACCCCTATGCCGACTGAGCGGGCAACCATCCTCCCTTCCTTGATCCGAGAGACATGAGCAACGATCGAAGTCGCGGCGCGGCCCAGGCCGCGCTGAATGCCCCCGAGGTTGACGCCCCTCAGCGTGAGCCCTGGTACGACCGCCTGCTGCAGGCCCTACACCTGAAGCCGCGGGAAACGCTCCGCGAGGGGCTCGAAGAGGCTCTGGCCGACACGGACCAGAGCGAGACCGGCCTGTCGCCCCTGGAGCGGGCGATGCTCAAGAACGTGCTCGGCCTGCACAAGGTGCGCGTCGACGACGTGATGATCCCGCGAGCGGATATCGTCGCCGTCTCCAACGACACCAATCTGAGCGACTTGCTGAAGCTGTTCCGCACGGCCGGGCATTCCCGCCTGCCGGTCTACGGCGAGACCTTGGACGACCCGCGCGGCATGGTGCACATCCGTGACTTGGTGGATTTCATCGCCGCCAAGGCCGAGCCGTCGGCCCGTCGCCCGGCCGCGTCTCGCGTCGCCACTCCGCCCGCAGAGACGCAGACCGGCGAAGAGGCTGCGCCCCCGTCGCGCCCTCGCCGTCCGACCGTGCGGGTGCCGCGCTCGCTCGATCTCGGCAAGGTCGAGCTCGCCACGACACTCGCAGCCGCGCGAATCCAGCGGCCGGTCCTGTTCGTGCCGCCCTCCATGCCCGCGATCGACCTGCTGGTGCGCATGCAGGCGACCCGCACCCACATGGCGCTCGTCATCGATGAGTACGGCGGCACCGACGGACTCATCTCCATCGAGGACCTGATCGAGGTCGTCGTCGGCGACATCGAGGATGAGCACGACGTGGCCGAGGCCAAGCAGGTTCAGCGCGTCGAGGGCGAAGGCGACGTGTTCGTGGCCGATGCCCGCACGCCGTTGGCCGAGGTGTCCGAGGCGACCGGCATCGATCTCGCTGCCGCCGTCGGCGACATGGCCGAGGAGATCGACACGCTGGGCGGCATGATCGTGACGCTCGCCGGGCGCGTGCCCTCGCGCGGTGAACTGATCACCGGGCCGGGCGACCTCGAGTTCGAAGTGCTGGACGCCGATCCGCGCCGTTTGAAGCGTCTGCGCTTCCATAAGGGCCCCGCTCGCATTGCGGCGGTCGTGCCGCTCGCCCTGCCGCCGCCCTCGTCCCCGCCGACCGCCGAGCCGCCGCGCCCGTGACCGGGCGGACGGACGGTCCGGCCCGCGACGCTGTGCTTTCCCAAAGCCCTCCCCGCCCCCGGTTTACCGGGGGCGTCGGCCGCTTGCGCGGATGGCGGCGACTAACCTGTGCCTGGGGTGCGGGAGCGGTCGGGGCCCTGGCAATGCCGCCCTATGGCTTCCTTCCCGCCCTCGTGGTGTCGCTCACCCTGGCCGTCTGGATGATGGATGGCGCGCTGGTGGGACGGAGCGGGAGGAAACGGTTGGGTCAGGCCTTCCTGCTCGGCTGGGCCTGGGGTTTCGGTTTCCTCACAGCGGGCTTGTGGTGGCTTGGAAAAGCCTTCCTCGTCGAGGCTGACGAGTTCCTCTGGGCGCTGCCCCTCGGCGTCATTGGCCTACCTTTCGGGCTGGGGCTATTTTACGGAGCAGGCTTTTCACTTGCCGGAATCGTCTGGTCGCGTGGCCCGTCGCGCATCGCAGCCCTCGCGCTGGGGATCGGCGGCGCGGAATGGCTGCGTGGCCATGTGCTCACGGGGTTTCCGTGGAACGTTCTCGGCATGGCACTCGGCCAGAATCTGTGGCTGATGCAGAGCGCAGCCACCATTGGTCTGTATGGCCTGACAGTCCTGGCGGTGCTGATCGCCGCCGCACCCGCGACTCTGATCGACCGCGAATCTGCGCTGGGCCGCTTCGGCCCATCGGTCGCTGCAATCACCGTTTTGGCCGGGCTCGGTTTCGCGGGCTCCGAGCGACTGCGCACGCCTGATCCGGCCGTGCCCGGCGTGAGGCTACGCCTCATTCAGCCGAACTTGCAGCAGGACGCGAAATTCCGCCCGGAGAACCGGGACGACATCGTCGATCGCTACATCGAGCTCAGCGAGCGTCCGCCGGAGGCCGGTGAACCGGCCCCGACGCATATCGTCTGGCCCGAATCGGCCTTTCCCTTCCTGATCCAGCGGGAGGCGGACACGCGCGAGCGCATCGCCGCCGGTCTGAAGCCCCATCGCGTGCTGATGACCGGCGCTGCCCGCACGGACGAACCGCTGCCGGGCGAGCGCCCGCGTATCTACAACGCGATCATGGTGATCGAGGCCGATGGCACGATCACCGATACCTACGACAAGGTGCATCTGGTTCCCTTCGGCGAGTATCTGCCGGGTATCCTCGATGGCGCCCTGCGAGCGCTCGGGTTGAGGCAATTCGTGGCGATTCCCGGCGGCTTCAGCGCGGGCAACCCAGCGATGCAACGCATCCTGACCGTTCCGGGCCTGCCGCCCGTCGTCGGCACCATCTGCTACGAAGCGATCTTTCCGGCCGCGATCAGGCCCATGGGCCAGCCAGTCGATGCAGCCAAGCCGCCAGGCCTTATCCTGAATGTCACCAATGACGGTTGGTTCGGCGATACGCCGGGGCCGCGCCAGCACCTCGCTCAAGCTCGCCTGCGGGCCGTCGAGGAGGGGCTGCCGATGGTACGCGATGCCAATACCGGCATCTCTGCGGTGATCGATCCGCACGGCCGCATCCTTGGCCAGACGAAGATCGATGTCGAAACCTATCTCGATGCCGATCTGCCGGGCCGGATCGAGGGCGGGACGCTCTATGCTCGGTACGGCGATTGGCTGTTCGCCGGAATGCTGTTGATCTGCGCGGGGCTCTCCCTCGCGGGAAGGGAGAGGGTGTGACGTCGGGTCGTGGGGTCGGCGTGGGCGGCTTCGTGCTGGGCCTCGCGATGATGCTGGTTGCGTTCAATCTACGGCCCGCGCTGAGCACGGTGGGGCCGCTGCTCGGGCTGATCCGCGAGACAACCGGGCTGACCGCTGGCGGGGCGGCCACGCTCACCACCCTCCCCGTGCTGTGCCTCGGCCTCGCCTGCGCTCTTGCCGCCCCAGTGATCCGCCGCCTCGGGCCGGATGTCGGCGTACTGACGGGGACACTGCTCGTCGCCATTGGCTTGGCGTTGCGCGGCTTGGGTACGTTGCCCTTCCTGTTCCTCGGAACCGCGATCGCCGCGACCGGAATCGGCTTCGCCAACGTTCTGCTTCCGGCCCTGGTGAAGCGGGACTTTCCGAACAGTGGCGGGTCCATGACCGGCCTCTACACCATGACCCTCTGCCTTGGGGCGGCAGCGGGCGCGGGCGCCGCCGTGCCAGTCGAGCGGGCACTCGAAGGCTGGCCCGCCGCCCTCGCCGTCTGGGCCATTCCTGCCATTCTGGCTGCCCTCGCATGGTGGCCCTACGCCCGGCGCAGCGGCCCGGCGAAGCCACCGCAGGTCGGGCGGCTCTTGCGGAACCCGCTGGCTTGGCGGGTGACGGCCTTCATGGGCCTGCAATCCTCCCTCGCCTACATCCTGTTCGGCTGGTTGCCGCTTCTTCTGCAGGGACGCGGGCTCGATCCGCTCCATGCGGGGCTCTACGCGTCCCTCGTCACACTTTGCCAAGCTCCTGGCGCTCTCATCACCGCTACGCTTGCTGCACGAGCGCGGGACCAGCGGGGTTGGATCGTCGGCATTCCCGGCCTCACCGGCCTCGCCTTCCTCGTTCTTGCCTTCGGCGCGGATGGCTTACGCATCCCCGCGGCCTGTCTTCTCGGTTTCGGCGTGGGCGGCTGCTTCGGGCTGGCGCTGACGCTGATCGTACTCCGCGCCGCCGACGCGGGCGCGGCCGCCGGCTTATCGGCGATGGCTCAGGGCATCGGCTATCTCTTCGCGGCGCTGGGCCCTCTCGCCTTCGGTCTCGCCCACGAGGCGACGGGCGATTGGGGAGTCGCCGGGCTGTTGTTCTTCGGAATCTGCGTGAGCGCCATCCTCGCGGGCTTGCCCGCTGGACGTGCAAAGACGGTCTCCGCCACGGGCTAAGGCAAGCTTTGCCGTAGTTGTCTGTGCGTTTTGTCGCTTTGGTCTCAATTGCGCGTGATCGATTCAGGTCGTGGCACGTTCATAAGCCACGAAACACTTTTACAGGGTGGACTGAATGACTCGCGGAACTTACGGCCTCGCTTTCGCCTCGGCGCTCGCACTCGGCCTGACCATGATGCCCATGGGCGCACAGGCGCAGGGTCGCGGTAACGCCCTGTCGGGTGGTGGTGTCTCGGCCGGTGGCTACGGCGCCAATCAGATCGGGATGGGCACGGGCGGCGTGAATAACGGCGTTGGGATCGGTGGCAACGCCATCAGCGGTGGCCTGAACCGTGGCGGCTTCAATGGCGGTCTTGCCGGTCGTGGCTTCAGAAACGGCGGATTCGGCCGAAGCGCCGGGATCGTCGGTGGCGGCGGCTACAATCGCGGTGGCTACGGCTTCAACCGTGGTGGTTACGCCTATAATCGTGGCGGTTATGGCTACAACCGCGGCTATTACGGCCGTGGCTACGGTCGCAGCGGGCTCGGCCTTGCCGCCGGCATCGGCCTCGGGACCGGTATTGGCCTCGCGGCGGGTGGTCTCTACGGCAGCGGTTATGGCTACGGCTACCCGGCCTACGGCTACAATGACGGGTACTATGGCTATGATTACGGCCCGTCCTACGCCACGGTCGGCTACGCGCCGGTCGCGACGGAAACGGTGGGTGTCGATGATGATTCGGCGATCGAGGCCTGCGCCCGCCGCTTCAAGACCTACGACCCGCAGAGCCAGACTTACATCGCCCGTAAGGGTGTGCGCCGCTCCTGCCCGTAAGCTGACGGCATAATTGAAACGAGAAGCCCCGCGCGGTTCGACCGCGCGGGGCTTTTCTTTTCGCGAAGGGCGCCACACGATCCATGGATCGTGTGGCGCCTTCTCGGACCTTATTCCGCAGCGACGCGCGGGGCGTTCTCAGTGTAGGTCTCGGGCTTCAGGCGCTTGCCCGGGGCGGCCCGGCCCGGCAGAGGCGGAAGCGCCTTCGCCTTCTCCAGATCGATCCCGGCGCCCTCGGCGACGCGACGACCGTAATCCTCGTCGGCGTGCCAGAAGTGCCAGACCATCCGCAGCTGGATCGGCTCAGGGCACTGCTTCATGTCGTTGACGAGGTTGGCGATCAGATCCTCGCGCTCCCAATCCTCGAAGGACCGGTAACGCACGCCCGCCTGGGTGTAGTCGTCCTCGGTGCGCGAGGTCTGGTAACGGCCGAGACGGCCTTCCACCAGCTGGTGGTACTCGGCCTTCTTGGGCGCCTCACGAAGGCCCTCGGCCAAAGTCGAGGGCTCGTAGTTGATGTGCTGGTTCGGACCGGTGCCATCGACACCGTAGGTCATCTGACCGTCCCGCTGATTCGAATAGACCTTCACGCCGGGCTGCGGCGCGTTGATCGGCAGCTGGAGATAGTTGGCGCCGACGCGGTAACGCTGCGTATCCGAGTAGGACAGCGTCCGTCCCTGAAGCATCTTGTCGTCCGAGAAGTCGATGCCATCCACGAGCACGCCCGTGCCGAAGGCCGACTGCTCGACTTCCGCGAAGAAGTTATCCGGCACCCGATCGAGGACCATGCGGCCGACGGGAAGCAGCGGAAAATCCTCGACGGGCCACAACTTGGTATCGTCCAGCGGGTCGAACGAGAGGTGATCGTTCGGGCCATCCGGCATGATCTGAACGCAGAATTCCCACTCGGGAAAGTTGCCAGCCTTGATGTTGTCGTAGAGGTCGCGGGTGGCGTGCCCGACATCCTTCGCCTGGATCTCCGACGCCTGCTGCGAGGTCAGGTTGCGGATGCCCTGCTTCGGCTCCCAGTGGAACTTGCAGAGGACAGCTTCGCCCTTGTCGTTCACCAGCTTGTATGTGTTGACGCCGGAACCTTCCATCTCGCGATAGTTGGCCGGAATGCCCCACGGCGACTTCAGATGCGTCACCATGTGGATCGCTTCGGGGTGCTGAGCCACGAAGTCGAAGAAGCGCCAGGCCTCCTGCCGGTTGGTCACCGGATCGGGCTTGAAGGCGTGGATCATGTCGGGGAACTTGATCGCGTCGCGGATGAAGAAGACCTTGAGGTTGTTCCCCACAAGGTCCCAATTCCCGTCGACCGTCTTGAACTTCACCGCGAAACCGCGCGGGTCGCGCTCGGTCTCCGGCGATTCCTTGGCGCCCGCCACGGTTGAGAAGCGCACGAACATTGGCGTCTTCACGCCGGTCTCGTTCAGCACGCGGGCGCGGGTGTACTTCGAGGCCGGCTCGTCACCGATCTTGCCGTAGGCCTCGAACCAGCCATGCGCGCCTGCACCACGGGCGTGAACCACGCGCTCCGGGATCCGCTCACGGTCGAAATGGGTGATCTTCTCGATGAACTGGTAATTCTCGAGGGTCGCCGGGCCGCGCTCCCCGACCGTGCGGGTGCTCTGATTGTCGCGGACCGGATGGCCCTGGCGGGTCGTCAGGATCGGGCGTTGATCGCTCATGCGTCTCGTCTTTCCATAGGCCGAACCGAGTCGGCTGTGAGATGCCGTCTCAGACTGGAACCGTTCCGGGGAGGTTATGTACCCGGCAGGTCCATCTGACAAATGCATCGTCGCAAACGTTGTGATAGACGCTGTCTATGAACCTTTCAGGACTGTCCCTACGCGATTTGGAATATGTGGTCGCCGTCGCGGATGAGAGCCACTTCGGCCGGGCGGCCGAACGCTGCAACGTCAGCCAGCCGACCCTCAGCGTGCAGATCAGGAAACTCGAAGACGCGCTGGGTCTCGCCCTGTTCGAGCGCTCGAACCGACGCGTGCTTCTCACCGAAGCCGGGCAGGCCATCGTGCGGCAGGCGCGGACCGTGCTGGCCGAGGCGCAGCGCCTGCTCGCCATGGCATCCGAGGGCCGGGGCGCGCCGCTCACCGGGCGGCTTTCTCTCGCCGCGATCCAAACGCTGGGGCCGTATTTCTTTCCGCTCATCATGCGGTCGCTGCGCGAGGCATTCCCCCTCCTCAGCTTGTCCCTATCCGAATCGCGCACCGCCGACATCGTCGAGGGGCTACGCGAGGGCCGGATCGACGCCGCCCTGGTCTCTCTGCCACTCACCCAGGCGCGGCTGACGCTCTCGCCGCTGTTCATCGAACCGTTCCTGCTGGCCTGCCCGGCGGAGCATGCCCTAGCGCAGGGCGGTGCCCTCTCGGCCGGGTCGGTGGCGGGGCCCGACCTGCTTTTGCTCGATGAGGGCAATTGCCTGCGCGATCAGACTATCGCAGCGTGCGGCGCGGGATCTTCGGCCGGGCGACACGCAACCAGCCTGGAGACACTGCGCTCGATGGTAGCCGCCGGGGCGGGCTACACCCTGCTGCCCGCGCTCGCCGTACCGTCGACGCCCGACCCGAGCGGCCTGACCGTGATCCGCAGTTTCGACGTGGATGGCCCTGGCCGTACCATCGCCCTGGCATGGCGGACGAGCGACCCGCGTGCGGCGGGCCTTGCGAGCCTCGCCGCCTTCTTCCGCGCCCACGCTCCACCCAAGACAGCGGCTTGCCGCGACGCAGCCGCTTGAACGCGCGAGCCCCCGGGCTCTATCTCTCCATCGCCGGTAACGGCGGGAGGGTATCGATGCGGCTTGTTGTGACGGCGCTCCTCGCGACGGTGAGTTGGGGCGCCAGCGCCCTCGCCGCGAAGCACGATTCGACCTCGGACGTGTTCGCTCGCATCGATGAGATCGACCGCGCTTCGCTGGTGATGACCGTGGAGACCGGTATCGTTCCACGCCCGCTCGGCCATACGATCGCTCTGGCGCTCGATCGTGTCGCGGCCGATGCGGAGAAGCCCGGCGCGTCCAGGCCGGACGACTACCTGCGCATCGAGCCGCTGATCATCGCCATTGCGGGTCCCGATGCCACGCGGATGCATGCGGGACGCAGCCGCCAGGACATCATCCCCACCGTTCTGAAGCTCGAACAGCGCGACCGGCTGCTCGATCTCGCCGCGGCACTCGCGGATGCGCGGAGAAGCCTTCTCGCTCTGGCTCAGCGCGAAGCCTCCACCATCGTTCCGGCCTACACGAACGGCGTCCAGGCGCAGCCGACGACCTACGGGCATGTTCTGCTCGGATACGCCGCTGCGATGGCCCGCGATTCAGACCGCCTGCGAGAAGCTTGGGCACGCACCAACCTCTCCCCATTGGGCGCGGCCGCCCTCGGCACGTCGAGCTTCCCTGTGGATCGCAAACGTCTCGCTGCGCTCCTCGGCTTCGATGCGCCGGTCGAGAACAGCTACGATGCAGGTCAGCTCGCGCCGATGGATCTCGGCTTGGAGCTGACCGGCATCGCCGCCAACCTCGCGACCACGGCTGGCAGCTTCGCGCAGGATCTCTACGCGCAGTATCACCAAACCAAGCCTTGGATTTTGCTCCGCGAAGGCGCCTTGACCGGGCCGAGCAGCATCATGCCGCAGAAGCGGAATCCGGTTGCCCTCTATAGCCTGCGGATGAAGGCGAGCGATGTGGTCGGCGGCGCCATGGCCTTCACCGTGATGGCGCACAACGTCGATTCCGGGATGCCGGATTACAAGCGAAACCAGTTGATCCCGCCCGCGCGGACGCTCGCGGTCGCCACCGAAATGTGCCGCCGTTGGGTATCGGTCCTCGATGGTCTCGTCGTGGACCGGGATCGCGCGGCGGCGGAAGTCGCTGCGGATTATTCCACCACCACCGAACTCGCCGACACGCTTCAACGGGAAGCGAACGTTCCGTTCCGTCTCGGCCACCATTTCGCATCCGAACTCGTCACCTACGGACGCGGCCACGATCTGCGCCCAGCCGACCTTCCGTTCAGCGAGGTGCAGCGAATCTATGCGGAAGCTGCCCAGGCGCCCGGCCTTCCGCAGGAGATGCCGAAGACCCTGCCGCTCACCGAGGCGCGCTTCCGCGAGGCCCTGTCGGCCTCAGGCATGATCGCGGCGGCCAAGGGACTGGGCGGACCGCAGGAAGCCGAGGTCACCCGCATGCTGGGCGAAGCCCGCGACAGGCTCGCCGCCGACCGGGCTTGGCTGTCCGATAAGCGCAACGGTCTCGCCACAGCGCGGTCAGGACTCGACACGGCCTTCGCAGCTCTCGCGAATGGCGGGTGACAGGGCGGGCTCGGCGGTGTAGCGGGCGGGACGCCCGTCCGATCCGGCGGGATTGCCTCCCCCGATTGCCGTGCCCTCCCTCCGCACCATCGGCCTCTGGCTCGCGCTCGTCGCAGCCTCGGCCCTCATCGCCTACGGCCTGACGCTCGCGCGGTTTCCCGCTGCCCTGCTCCTCGGCCCGATGATCGCGGCCATCGCGTTCGGAGTTGGCGGCTCGCATCTCAATGTCCCGCGCAGCGGCTTCCTGGCGGCCCAGGCGATGATCGGCTGTCTTGTCGCCCACGCGGTGACGGGGCAGATCGCTCAGACGCTCTACGAGGACGGCTTCGTGATCGTTGCCGTGGTGCTGGTGACGGTCGCCTTCTCGGGCCTCGTCGGCTGGATGCTGACACGCCTGCGCGTCCTGCCTGGCACGACGGCGGCCTGGGGCTCATCGCCGGGCGGCGCTTCGGCGATGGTCGCCATGGCCGAGGATTTTGGAGCCGATCCCCGCCTCGTCGCCTTCATGCAGTATGTTCGCGTCGCAGCCGTGGTCTTCTCGGCTTCGCTGGCAGCGCGGTTTCTCATGCACGATGCCCCGCTCGGCGCGGCGGCCGGAGCGGGCGACGCCTCGGAATTGAGTTCTGTGGCCGCGACCCTCCTCGTGGCGGCCATCGGCGCCTTCATCGCCCTGAAGCTGAATGTGCCTGCAGGGGCGCAGATCGGTCCGATGGTGCTGGGCTCCGTTCTCCACGCCACCGGGCTTGTGCGCATGGCGCTGCCGGTGACGATCCTCGAACTCGCCTATGCCTGCATCGGTTGGTACGTCGGCCTGCGCTTCACCCGCGAAACCCTGCGGATGACCTTCACTGCGCTGCCGGGTATCCTCGTGGCGACGTTCGCAGTCATCCTGCTCTGCGCAGGCTGGGCCTTCCTGCTGACGTTGATCCTGCCCATCGACCTGCTCACCGCCGTCCTGGCGACGAGCCCTGGCGGTCTCGACTCGGTGGCGATCATCGCCGTAGGCTCGCAGGCTGATGTCTCGTTCGTGCTTGCGGTACAGACCCTGCGGCTCTTCGTGGTGCTGCTGACGGGGCCGCTGCTCGCGAAGTGGATCAGCCGTTCGGTGCACGAGGACGCGACCCCGTGAACGCCCTGAGGCTTGCCTTCCTCAATTCCTGGCGAGGCCTGATCCACGGCGCGCGGACGGAGCGGGCCGTGCGCCAGGAGCTGCTGTTGCTCGCCATCGGCGCGCCCCTGGCCCTGGCGCTCGGCAGCACGCTCTGGGTTCGTGTCGCCCTGCTGGCGAGCCTGCTCCTGATGCTTGCCGCCGAATACCTGAATACGGCGCTCGAGAAACTGTGTGACCATCTGCACCCCGACCGCCATCCCCGGATCGGCACGGTGAAGGATCTCGCCTCGGCTGGCGCATTTTTGGCGCAGATGACGGCCCTCCTCGTCTGGGTGGCCGCGCTGATGGAACGTCTGGTCTGAACGAGACGGCCTCGCCTCACCGGACGTAAGGGTCTATGCCGCGTGGCTCGGAACCGAACCGCAGCCGATGACCGACTACATCAAGAAGATCCTCACCGCCCGCGTCTACGACGTGGCGATCGAGAGCCCCCTCGACCCGATGCCGCGCCTGTCGCGCCGCCTCGATCGTCCGGTGCTGCTGAAGCGCGAGGACCTGCAACCGGTCTTTTCGTTCAAGCTGCGCGGCGCCTACAACAAGCTTTCGGGCCTCTCGCCCGATCAGGTCGCCCGCGGCGTGGTCTGCGCCTCGGCGGGAAACCATGCCCAGGGCGTCGCCCTCGCGGCGGCCAAGCTCGGTGCCCGCGCGGTGATCGTGATGCCGCGCACCACCCCCTCCATCAAGGTCGATGCCTGCCGGGCGCGTGGCGCCGAGGTCGTGCTCCATGGTGATGCCTTCGATGAGGCGCTGGCCGAGGCCCGCCGACGGGAGCACGAGGACGGGCTGACCTTCCTCCACCCGTTCGACGACGAGGACGTGATCGCGGGCCAAGGGACCATCGGCAAGGAGATCCTTCAGCAGCATACCGGCCCGATCGAGGCGATCTTCGTGCCCGTGGGTGGCGGCGGCCTCGCAGCGGGCATCGCGACCTTCGTGAAGTACCTGCGGCCCGATACGAAGGTGATCGGGGTCGAGCCTGAGGACGCAGCCTGTATGAAGGCGGCTCTCGAAGCGGGCGGCCTCGTGGACCTGCCCTCGGTCGGCCTGTTCGCGGACGGCGTCGCCGTTCGCCGGGCGGGCGAGGAGACCTTCCGTCTGTGCCGGGAACATCTCGACGGGGTCATCACCGTTGATACGGACGCCATGTGCGCGGCCGTGAAAGACATCTTCGACGATACCCGCGCCGTGTCCGAGCCCTCAGGGGCGCTCAGCCTCGCAGGTGCCAAGCTCTATGCCGAGCGCGAGGGAGGGACCGGCACGCTGGTGGCCGTGTCCTCGGGCGCGAACCTCAACTTCGACCGTCTGCGTCACATCGCCGAGCGCGCCGAGATTGGCGAGCAGCGGGAAGTGCTCCTCGGCGTCACGATCCCGGAACGGCCGGGCGCCTACCGCGACTTCATCAAGGCGCTGGGCCCACGGGCCATCACCGAATTTAACTACCGCCAAGCCCCCGCCTCCGATGCGCAGATCTTCGTCGGCATCAATCTCGCGGGGGGCAAGCGGGAGAAGCAGGAGCTGATCGGCGTGTTGCGCGACGCCGGTTATCGGGTGCTCGATATGAGCGACAACGAGATGGCCAAGGTCCATGTGCGCTACATGGTCGGCGGTCGCAGCCCCGGCCTCGGCCACGAGCGGCTGTTCCGGTTCCAGTTCCCGGAGCGGCCTGGGGCGCTGATGAAGTTCCTCGACGCCCTCGGGCCGGGCTTCGACATCACCCTGTTCCACTACCGCAACCACGGCGCCGATTACGGCCGTGTGCTCGCGGGCATCGACGTGCCGCCCGAGGATCGTTCGCGCTTCGACGCGGCGATCGAGTCGTTGGGCTATCCGGCCACGGACGAGACCGACAATCCCGCCTACCGTCTGTTCCTCGACGGGGGCGCGTGAGGCGTCCTCAGTCGTTCTTGGTTTCAACGGACACCACACCGCCCGCCTCGCCTAGCTTGCGCTCGATGAGTGCGAGCGCCGAGGGCGGGAGGGCGGCGAACTGGATCGTCACCATCTCGTGGTCCGCATCGTCGGATGGCAGCATGACGAATTGGCGGATGCGGGACGCGTAATCGCCCGTGATTGCGTGGAGCGCGTCCAACGACATGGTGCCGCGCTTCACCGTCAGGCGCAGGCGGTGCCCGCGCATCCGGTCGCGCCAGCGCTCCTCGATCGGCTTCACTCCCGCCAGGATGCCGACCACGATCGTCGTCGCCGCGAGCGCGGGCACGTAAAGCCCTGCCCCGACCGCGAGCCCGATGGCCGCCACTGCCCACAGACTCGCGGCGGTGGTGAGGCCCTTCACCACCTCGCCCTTCAACAGGATCGTCCCCGCGCCGAGGAAGCCGATTCCCGACACGACCTGTGCCGCGATGCGCGAGGGATCGAGCACGATGTTGTGGCTGCCGAGCACATCGGCGAAGCCGAAGGCCGAAACGAGCATGATCAGGCACGAGCCGGTGCAGACCAGCATGTGCGTGCGCAGGCCCGCAGCCCAGAGAAGGCGCTCGCGTTCCAGCCCGACCACGCTGCCGAAGGCAGCCGCAGCCGCGAGCCGCAGGATCATCTCGCCATTGCCGATCACGGGCGCGCTCCTCGGGTGATCAGGCCGGGCTGAGGGCGGCCTTCTCGATCTCGTAGGCGGTGCGTACGGCGGCCGCACCGTAGCGGCGCTCCAGGCGGCGGATCGTGAAATGAGCCCGCGCCGTCGATTGGAAGTGGTTCATGAAGACGGTGTTCACCGCCGCGCCACCCACGGCCCCAAGCACCGGTACCGCCTGTGCGGCGACCTTCTCCGAGACCACGATGCCGAACCGGGCGGCGACCTGGGCCGCGAAGCGCATCAGCGCCGGACCGGACTGGTCGGCCAGGGTGATGGTGCCGGCATATTTGGCGGCTTCGGCCATCGTCTTCGCGAGGGCTGCACGAACGGCGAAGTAGCCGCTCTCGGTCAGGGTCGAACCGGCCTCGGACGCAGCCAGCTTGCCGCCTCCGAGCGCAAAGACCTGGATGCAGGCAAGCGCGCCCTCCGGCGTGTCGATGTCCTCCCCCTCCTCCCGCGCGATTTCCGCAATGGAGCGGAGCATGATCGTGGTGGAGACGGGGAGCTCGACGGCAATGGTCGCGATGCCGAAGGCTCCGCCGAGGGCCCCCGACATGGCCGCGAGCGCCCGGTGGCGCCCCTCGCCCAAGCCCATGATGCGCTTCAGCAGACCTTCGTCGGTGCTGCGCGGTACGGGTAGGCCGTTCGCGGCGAGTGTCGGCGCGCTCTTGGGTAAGGTCGCGAGGGCGACGCGGATCGCGGTCCGCAACGCGGCCTCGGTGCCCTTGGCCACCGCGTCCATGACCGGTGTGGGCAGCGAGCGGCCCAGCATCTCGATCGGCGTTCCCGCCGCAGCCGAGAGCCGTGCCGCGAGGCCCGGGCGCTCCAGCGCCTGTACAGCCTTCCGCAGGGCGGCGAGGTCTTCGTCGAGCATCACCGGAGCCGCCGTATCGGCGGGTGGAAGGATCTCGCCAGAGAGGATCACATCGCCGCTCGTCATGGCACCACCGCTCAAGTTAACGTCCCTTGTTAACGCGCCTATGCGGTCTTCGGCTCACCGGCCTGCGGCCCCGCGGGGGATGGAAGCGGGGAGACACCATGCGGGTTCCCTTCCGCCTCTGGCTCTTTCGGGCCCGTGCGGCGTCCGACCGCGACGCACAGGGCCAGCACCGGAATCCCGATCAGCGAGGTGAAGACGAAGAAGGCCGGATAGCCGATGGCCGCGACGATGAAGCCCGAGGCCCCCGCGATGAGCTTGCCCGGCAGGGCATAGAGGGACGAGAAAAGGGCATATTGCGTGGCCGCATAGGCCGGGCTCGTCAGGCTCGACATGTAGGCGATAAGAACGATCCCCGCGAAGGATCCGCAGAAGTTCTCGACCGAGATCGCTACGATCAACCGCCAGATCTCCGGCGCGCCCGCCGAAAGCCATGCGAAGGAGAGATGCGAGGCAGCTGCCAGGAACCCGCCGAGCAGCAGCGTCGGGAACAGGCCGAGCCGCGACAGCGCCCAGCCACCGACGAAACCACCCGCGATCCCAACCCAGACGCCGTAGAGCTTCGTGACAGTGGCGATCTCCTTCAGGTCGAAGCCGAGGTGCCGGTAGAGCGGGCTTGCCATGACGCCCGAGAGGAAGTCCGGCAGCCGGAACAGGGCGACGAGGAGCAGGATGGCATAGAGCGATAGGCCGAAGCGGCCGTGAAGCTCGGACAGGGGCTCCACGAGGGCACGGCGGGCCGACCAGAGACGCGAGACGGGCTTCGGCTCATTGGCGGCGACGGAAACCTTGCGATCGTAGGGCGGGGCCAGCAGCGCCGCAGTCAGCCCGACCAGCATCAGGCCAGCCATGGTCAGGTAGGCAACCTGCCAGCCTCCCGAGGCGGCAATGAACAGCGCCCCCGCCCCGGCGGTAATGAGGCCGAGCCGGTAACCGAGATTGGAGGTGGCGGCGAGAATGCCCTGCATGTCGCTGCCCGCCGCATCGATGCGCCAGCCGTCGATCACGACGTCCTGGCTCGCCGCGCAGAAGGAGACGAGAAAGGCGCCGAGGCCGAGGAGGGCGAGGTCGGTCTTCGGGTCCGCGAAGGCCATCACGAACAGGCTGAGCGCGGTTGCGATCTGCGTCGCCACCATCCAGGCGCGGCGGCGGCCGAGATAGCGCGCTAGAACCGGAACATCGGTCCGGTCGATCATGGGGGCCCACAGGAACTTCAGCGAATAGGGCAATGCAACGTAGCTGAAGAGGCCGATGGTCTTCACATCGATGTCGGAGAAGGCCAGACGCAGGGTGAACGTGCTGAGCACCAGCAGAAGAGGCAGGCCCGACGAGAAGCCGAGCGCCAGCATTAGCAGGATGCGCTTGTCCTCAACGATGTCGCGCAGCCGAAAGCGGCGCGTTTGCTTGTGAGCGGCAACGGGCATTCGCTGGAACTCCTCGACCTGCTCGCTCTTATCAGGCAAAATCGTGGCGACGTTGCGCCGAGCGAATTTCGCCGGAAGGCTGGCCGCGCCATCATGGTCAACGCCTGCTTAACGGGCCTTTTACTTCGGAGCGGCATCACCGGGTGATGGGGCGAAGTGGATGAGGCGTTGAGTAACGGGTCTGAGGGCGGTGCTCCCATCGTGAACCTTTCCGCGGCATTCGCGGCGTCGCCTTCGCCGATGCTGGTTGCCGATGCGCGTGCACCCGACCATCCGATCCTTTGGGCAAACGATGCGTTCCTGCGCCAGACCGGCTATCTCGCCGAAGAGGTCGTTGGCCGTAATTGCCGCTTCCTTCAGGGGCCGGAGACCGATCGCACCAGCGTCGCGGAAATCCGCCAGGCCATCGCAGCGGGCCGCGCCGTGTCCGTCGAGCTTTTGAACTATCGCAAGGACGGTACGCGGTTCTGGAATTCCTTCACCCTCACGCCTGTGAACGACGAGCAGGGCTTGGCGTTCTTCGTCGGCGCCCAAGTCGATACGACTCTGGCGCACACGAATGCCGAGCGCACCATCGCGCTAGGAACCGCGCTCGACCGCAAGACGGCGATGATCCACGAGATCGACCATCGGGCGAAGAACAATCTTCAGGTCATCTCCTCGCTGCTTCTGCTGAAGGCCCGCCGTACGGTCGGGGGGGAGACCCGCGAAGCCCTGGAGGGCATGGCCGAGCGCATCGGAGCGCTTTCCGTTGCCCATCGCCTGCTCTGCGCGGGCGAGGACGGCAGCCATTTCGAACTGACCGAATTCGTCAGCGAACTCGTGTCGGAATTCGAAGCCGGCATGGCCGATGACCGTGTGCGCATCGATAGCGACGTCGATTCCGTCACGCTCCCCGCCTCCATGGCGGCACCGCTCGCGTTGATGCTGCACGAACTCGTGGCCAACGCCCTTCGCCACGCCTTCCCCGGCGGACGACACGGCCGGATCTCGATCTTCGCCAAGCGCGGCGAAGGGGGCCTTTCGATCGCGATCAGCGACGACGGCATCGGCTTCGACGTCACATCCCGGGATGAGACCGGCTTCGGCCGCAGCCTCGTCGAGATGGTATCCCGGCAATTGCGCGGTGTCGTCCGCTGGTTGCCCATGGGCAGCGGCACGCGGGTTGAGATCGCCATCCCCCTCCGCGAGGGCTGAGATCAGCCCGAGACGAGCCGTTCGGCCCGCTCTCGCTTCAGCCGGTACAGAGCCTCCAGCGCTTCGCGCGGGGTGAGTGAATCCGGGTCGATGCTGTCGAGCAGCAGCGCGACGGAATCCTCGACCGGTTCAGGCGCGGGTTCGGGTGGGGGTGGCGGCGAGAGGGTTGCGAAGAGCGGCAGGTCATCGATCCGTGCCCGGGCGGAGCGCCCGCCCTGCGACTTCTCCAGACTCTTCAGGATGGCGCCCGCGCGCGACACGACGCTCGCCGGTAATCCGGCAAGGCGGGCCACCTGAAGGCCATAGCTGCGCTCGGCGATGCCGGGCACGACCTCGTGCAAGAACACCACCCCGCCCCGATGTTCCGCGACCTTGAGGGTCGCGTTGTCGATCCGCGCCAGCCGGTCGCCGAGCGCGGTCAATTCGTGGAAGTGCGTCGCGAACAAAGCTCGGCAGGCATTGGCTTCGTGCAGATGTTCGAGGCACGCCCAGGCGATCGAAAGCCCATCGAACGTCGCCGTGCCGCGCCCGATCTCATCGAGGATAACCAGGGATCGCCGGGTCGCCTGGTTCAGGATCGCGGCGGTCTCGACCATCTCGACCATGAAGGTCGATTGACCCCGCGCGAGGTCGTCCGCCGCGCCGACGCGGGAGAACAGCCGGTCGACCCGGCCGATCTGCGCCGAGGCTGCCGGCACGAAGGCCCCCATCTGCGCCAGCACGACGATCAGCGCGTTCTGGCGCAGGAAGGTCGACTTGCCGCCCATGTTGGGCCCAGTGATCAGCCGGATGCGGCCCCTTCCCTCGCCCGACAGGTCGCAATCATTCGCGATGAACGGCTCGCCTGTGCGGCGAAGGGCAGCCTCCACGACCGGATGGCGTCCGCCGGAAATGGCGAAGCTCAAGGACTCGTCCACGATCGGTCGCCGCCAATCGTTTTCCAAAGCCATGGCCGCGTGGCTCTGCGCCACGTCGAGGGAGGCCAGCGCCTCCGCCACCGCGCCGAGGCTCGCCAACGCCGAGACGACGGCGCCCGAGAGATCGTCGAACACCTCGCTTTCTAGGGCGAGCGCCCGGTCGGCGGCACCGGAGATCTTACGCTCCAACTCGCCGAGTTCGACACTGGTGAAGCGCATGGCGTCCACCATCGTCTGCCGGTGCACGAACTCCTTCTGGAGCCCCTTCAGGCAAGCCTCACCAACGGATTGGGGCACCTCGATGAAATAGCCGAGGAGGTTATTGTGCTTGATCCGAAGGGTTCGGCAGCCGGTCTCCTCGGCGTAACGAGCCTGTAGCGCCGCCACGACCTTGCGCGAATCCTGCCCGAGCAGACGCGCCTCATCGATCTCCGCAAGAAAGCCCGGCCTGACGAAACCGCCATCGCGGCGCGACAGGGGGAGTTCGTCGGCAAGCGCGGCGCTCAAGGTCCGTGCGAGTTCGGGATCGACCCCCGATAGGGCACGACCGATCTCCACCAGGGCCGCCGGAAGTCCGGTCGTGGCACGCAAGGTCTCGGCGATGGTCGAAGCCGCCGCGAGGCTGTCGCGGATCGCGGCGAGATCACGCGGCCCGGCGCGTCCGAGGCCGATGCGCGACAGGGCACGCGGTAGATCGGGCGCCGAAGCCAGGGCTTCGCGGCAAGATTGCCGGAGAGCCGGGTCCTCCACGAGCCGCGCGACCGCCTCCTGCCGCCGCACGATGCGGCCAAGGTCGGTAAGCGGCCCGGCGAGGTGCTCCGCGAGAAGCCGCGCGCCATTCGCCGTGACCGTCCGGTCGATGGTGGCGAGCAGGCTGCCCGTCCGCTCGCCCGAAAGGGTGCGGGTCAGTTCGAGGTTGGCGCGGGTCGCGGCGTCGATGGCGAGGGTCGCGCCGGTTTCCTCACGACTCGGCACCGCGAGCGGCGCGCGGGCAGCGAGCTGCGTCCGGGCGATGTAGAGCAGCCCCGTTCCCGCCGCTGCGATTTCCGCGCGGGTGAACCGGCCGAATCCGTCGAGCGTCGAGACGCCGTATTGTTCGCGGATGCGCCGCTCGGCCGCCGCCGGTTCGAGTTCCGCCTGCGCCAGCGGGACGATGGCTGCCCGCGTATCCTGCCACAAACGGGCCAGGGCCGGGTCGGCGTGGATCGCTTCCGACAATACGATCTCGCGGGGATCGTGACGCGCGATGGCGCCAGAGAGCTCGCCTGCGGGAACCTCGCTCAGGGAGAAACGGCCGGTCGAGATATCGATGGCTGCCAGCCCGTAGACGAATCCGCTTTCGGACGCCTTTTGTCGGCCGATGGCCATGAGCAGGTTGGCGCTCGCGGGATCGAGTAGCCGGTCTTCGGTGATGGTGCCGGGCGTGACAAGGCGGACCACCTCTCGCTTCACGACCGATTTTGGGCCGCGCTTCTTGGCCTCCGCGGGATCCTCGGTCTGCTCGCACACGGCGACCCGGTGGCCGAGGGCGATCAGGCGGCTGAGATAATCGTCCGCCCGCTCGACCGGCACGCCGCACATCGGGATCTCCGACCCCGCATGCTTGCCGCGCTTGGTGAGGACGATGCCAAGCGCCCGCGATGCGATCTCCGCATCGGCGAAGAACAGCTCGTAGAAGTCGCCCATCCGGTAGAACAGCAGGCAATCCGGATTGGCCGCTTTGATCTCGATGTACTGCGCCATCATCGGCGTGGCGCCGACCGGGTCGAGACCGCCCGTTTCCTGCGGAACTTGAGGGAGACGAGATGAGCGGCCCATGCCGCGCTTCTAACAGAGCGTCGGCTTCGAATCAGTCCCGACGCCGCGCTTGGCTGGGGACGTCGTGGCCCGGCACCATCGGCGCCGGGCCCGTCTCACGAAAAACTCAGTAGCGCGGGCCACCCGTGGTGTTGCCGAGCTGCTGCTTGTAGCCGGGCTGCTGCGGGTTGCGGGCGTTCGGATCACCATGGCGCATGGTGTTCATGCGGCGCATCCGGCGCTGGTGCCGGGTCGAGTGGTGGCGGTGCATATGGTGGCGGTGATGACGATGCATCGCAGCCTGCTCCACGAGCCCGTCCTGGGTGAGGCCCGTCTGGACCGGAACCGGGGCGGCCTGAGCCGATCCGGCGAAGAGCGCACCAAGCACGAGCCCGGCGGCGAGAGAGGTACGAAGAGAAATCACGGTGGTCCTCCGGACGAGAATGTCTGGCGGCGGCGTAAGAGCTCGGGATCGCTGGAAGTTCCGTCTCTGCGAGCAAAAAGAAATATGATGTTCGTATACTTAGGCAGGGATTAAGCGCGAAAAAGCCTATCCCGACCTCGACCCGAGATCCTCGCCCTTGAAGAAAGCGGCAAGCGCGATCGAGACAGCTTCGAATTCTTCGTGCTGAATCCAATGCGTGGTGTCGGGAAACCAGTGGATCCGGCCACGGTCGCAGACACGAAGACTCGCTTCCGCCAGACCGGGCTGAAGGGCGTGATCGCGGCGCCCCCAGAGAATCAGCGTCGGCGTTATTACGCGATCCGGATCGCGCCGGGGAAGCCTGACCAGCGCGCGGTACCACGCCAGCATGGCCGTCATCGCACGTGGCCGTGTCCAGTCCCGCGCGTAGGCGTCGAGTTCGGCTTTTGTGAATGTGCCCGGCTTGCTGGTCTGTACGAGCGCCCGGCGTAGCGCCTTCGCGTTGTCGGCCACGAGCCAGCGTTCGGCGAAGCCTCGCATCTGGAAGAAGCCGACATACAGGCTTCGCAGCCACTGCCCGGGATGCCGCCGGATATAATCACGCACGATGCCCGGATGCGGAGCGTTGAGGATTGCAAGACGGGCGACGTGGTCCGGGTAGAGGCTTGCGACCCACCACGCGACGAGGCCGCCCCAATCGTGCCCTGCGAGATGAAATCGCTCGGCGCCACAAGCCCGTCCGAGGGCGACGACATCTTCGGCCAGACGGTCGAGATGATAGGGCTCGATGCCCGTAGGCTTGTCGCTCAGCCCGTAGCCCCGTTGATCGGGCACGATCACCCGGAAACCCGCTTTGGTCAGCGGACCGATCTGTTTCTTCCAGCCCACCCAACTCTCCGGGAAGCCGTGAAGCAGAATCACGACCGGCCCGTTCGCGGGGCCAGCCTCGGCGACATGAAGCGTGACGTCGCCGAGAGCGATGCGGCGGAAGGCAATCTCGGGAGAGGGGGACGAAGCGTGCGGCATCACTCCTTTCGACGCCCATGCCGCTATGAGCGTTCCCATTGCGACAATCACGGGCATTCGCGCCGGTCTCTGGGACACGGCCGATTGCATGCCGCGCAAGGCTCGCACTACAGCCTGTCACCAAAGAGATCAGGGAGGACATCATGAGCGGGACGGGCAAAATCGCGATCGTCACCGGCGCCGGGACCGGGGTCGGGAAAGCCGCGGCCGTGGCGCTTGCGGGCGCGGGTTGGAAGGTCGTGCTTTCCGGCCGACGTCGCGAATTGCTGGACGAGGTTGCGTCGGTGATCGGCGCGGACAACACCCTCGTCGTGCCGACCGACGTGACCGATCCCGAATCGATCCGCGCGCTGTTCGACACGACCGTGAAAACATTCGGCCGCCTCGACATGCTGTTCAACAATGCCGGGATCGGCGCCCCAGCCGTGCCGCTGGAGGATCTGCCCTTGGAGACGTGGCGTCAGGTCGTGGACACGAACCTGACCGCAATCTTCCTGTGTACGCAGCACGCCTTCCGCGTCATGCGCGACCAGAATCCGCGTGGCGGTCGCATCATCAACAACGGGTCGATTTCAGCGCATGCGCCGCGCCCGAACTCGATCGCCTACACGGCCACGAAGCACGCGGTGACCGGCATCACCAAGTCGACCTCCCTCGACGGTCGCGCCTACGACATCGCCTGCGGCCAGATCGATATCGGCAATGCCGACACGCCGATGGGCGGCCGGATGAAGGAGGGTGTGCCCCAGGCCGACGGAAGCATCCGCGCCGAGGCAGTGATGGACCCGCTCCATGTCGGCGAAGCCATCTTGATGATGGCAAACCTGCCGATCGAGGCGAACGTGCAGTTCATGACCGTCATGGCTACGAAGATGCCGTTCGTCGGGCGGGGCTAGTCTCTTGTCGCCGCGATCCCGGGTAGTGAGCGAGAGCGAAGGCGCACTTTCAAAAGGCGCGCCTCCCTCACTTGCTCCGCTTTCCTTGAAAAGACGGCGGCAAGATCTCTGAGTCTTCTCAAGTCTTGCGCGCAACCGTGAACCGCGCCGCATCGCGCAGGATGCGGGCACCCTCACCCCATTGCGAGACGGCATCCTCGCACTCGGCGACCAGGCGGTCGCATTCGGCGCGGGCGCCATCGAGACCGAGGCGGTCGACCAGAGTCGCCTTGCCCGCGTCCTTGTCCTTGCCGGTGGCCTTGCCCATCGCTTCCGGGGAGGCCTCGCGGTCGAGGATGTCGTCGGCGATCTGGAAGGCTTGGCCGAGCGCATGGCCGTAACGCAGAAGCGCGGCCCGCTGGTCCTTATCGGCCCCGCCGACGAGGGCACCGGCTTCCACCGAAAAGGCGAGAATGGCGCCGGTCTTCATCGCCTGCATGCGAAGGGTGTCGTCGACCCCGAGATCTACCGCACCGAACCGGCCTTCGGCGGTGAGATCGAGAAGCTGGCCGCCAACCATTCCGCCAAGGCCGGAGGAGCGAGCGAGCCCAAGCACGAGATCGGCGCGGATCGCCGGATCCGGCTGCCAAGTCGGGTCGGCGACCACCTCGAAGGCCAGCGTCTGAAGAGCGTCGCCCACCAGGATCGCGGTGGCCTCGTCATAGGCCTTGTGCACCGTCGGCTTGCCGCGGCGCATGTCGTCGTTGTCCATAGCCGGAAGATCGTCGTGGACGAGCGAGTAGCAATGGACGAGCTCGACACCCGCGCCCGCCGCGAGGGCCGCCGCCTCGGCGCCGCCGAGCATCTTCGCCGTTTCGATGGCGAGGAAGGGCCTCAGGCGCTTGCCGCCTCCGAGCACCGCGTGGCGCATCGCCTCCATCAAGCGTGGAGGGCGCGTGATCTCGCCGGGGCCGGTTCGCTCGCCGAGGCGCTCCACAAGGAAGTCTTCGACCTGTTGCGCAACCTGCGCGAGCCTGTGGGAAAAGTCATACGCGGAAGAGTTCGTCTTGACCGGACTGGCTTCCGACTGCGTTGAGGAGTTCAGGTTCATCGGGCGCTGCGTCCGGATCTGGCCGTGCGGGGTAAGTTGAGCATCGGCGTGAGAGAGGATGACATCAGAGCCGAAGCCGACGAGGGGCATTCGGGACGGCTCACACAGCCGCGACCGGCGAGCCGGACCCGACGGTCGGCGCCGTTTCGGCGGGCGGTCGGGCTGATTCTGCTCGTTCCCGCGGTAATTGTCGTCATTCTGCTCACGTTGGCGCTCGTCTATAGCGCAGTGACGCCGCCGTCGACTCTGATGCTGGGCCGATGGTTGACGCTGCAACCGGTTGATCGTCAGGCCGTCCCCCTGTCGCGGATCTCCCCGGCGTTGCAACTCGCGGTTCTGACCTCGGAAGATCAGCGCTTCTGCCTCGACCACGGTGTCGATTTCGGCGCCCTGCGCGACGTGGTGGAGGATGAGGATTCGCCCTCGCGCGGTGCATCGACCATCGCCATGCAAACGGTGAAGAACGTCTTCCTGTGGCCTGGACGGTCCTACATCCGAAAGGCGATCGAGATCCCCCTGGCGCTCGCGCTCGACACGCTGTGGGGCAAGCGCCGTATGATGGAGATCTACCTCAATGTCGCCGAATGGGGCGAGGGTATCTACGGGGCCCAGGCGGCGAGCCGCCACTGGTTCCGCAAGGACGCCGCCGATCTGACGCGCTCCGAGGCGGCGTTGCTCGCCGCCGTCCTACCCAATCCCATCATCCGAAATGCCGGCCGCCCCTCCCCCGGAGTGCGCCGCCGAGCGGCGCAGATCCAGGGGATGATGGGGCGGACGGAGGGCTTAGCCGCCTGCCTGAGGCGATGATCAGCCTTCGCGCTTCTTGCGCTGGGCGAGGGTGCGCAGCCGCAGGGCATTGAGCTTGATGAAGCCCGCCGCATCGCGGTGATCGTAGGCGACAGCGCCTTCCTCGAAGGTCACGAGGTCCTGATCGTAGAGCGAATTCGGGCTCTCGCGGCCGATGACGTGGACGCCGCCCTTGAACAGCTTGAGACGAACGGTGCCGGTGACCTTTTCCTGGCTCCTGTCGATCAGCGCCTGAAGCATCTCTCGCTCCGGCGAGAACCAGAAGCCGTTGTAGATCAGCTCCGCATATTGCGGCATCAGCTGGTCCTTCAAATGGGCGGCTCCGCGATCCAGCGTGATCGATTCGATCGCCCGGTGCGCCGGGAGCAGGATCGTGCCGCCGGGCGTCTCGTACATGCCGCGGCTCTTCATGCCGACGAAGCGATTCTCGACGAGATCGAGGCGACCGATGCCGTTGGCCCGGCCAAGCTCGTTGAGCTTCGCCAGCAGGCTTGCCGGTGACAGCGCCTCGCCATCGATCGACACCGCGTCGCCACGCTCGAAGCCGATGGTGATGACCGTCGGCTGATCGGGCGCCTCTTCCGGCGAGAGTGTGCGCGAGTAGACGTAATCCGGCACTTCGACCGCCGGATCCTCCAGCACCTTCCCCTCGGAGGAGGCGTGCAGCAGGTTGGCGTCCACCGAGAACGGGCTCTCGCCGCGCTTGTCCTTGGCGATCGGGATCTGGTGCTGTTCGGCGAAAGCGATCAGCTGCTCGCGCGAGCGCAGATCCCATTCACGCCAGGGGGCGATGACGGTCACATCCGGCTTCAGGGCATAGTAGCCGAGCTCGAATCGGACCTGATCGTTCCCCTTGCCGGTAGCACCGTGGCACACGGCGTCCGCGCCCACGCGCTCGGCGATCTCGATTTGCTTCTTGGCGATGAGCGGGCGTGCGATGGATGTACCCAGCAGGTACACGCCCTCGTAAACGGCGTTCGCCCGGAACATCGGGAACACGTAATCGCGAACGAACTCCTCGCGCAGATCCTCGATGAAGATGTTCTCCGGCTTGATGCCGAGGAGTTCTGCCTTGCGCCGCGCGGGCTCCAGCTCCTCACCCTGGCCGAGATCGGCGGTGAACGTCACCACTTCGCAGCCATAGGTGGTTTGGAGCCATTTCAGGATGATGGAGGTGTCGAGGCCGCCGGAATAGGCGAGCACGACCTTCTTCACGGGGGACTTGGCGAGATCGGTCATGCGACGTCCGGTAACGGGAGGGCCTGGAACGCGGCGGCTTATCGCGGGCAACACGGACCTGCAACCGGCATGCCGCCTTGAGCGTATGCCCCTGTGAGGATGGGCCCGAATCGACAGGTCGGACGCCTTTAGCCCTGGCGTCGGCGGCCCAACTTGGCCAGACCGAACCTGTGAGACGATTACCGAGAGGCCGAACAGATGGCGCGCCAGCCCACCTTGGAGTTCTGGTACGAATTTGCCTCGACCTATTCGCACCTCGCGGCGCACCGCATCGAGGCGGCGGCCGAGGCGGCGGGGGTGAGCGTACGCTGGCGGCCCTTCCTCGTCGGCCCGCTCTTCGCCTCGCAGGGCTGGACGACCTCGCCGTTCAACCTGTTTCCGACCAAGGGTCGCAACATGTGGCGTGATCTCGAACGGCAGGCCGCGAGTTACGGCCTGCCACCGATCACCAAGCCCGATCCCTTTCCGCAGAACAGCCTGAATGCCGTTCGGGTCGCGCTGTTCGGACAGGATCAGGAGTGGCTCGTGCCGTTCTCCAAGGCGGTTTTTTCGGCAAGCTTCTCGCAGGGGCGCTCCATCTCGGAGCCGTCGGCGGTCGTCGCCATCCTCGATTCGCTCGGGCTCGATGGGACGCAGGTGCTGAAAGCCGCCGCGTCGGACGCCAACAAGACAAAGCTTCGGGTCGCCGTCGAGGAGGCGCGGTCTCGCGGCATCTACGGCGCGCCGACTTTCCTCACGGATGATGGCGAATTGTTCTGGGGCAACGACCGGCTGGAACAGGCCCTCGCTTGGGCGAGCGGAGACCGGCCCCCGGGCTTAAGGTGACGACAACCGGGGGCGGCCATAAAAGCGCCATCTGACGCCGCACGGTTTCCCCCATGATGCTGTCCCGCCGCCGCCTCCTCGCGGCCTCTGCCGGTCTCGCTTTCGCGGGCCCGGCCGTCGCGCAATCCTATGGCCAACGTGTCGCCGTGACCGGCGATGACGGCAAGGCGGTAGCGAATTCCGTCCTTCCCGGCGAGATCACCGGCCAAATTCCGGCTCTGCGCGGCGTTACTTATGCCGGGCCGAAGGATGGCGAGACGGTTCTCTACGAGTTCTTCGACTTTAACTGTCCCTGGTGCCGGAAGGCCGCCGCCGACGTCGTAGCCCTGCACGAGTCGGACGCGACCCTGCGCATCGGCCTGGTCCAAAACCCCATCCTCTCGCCGGAATCGGCCCAGGCCGCAAAGGTGATGCTCGCCGTCCAGCGCAAGCTCGGCTCTGCGGCGGCCTTCGGCTTTTACCGCACCCTTCTGTCGAAGCCCGGCCGTATCGATGGCCCCGGCGCATTGACCGCCGCGACCGCCCTGGGGGTGCCCCAGGACGAGATCGAGCAGATCGCCGACAGCGACGAGGTCAGGTTGGCCCTGAAGAGCCATATGCGGATGGCGGCCGACCTCGGTCTCTATGCCACGCCGTCCTACGTACTCGGCAATGCGGGAATTCTCGGCCATCCCGGCGCAAAGTCCATGGCCAAGATGATCGGCAGTATGCGCCGCTGCGATCGCTTGACGTGTTGAAAAAGCACGAAGCGGGTGGCGTCACACTTCTGCCGCCCTGTCGAGCAGCACGTCACGTCGCCTTGCGCCCATCGGTCCAGCCATGCTAGGCGGTCGCCGCGCCGGACGGGGCGGCAACTGCCTTGCCCGACCCCGGCGCGATCCAAAAACCTTTGCCCAGGGCCGAAAGGCCTTGCGCAGCGCACGGGCGGGTTCCAAAGACCTGACCGGCGGGCAACGAGAGAAGAGAGCGACGGGTGGCGCAGAACGGTTCCGAGGCTGGTCCCCTGATCGCAGGCGTGGCGGGCCGGTACGCTTCCGCTCTTTTCGAGCTCGCGCGGGACGAGCGCCAGCTCGACTCCGTGGCCGAGGGCCTCAATCAATTCGACGGGCTGCTGAAGGAGAGCGCTGACCTGCGCCGCCTCGTGCGCAGCCCGGTCTTCAGCGCCGAGGAGCAGGAAGCCGCCGTCGGCGCCATCCTCGAGAAGGCCGGCATCACCGGCTTGGCCGCCAATTTCATCCGTCTCTCGGCGTCGAACCGCCGCCTGTTCGCTCTTCCGGGCATGATCGCGGCCTTCCGCGCCCTCGTGCAGGAATCGAAGGGCATCGTCCGCGCCGAGGTGCGGGTGGCCGAGAAGCCTTCCGATGCGCTGATCGAGGAGATCAAGGCGTCGCTGAAGGACATCGCGAAGGCGGATGTCGACATCGACCTCGTGGTCGATCCGAGCCTGATCGGCGGCCTCGTCGTGAAGATGGGCTCCCGCATGGTCGACGCCTCGCTCAAGACCAAGCTCAACGGTATCCGCCTCGCGATGAGGGCTGCGCGCTAAGGCGCCACTCCGCGATCCGCAATTCGACCAGACGCTAACGCCACAGGGGCACCCATGGACACCCGCGCCGCCGAGATCTCCGCGATCCTCAAGGACCAGATCAAGAACTTCGGCGAAGAGGCCGAGGTCTCCGAGGTCGGTCAGGTTCTTTCCGTTGGTGACGGCATCGCCCGCGCCTACGGCCTCGACAACGTCCAGGCCGGTGAGATGGTCGAGTTCGAGTCGGGCGTGCGCGGCATGGCCCTGAACCTCGAGCAGGACAACGTCGGCATCGTGATCTTCGGCTCAGACCGTGAGATCAAGGAAGGCCAGACCGTCAAGCGCACGGGCGCCATCGTGGACGTGCCGGTCGGCAAGGGTCTGCTCGGCCGCGTGGTCGACGCTCTCGGCAACCCGATCGACGGCAAGGGCCCGATCCAGTCGACCGAGCGCCGCCGCGTCGACGTGAAGGCCCCGGGCATCATCCCGCGCAAGTCGGTGCACGAGCCGATGGCCACGGGCCTGAAGGCCATCGACGCCCTGATCCCGGTCGGCCGCGGCCAGCGCGAGTTGATCATCGGCGATCGCCAGACGGGCAAGACCGCCATCGCGCTCGACACGATCCTCAACCAGAAGCCCGGGCATGCCGCCGGCGGCGATGAGAAGGCCAAGCTCTTCTGCATCTACGTCGCCATCGGCCAGAAGCGTTCGACCGTTGCCCAGTTCGTGAAGGTCCTCGAGGACCAGGGCGCGCTGGAGTACTCGATCGTCATCGCCGCTACCGCCTCCGACGCCGCGCCGATGCAGTTCATCGCGCCGTTCGCCGGCTGCGCCATGGGTGAGTACTTCCGCGACAACGGCATGCACGCCGTGATCGTGTACGACGATCTGTCCAAGCAGGCCGTCGCCTACCGCCAGATGTCCCTGCTGCTGCGCCGCCCGCCGGGCCGCGAGGCTTACCCGGGCGACGTGTTCTACCTCCACAGCCGCCTGCTGGAGCGCGCCGCCAAGATGGGCGACGCGGCTGGCAATGGCTCTCTGACCGCCCTGCCGGTCATCGAGACTCAGGCGAACGACGTTTCGGCTTACATCCCGACCAACGTGATTTCGATCACCGACGGCCAGATCTTCCTTGAGACCGACCTGTTCTACCAGGGCATCCGCCCGGCGGTGAACGTCGGCCTCTCGGTGTCGCGCGTGGGCTCCTCGGCCCAGACCAAGGCGATGAAAAAGGTCGCCGGCAAGATCAAGGGTGAGCTGGCGCAGTACCGCGAGATGGCGGCCTTCGCTCAGTTCGGCTCGGATCTCGACGCCTCGACCCAGCAACTGCTGAACCGTGGCTCGCGCCTCACCGAGCTCCTGAAGCAGCCGCAGTTCTCGCCGCTGAAGATGGAAGAGCAGGTCGCGGTGATCTACGCCGGCGTGAACGGTTACCTCGACAAGCTCCCGCTCGCGAAGGTCCGTCCGTTCGAGGACCAGCTCCTCGCCACCCTGCGCAGCAAGCACAAGGACCTGCTCGACTCGATCGCCGCCTCGAAGGACCTGTCGGACGAGAACGCCGGCAAGCTGAAGGGCGTCGTCGAGGGCGTGGCCAAGGCCGTCGCCTAAACCGAGCCCCCCTGATCCCGGGACCGCCCGGGATCAGGCTTGCGCTTGCCTGAATCGGGCGAGCACCATCCGCCTCCTCTCGATCCGCGGGAGGAGAGGCCCCTAGGAACGGACCTGGACCTCACTCGATGGCGAGCTTGAAGGACCTGCGGAACCGCATCACCTCGGTGAAGGCGACGCAGAAGATCACCAAGGCCATGCAGATGGTCGCCGCAGCCAAGCTGCGCCGCGCCCAGATGGCCGCTGAAGCGGGCCGGCCCTTCGCTGAGAAGATGGCGGGCGTGCTGGCGAATCTCGCGGGCAGCATGGTCGGCGGCGCTGGCGCCCCGAAGCTGCTGTCCGGCACAGGCTCGGAGCAGGTTCACCTGCTGGTGATCTGCACCGGCGATCGTGGCCTCTGCGGCGCGTTCAACTCCTCGATCGTCCGCATGGCCCTTCGTGAGCATGTCACGAAGCTTCAGGCCGCCGGTAAGACGGTCAAGTTCATGACCGTGGGTAAGAAGGGTTACGACCTTCTCCGCCGTCAGTACCGCGATCAGATCGTTGAGAACATGGACATCCGCGGCAACAAGCCGGTGGATTACGCCTTCGCGACAGAGATCGCCCAGAAGATCGTCGCGCGCTTCGATGCGGGCGAGTTCGATGTGGCGACGCTGTTCTTCTCCGAGTTCCGCTCGGTGATCTCGCAGGTTCCGACTGCGCAGCGTCTCATCCCGGCGGAGCTTCCGGCTAAGGCCGACAGCACGGCCAAGCCCGGCGGCGAGGCCTCGCTCGAGTTCGAGCCCTCCGAGGAGGCGATCCTCGAGACCCTGCTGCCGCAGAACCTCGCGGTGCAGGTGTACCGGGCGCTTCTAGAGAACGCCGCTTCCGAGCAGGGCGCGCGCATGAGCGCGATGGATTCCGCCACGCGCAACGCGGGCGAGATGATCAAGAAGCAGACGCTGGTCTACAACCGGACCCGTCAGGCGATGATCACCAAGGAGCTCATCGAAATCATCTCCGGCGCCGAGGCCCTTTAAGGGTATCAGCACCGTCCGCACAGATTGAAGGGTAGGCAGACAATGGCGAACACCGCGCTCCCCGGCACCGGCTCCAACAAGAGCGGCAAGATCACCCAGGTCATCGGCCCCGTGGTCGACGTGCAGTTCGAGGGCCACCTGCCCGAGATCCTGAACGCTCTGGAGACCAAGAACAACGGCGCCCGCCTCGTCCTCGAGGTCGCCCAGCAGCTCGGTGAGAACACCGTCCGCTGCATCGCCATGGACACGTCCGAGGGCCTGACCCGCGGGCAGGAGTGCACCGACACCGGCGAGCCGATCAAGGTTCCGGTGGGCATGAACACCCTCGGCCGCATCATGAACGTCATCGGCGAGCCGATCGACGAGCTCGGTCCGGTCGTCACGGACACCTACCGCGCCATCCACCAGCCGGCTCCCTCTTACGCCGAGCAGTCGACCGAGGCGCAGATCCTCGTCACCGGCATCAAGGTGGTGGACCTGCTCGCTCCCTACGCGAAGGGCGGTAAGATCGGCCTGTTCGGCGGCGCCGGCGTCGGCAAGACCGTTCTGATCATGGAACTGATCAACAACATCGCGAAGGTGCACTCCGGTTACTCGGTGTTCGCCGGCGTGGGTGAGCGTACCCGTGAGGGCAACGATCTCTATCACGAGATGATCGAGTCCAACGTGAACAAGAACCCGAAGGAGAACGGCGGTTCGGCCGAGGGTTCGAAGTGCGCGCTGGTCTATGGCCAGATGAACGAGTCCCCCGGCGCCCGCTCCCGCGTGGCCCTGACCGGCCTGACCATCGCGGAGCAGTTCCGCGATGAGGGCCAGGACGTGCTGTTCTTCGTGGACAATATCTTCCGCTTCACCCAGGCGGGCTCCGAGGTGTCGGCGCTTCTCGGCCGTATCCCCTCGGCCGTGGGTTACCAGCCGACGCTGGCCACCGACATGGGCGCCCTGCAGGAGCGCATCACCACGACGAACAAGGGTTCGATCACCTCGGTGCAGGCCGTCTACGTGCCGGCCGACGATCTGACCGACCCGGCGCCAGCCGCCTCGTTCGCCCACCTCGACGCCACGACGGTGCTGTCCCGCTCCATCGCCGAGAAGGGCATCTACCCGGCCGTGGATCCGCTCGACTCCACCTCGCGCATGCTGTCGCCGACCATCCTCGGCGAAGAGCATTACGACGTGGCCCGCCGCGTTCAGCAGACCCTGCAGCGCTACAAGGCCCTGCAGGACATCATCGCGATCCTGGGCATGGACGAGCTGTCCGAAGAGGATAAGCTCACCGTGACCCGCGCCCGCAAGATCGAGCGCTTCTTCTCGCAGCCCTTCTCGGTGGCCGAGGTGTTCACCGGCTCGCCGGGTAAGCAGGTCGCTCTCGAAGACACGATCAAGGGCTTCAAGGGCCTCGTGAACGGCGACTACGACGACCTCCCCGAGGCGGCCTTCTACATGGTCGGCACCATCGAGGAGGCCCAGGAGAAGGCCAAGAAGCTCAAGGCGGCGTAAGCCGGCTATAGCCCCCTCCCCTTGCCGGGGAGGGGCCATACTTCCCTTCGGGAAGAGAGCTTGAGGCGGGAATTCTGAGACGATGGCCACCTTCCATTTCGATTTCGTCGGCCCCGAGCGGACGCTGTATTCCGGCGAGGTGAACGCCGTTCAGTTGCCCGGTATCGAGGGCGAGATGACTGTGATGGCGGGCCACGCCCCGGTCGTCACGTCGCTGCGCGTCGGCGTCATCGTCGTCACCGAGAGCGCCGGTGCGGGCAAGCGCATCTATGTCCGCGGTGGCTTCGCCGATATCGGTCCGAACGGCGTCACCGTCCTGGCCGAGCGCGCAGCCCCGATCGAGGAGCTGAACTCCGCCTCGCTCGACCGCGACATCGAAGCGATTCAGCTACAGTACGACATGGCCGAGGATCCGCAGAAGCGCGAGGAGCTCAACGCTCAGATCGTGCAGTTGCGTGAGACCAAGGAACTGTTGAAGCTCTAAGCTTCACAGCATCATTCGATGACACAGCGTCCCCGTCCGAAAGGTGCGGGGACGTTTTCGTTTTCAGGATGGGTCGTCGCGCTATCCAATTGCGGCGGCAATGGCTTTCGCCAGAAGGTCGTTGCGCGAGACCTCATCCATCGGGCAGCCGAGAGCAAGCCATTCGGCCTTCGCTACCGCTAGCCCCTGACCGATATGGCGACCGGGCGTCAGGCCAGCGTCGATGAGATCGCTGCCTGCAAGGGGAAAGAGCGGATCGTTGTCCCCACTCGCCAGACGGTCGGCCTCCATCTGAGCTTCGTCGGCCAGCAGCGGTCGAGGCTCTCCCGCTAGGATTGCGAGGCTTTGCGCGACCATCGCCCCACCGTGCAGGGCCGCGAGTGCCCTGATATCCCCGCGACCGATGCGCTCCCGATCGTGCAGGGCCGCGAGCAGGCGGGCATAAGTCGCGAGTTGTGCGGCCTCGGCATTGGCGAGGCGCAAGTCCTGACGCAGGCGAGGCTCATCGTGAGCAGCGTGGACGCAAAGGGCCGCGAGCCGCATGGCAGCGTCCTGCCCAGCTTCCGCGCTCCGGGCGAGGCGTCCGAGTTCGGGCACGCCGCCGCCGATCCGTTGAAGCAACCCGATCGATGAGAGGAGAGCGGCCACCGGCACGCAGCCCGGTGCCAGCAAAAGCTTCAGAAGTTCGCTGCGCACCCGCTCGCGGGACAGGCCGTCGAGGGCGTCGCGCGCGGCGATGCAGGCGGTGAGCGCTTCCGCATCCGGCTCGCCCGAGGCAAAGCGCGCGTGGAACCGGAAGAATCGAAGGATGCGCAGGGCATCCTCGCGGATGCGGGCCGCGGCCTCACCGATGAAGCGGACATGGCCCGCCTGAAGATCGTCCACGCCCCCAACCGTGTCGTGCACGATGCCATCGGCCCCGACAGAGAGAGCGTTGATCGTAAAGTCGCGCCGGGCCGCATCCTGGGCGAAATCACCCCCGAACCGCACCACGGCATGGCGGCCATCCGTCTCGACATCCTCACGCAGCGTCGTGACTTCCAGCGGCTCCTGCGGCGTCACCACGGTAATGGTGCCATGCTCGATGCCAGTCGGCACGGCTTTCAGGCCTGCCGCCCTTGCCCGTTCCATGACCGCTGCGGGGCGAAGCGTCGTGGCGAGGTCGATATCCGCCGCGGAATGGCCCAGCAGCGCATCGCGCACACAGCCGCCGACGAGGCGCGTCTCCTCCCCTGGAGCAGACAGCGCCGCGAAGGTCGCGCGCACGCCGGGGCGGGCGAGAAGCGCCGCCGGGCCAGCCCTGTCGAGCTGGTGGCTCACCGGAACTGCCCTGGCACGAGGCGCCCGTTTTCCATGTGCGGAGGAACGTAGCCCGTGGAACGGCGCTCCGAGAAGAGGCCCTCGTACACAAGGGAAATGATGACCACGAACAGTCCGGCGAGCACGAGTCTGAAGCCCTGCTTGCTCCAGTGGTGGAGCTGGAAAGGATTGCGTCCCGTGACGACGAGCAACACGAGGAACAGGCCGAAGGGAATCAGGAAGAGGCCGAACTCTTCGATAAAGCGGCGAAGCATGATGATGCCGGCTTGAGGACGAGACGCGGAGGCTGGCGTCCGTCAGACTAGCGCGTCGCGTCCGCGCTGTCGTCCGGATAGAGCCGTTCGCGCAGATTGTTCAGGATTCCGGCGGTCACGCCCCAGATCAGCCGCTCACCGAAATGCATCGCGTAGAAGTAGCGCAACCGCCCCTGCCACTCGCGTGCGCGGAGGGCGTAGCGCTTCCGGTCCATCAGGAAGGCGAGAGGCACCTCGAACACTTCCGCCACCTCGGCGGGATTCGGCTGAAACGGAGCGGTGGGCTCGGCCAAGCCGATCACGGGGGTCACGAGGAAGCCCGTGCCCGAAAGATAGGGGTCGAGATAGCCGAGCACCCGCACCTCGTGCGGCGGCAAGGCAATCTCCTCCTGCGCTTCGCGTAAAGCCGCCTCGGCGGGACCAGGATCGGACGGATCGATCTTACCGCCCGGCAGGGCAACCTGTCCGGAATGGTCGCGCAGCCCCGTCGCGCGCTGTGTCAGCACCAAGGCAGGACCATCCGGCCGGTGGAGAACCGGCAAGAGCACGGCGGCGCGCCGATGGGGCGGAGGCGGGATCACCGCCGTCCCGTCAGGATCGATGCTGTGGTCGCCGCGCGGGTTCGAGGTCGGATCGTCCGGCCCGGGCGGATGGCGTGACAGACCCGCCTCGGCACGAGCGAGGAAATCGGCGAGCGATGGGCTCACGCTTCGGGAGCCGGGGCGATCGTGTGGAAGATCCCGCCCGCCTCGATCCCGAGCCAGGTTTCCCCGTCGATCTCGCGTTCCTCCGCGAGGTCCACGAGTTCATAGGTCAGGGATCGCGTCACCAAGGCCCACAGGCCCCGCCGGACATGGAGATAGGGCTTCAGACCACCCTGCGGATCCTGCTCGAAGCGCAGGCCGTGCTCGGCATCAACGCTCACGAGATCATCGACATTGGTACGGAAGGCGATCGTCCTGCTCGCGCCCTCCCCCTCGACGGCCATCTCGACCGCGCGGAACGGCGCGTCCTCCACCGTGATGCCGACGCATTCCGCCGGGGTGACGAGCACCGTCCGCCCATCCGGCTCGCGCCGCAGGATGGTCGAGAACAGGCGGACCAGCTTCTCGCGACGGATCGGTGAGCCGTTATGGTGCCACGTGCCATCGGCAGCGATGCGGATATCGATCTCACCGCAATAGGGCGGGTTCCAGGCCTCGACCGGCGGGAGGCCCCGTTTCGGCAGGGCGCCGAGGGCCGCGCTCAGGCGGCTCAGGGCCGGATCGGTGGCGTCGTCGCTCATGGTTGGAAGATAGCGCCGCCCCGCCGCCTCAGCCATGGGCATTGGCGGATCAACCCTTGCGGCCTTTCAGGATCTTCCAGACCCCGTCTGCCGTGGCGACGAGGCGCTCGCCATCGCGAACCTCGCCGCGCAGAAAGACCAGGGACCCGGTACGCTTCATCAGGAAGGGTTCACACGTCAGCCAATCACCGATCCGGCCCGCGTCGAGAAACTTCATTTCGAGCTGGATCGTGACGCAATTCGCTCCATCGGCCGCCGCCATGGCTGCGACGCCCATGGCGCGGTCGGCGAAACTCATCAGCATGCCGCCGTGCACGACGCGGATGAGGTTGGCGTGTTTCTGCGTGGCACGGAAGCCGTAGACGCTGCCCCGGGCATAGAGCGGGCCGACCAGGGCAATGAAGCCCTCATCCTCGATGGGGAGCCACTCGGCGCTCGGGGGTTCGACGTGCTCTGCTTCAGGCGTCATAGGGGGCAAACGTCCATTTCGAGGTCAGGTGCCGCGGGGCTTGGCCCGGCGGGTCGGCGCCTCGGCCAGGGGATCGTCCGGCCAGGGATGGCGGGGATAGCGCCCCCGCATCTCGGCGCGCACGGCGGCCCAGGAGCCGCGCCAGAAGCCCGGCAGATCGCGGGTGATCTGAATCGGCCGCTGGGCGGGCGAGAGCAGGTGCAGCACGAGGGGCCGACCGCCCGCGCTTGGATGGTTGTCGAGGCCGAACAGTTCCTGCACCCGCACCGACAGGGCGGGTTCCTCGGCGGCGTAATCGACCGGGATACGCGAGCCTGTCGGGACCTCGACATGGGTCGGCGCGGCCTTATCGAGTCGCGCGCGCATCTCCCACGGCAAAAGCGCATGGAGGGCGTTGGCGAGATCGTCGGCCGTGATCGCGGCAAGGCTGGTTCGGCCCTGGATCGACGGAGCGAGCCACTCGGCCGCGTTCGCTGCAAGCGTGGCATCGGACAGATCCGGCCAGGGCTCACCCTCGGCGGCACGGAGGAAATTCACGCGGGCGCGCCACTGGGCGATGGCGGGCGTCCAGGGGAGCCGGTCCAGGCCGAGCTTGGCGATGCCCTCGGCCAGGATCGCGGCGGATCGCTCGTCGCCCGGTACGGGCAACGTCTTCTCACCGAGATTCACGGATCCCAGGCGGCGCACGGCACGGGCGCGGAGGGCAGCCGCCTGCGGATCGAAGGTGACCTGCGTGACGGATTCGATGCGATCGGCGAACAGAGCCTCGATCGTCTCCGGGCCGATGGCGGCAGCCGCAAGGATGCGCGCATTCGCGGCGCTGCCCGCGAGGTCCGCGATGACGATGAAGGTCTCCCGCGCAAGGGGGCTCGCGGCGTCGAGCCGCCCGGCCCGGCCGCTGGCCATCACGAACTCGCCCTCCTTCCCCCGGGCGCGGGCGACGCGATCCGGGAAGGCGAGCGCCAGGAGGGGGCCAGCGGGTGAGGGATCGGCCGGGCCCGAAGCGCCCGCGATGCGCGCCCAATTCTCGGCGAGGCGCCGCATGTCGGCAGCGCGTCCACCCCGATCACGGCTGAAACGGTCGACGCGCTCATCGAGATCGACGCCATCCCCACCGAGGCCGCGCTCTACCAAGACGGCGGCAAGATTGGTCGCTGCATGGCCGCGCCCGTCGAGGGCGGCGCTCGCCACCATGCGCGCGAGCCGCGGGGGCAGCGGCAGGGCACGCAGACGGCGGCCCGTGTCGGTCAGACGCCCCTCTTTGTCCAGGGCGCCGAGCCCTTCCAGCATTGCGCGTGCCTCGGCGAGCGCCGGGGCCGGGGGCGGATCGAGAAAGGCAAGCGTGCGCGGATCGGTGACGCCCCAAGCGGCACAGTCCAGCAGCAGCCCGGCGAGGTCGCTCGACAGGATCTCGGGACGGGCAAAGGCGTCGAGCGCCCCAGTCGCCGCCTCCGGCCACAGACGCCAGCAGATACCGGGCTCCGTGCGCCCCGCGCGGCCCCTGCGCTGATCCACCGCCGCCTTCGACGCCCGCGCCGTCACAAGCCGCGTGAGGCCGAGGCCGGGCTCGTAGACCGGCACCCGCGCGAGCCCGGGATCGACCACGATGCGCACACCTTCGATGGTGAGCGAGGTTTCGGCAATGGAGGTCGCGAGCACGACCTTGCGCTGCCCCGGCGGCGGCGGGCTCACCGCCCGGTCCTGCTCGGCGGGGGTGAGCGCGCCATAGAGGGGGGCGAGGATCACGTCCGGCCCGACCTTTTGAGCCAGCGCCTCGGCGGTGCGGCGGATCTCGGCCTGCCCCGGTAGGAAGACCAGCACGGAGCCGGGATCGGCGCGAAGGGCGCGCAACACGGCTTCGGTGACGCTGTCCTCGATGCGCCTATTCGGATCGCGGTCGAGGTGGCGCGTCTCCACCGGAAAGGCGCGCCCCTCCGAGGTGACGATCGGCGCATCGCCGAGCAGGCCGGCCACCCGCGCTCCGTCGAGGGTCGCGGACATGACGAGGATACGAAGGTCCTCCCGCAGGCCGCCCTGCGCGTCGAGGGCGAGTGCAAGCCCCAGATCGGCATCGAGGGAGCGCTCGTGAAACTCATCGAACAGCACGGCGCCGATGCCGGTGAGTTCGGGATCATCGAGGATCATGCGTGTGAACACGCCCTCGGTGACGACCTCGATCCGGGTCCGCGCGGAGATCTTCGACCCGAGTCGCACCCGAAGCCCGACCGTTCCGCCGACCTCTTCGCCCAGGGTGCGTGCCATCCGCGCGGCGGCGGCACGGGCCGCGAGGCGGCGGGGCTCCAGTAGAATGACCTTACCATCGCCGAGCCAAGGCGCGGCCAGCAAGTCCAGGGGGACGCGGGTCGTCTTACCCGCGCCGGGCGGTGCGACGAGCACAGCGGCGTTGCGGGCTTCGAGCGCCCGGCGAAGTTCGGGAAGCGCCGCCTCGATCGGGAGGCTGGCATGGGGATCGGCGGCCATCACCGCCGCTGATGGCGCGGCGGCGGCGATGACGCAACCGGTGTGCTTACGCCGTGGTCAGCGCGACCGAGAGGGCCGGCTTGTGATTGAGCGTCTGGAACACCACGCAATACCGCTCGGTGAGCTTCAGAAGCTGGGCCAGCTTCTCCTCGGACGCGTCGGTATCGAGCTTGAACGACAGGCGGATATCACGGAAGCCGACTGGGGCCTCCTTGTCGACGCCAAGCGTACCGCGGAAATCGAGATCGCCTTCCGCCGATACGGTCCCGGAGCGAAGCGGAATTTCGAGGGCGGTGGCCACGGCCTTCACCGTGACGCCCGCACAGGCGACGAGGGCTTCGAGCAGCATGTCGCCGGAGCAGAGTTCGGCGCCGGAGCCGCCGGTCGCGGGATGGAGGCCCGCCACGGCCAGGGCGCGGCCGGTTTCGACCTTGCAGGCGATCTTGCTGTCATCGAGCGTGCCGTTCGCCTTCAGGGTGATGACGGCCGAGTCGGGCGCGTTGCGATACTGGTCCTTCAGCGGGGCCTGAAGGCTGCGCAGGGTGGTGGCGTCCATGATCGTCCTGTCCTCCGTTTTGTTGTTGTGGCTGGGCCTAACCTCTCGCGCCGCCGGGCTCAACCGGCGGTGAGGCGTGCCACCGCCTCGGACAGGGCATCGACCTGCGATTCGCTGTGAGCCGCCGAGAAGGCGACGCGCAGGCGCGCGGTTCCGGCAGGCACCGTCGGCGGGCGGATCGCCACGACGAGGAAGCCCTCGGCTTCGAGCTTTGTCGAAAGGTCGAGCGCCTGCTGCGCCTCACCCACCAGCACCGGCACCACGGCGCTCTCGGCCGCGGGCAATCCCAATCGGGCGGTGAAGCGCCGGGCCAGGGCGAGCGGCCGGGCGCAGCGGTCCGGCTCCTCTTCGAGAATCACCAGCGCTTCGAGGGCGGCAGCCGCCGAGGCCGGGGGCAGGCCCGTCGTGTAGATGAAGCTGCGCGCGCGGCTGGTCAGCAGATCGATCACCGCGCGAGAGGCGCAGAGATAGCCGCCATAGGAGCCCAGGGACTTCGACAGCGTGCCCATCTCGAGGGGCGCGCGCGGCCCGTCCTCGACGACGCCGAGGCCGTGGGCGTCATCGACCAGCGTCCAGGCATCGAAATCCCCGGCGATGGACAGGATGTCGTCCATCGGCGCGCGATCTCCGTCCATCGAGAAGATGCGTTCGGTGAGGAGGAGCGCCCGCCCGTGCCCCGCACGGTTGGCCGCGAGGACGGAGCGCAGATCGTCCATATCGTTGTGGCGGAAGGTGAGCACGCGGGCGCCGGAGAGCCGCGCCCCCGCCCACATGCAGGCGTGGGATAGTTCATCGAGCAGGACGAGATCGCCGGAACCGGCCAGAGCGGGCGTGATGCCGAGATTGGCGAGGTAGCCGCTGCCGAACACCATGGCCGCTTCCTTGCCCTTGTGGGCCGCAAGCCGCGCTTCGAGTTCGCCGAGAATCGCGTGGTTGCCCGTCACGAGGCGAGAGCCGCCCGCGCCCGCGCCATGGGCGGCCACCGCTGCCTGCGCCGCCGCGATGACGCGCGGATGTTGCGACAGGCCGAGGTAATCGTTGCACGAGAACGAGACCATTGTCCGCCCGCCGCGGGTCGCAGCAGAATCCGGCCCGCGTCCGGTGGTTGTGAGCCGCCGACGCAGGGCGCCGGCTTCGAGGGCCGCGAGCTTTTGCTCCGCGAAGGCATCCAGGCTGTTCATGGCGGCGAGAAGCCAGGGGCGCGACAGGCCGTCAAGGGGATGCGCCTGCGGTTGACCAGGGCGCCGCCGCTGTCCATCCCCGATGGCATGAACGAGGCACGATCCACCCACCTCTGGCGCCCCTACACGCAGATGAAGCGCGCTGCTCCTCCCCTTGAGGCGGTGGCAACGATGGGCACGCGCATCCGCCTCGCGGACGGGCGTGAACTCGTGGATGGCATCGCCTCGTGGTGGACGGCCGTCCACGGCTACAACCATCCCCACATCGCCAAGGCTGTTGCGGCCCAACTCGCCTCCATGCCTCACATCATGTTCGGGGGTCTGACCCATGCGCCCGCCGAGAGGCTGGCGGCACGGCTCGCCGCCCTTCTGCCGGGTGATCTCGACCACGTCTTCTTCAGCGATTCGGGCTCGGTCGCCGTGGAGGTCGCGCTGAAGATGGCTGCCCAGCTCTGGATTAACCGGGGCGTCGCGGGGCGGACCAAGGTGCTCGCCTTCCGGGGCGGCTACCACGGCGACACGATGGGGGCGATGTCGGTCTGCGACCCCGAGGAGGGCATGCATCGCCGTTTCGGCGCGTGGTTGCCCGAGCAGATCGTCTGCGACCTGCCCCGGACCGAGGCCGAAACGAACGCCCTTGACGCCGCCCTGACGCACAATCGCGACCGGCTCGCCGCCCTGATCGTGGAGCCCCTCGTGCAGGGCGCGGGCGGGATGGTGATGCATCCACCGGAGGTTCTGGCCCGCATCGCCACCCTCGCCCGGCGCCACGGTCTGCCGCTCATCGTGGACGAGATCTTCACCGGCTTCGGCCGCACCGGAACGATGTTCGCCTGCGAGCAGGCAGGCATCGTCCCCGACATCGTGTGCCTGTCGAAGGCTCTGACCGGCGGGACCCTCACCCTGGCCGCCACGGTGGCGCGGACGGACATCTTCTCGGCCTTCTGGTCGGATGACCCGGCGGCCGCCCTGATGCATGGGCCGACCTTCATGGCCAATCCCCTCGCCTGCGCCGCCGCCAATGCCAGCCTCGATCTCTTCGAGCGCGAGCCCCGTCTCGAGCAGGCGCGCGCTATCGAGAGCCGTCTCACCGAAGGCCTCGCGGACCTGCGCCGCCTGCCGGGCGTAGCGGATGTGCGCGTGCTCGGCGCCATCGGCTGCGTGCAATTCGCCACGTCGCCGGATCTCGCGGCGCTGAAGGAGCGGCTCGTGGCCCGCGGCGTCTGGGTGCGCCCCTTCGGCGACATTCTCTACCTGACGCCCGCGCTTTCGATCGAAGCGACCGATCTCACTCGGCTGATCGAGGCGGTGACGGAAACGGTCCGAGAGGAGACCCAGTGCGCGATTTCGTGAGCGCGTGCGCGAGAGGTACAACCAGGGCTGCAACTCCGTCGCGTTTCTCCCGTTGGGCTTAGGGCTGGAGACGCCGCAAACCGGTCATGCCGGGGGGATTGCGGCGGGGGAGGAGCATGACGTGACGAGCGAGCAGACGAGAGCGGACGATCGGCCGGTGATCCTCCTCGTCGAGGACGAGGCGCTCACCATCATGGACCTCGGCGACGTCCTCGAAGAAGGCGGCTATGACACCATCCAGTGCGCGTCGGCGGAGCGCGCCCTGAGCATTCTTCAGACACGGCCCGATATCTGCGGGCTCGTCACCGACGTTCAGCTTTCGGGAAAGACAGATGGGTTCGATCTCGCCGCCTCGGTGGCCGAGGCGCGCCCGCAGCTGCCGATTCTCATCGTGTCGGGCCGTTCCGCGCCCGATCCCGAGCGCATGCCCGGACACGCCGAATTCATTGCGCGGCCATGCAGCGGTGAAGACATCCTACAGCGCTTGCGTCATCTGATGGATTGCTGATCCGCAAGCCATCTCGGCCTTTGTCATCCGACCGTCACCGGTCTTCCTCCAAGAGCCTCGTGCCGGGAGAAGGACGGGAATCGAAGGGTGCAGGTCTACGATCTTCCGGTGGTTGCCGCCGGATCCGACTCAGGCTCGCCAATGGGCGACAAAGCGAAGCTCGATCACGGGGCGGGGGTGGATAACACCGTTTTCGATCCCGGATCGAAGAAGCTGCGGCCTCCGGGCTCTCGCAGCGTCGGTTGGGCGCTGATCCAGGCAGCCCGCCTCCACCGTGCCCGAACGGGCGACAGGCTGGCCAAGATCGGTCTGTTCGCCGGCCAGGAGCAGGTGGTGCAGGTGTTGGCCGCCGCCGGCACGATGACCATGGGCGACCTCGCCGCGCTCCTGCGCGTGCGCCCGCCCACCGCCTCCAAGACCGTAACGCGGCTTGCAGCCCTCGGCATCGTCGAGCGCCGTGCCGAAGCCGGAGACGGTCGTGTGGTTCGCGTGCGCCTGACCGAGGCTGGTCTCGCCAAGGCTCAGGCGATCGAGGCGATCCAGGAAGAGGTCGAGGCGGAATTGCTCGATCACCTCGACAAGGGCGATCGCCGCCGACTCAGAAAGCTTCTGCGCAAGGCCGCCAAGGGCCTCGCCGGAGCCGCTGGCGCGGCGGGTCCGGCCTCCGACATGGATGCCGAGATGGAAGGCGAGGACGAGGCCGACGCCCTCGAACCGTAGAGTCGCCGTCCAAGCGGACAGTTGCAACTTTGTAACGTTTCACAGCCTTCTCGGCGGCGAGCGCCGGCACCCCTTGCAGGGCGCGACCGCCACGCGGCATTGAAACGTTATAACGAGTTGTGAGAGCCGATGTCGTCCGCGCGCCACCCCGCCGTGCCCCTCCTCGCCTGCGCCGCCTTCCTCGGCGCGAGCCCGGCGCTTAGCCAGAGTGCGGTCACCCTGGACCAGATCAGCGTCACGAGCCCGACGCCGGTGCAACCGGTCCGGCCCGTGACGGTCGCCACACCGGCACTCCCCACCGGCATTCTTCCAGTGGCGACGGACACCTTCTCGCCGGTCACGGTGGTGACCGGAGAGCAGATCGCCCGCGACCAGCCCCGCACCCTCGGCGACGCGCTGTTCGACCGGCCCGGCATCTCCGGCACGACCTACGCCCCCGGCGCAGCCTCCCGCCCGATCATCCGCGGACTCGACAATGCGCGGGTGCGGATTCAGGAGAACGGCATCGCCAATGGCGGCGTGTCCGATCTCGGTGAGGACCATACCGTTCCGGTCAATCCGCTGGTGGCGGATCGGATCGAGGTGATCCGCGGCCCGGCGACGTTGCGCTACGGCTCCGGCGCGATCGGCGGCGTGGTCTCGGCGGACAACAATCGTGTCCCGACCTTCATTCCGGCCAACGGTGTGCAGGGGCAGGTGACGACGGGCTATTCCACCGTCGACAACGGAAGGCTCGGCGCCGCGACCGTCGATGCGGGCGGCGACGGGATCGCGGTCCACGCGGACGGGTTCAAAACCGCCGCCGACAATTACGCCATCCCCGGTGGCATCCAGCGCAACTCCTACAACGAGTCCCAGGGCGGGGCGTTCGGTATCTCCGCCATCGGCGACCGCGGCTTCGCGGGGATCTCGTTCAGCCATTACGACGCGGTCTACGCCATTCCCGGCGACGTCTCGGCGGATGCCCGCACCCGACTCACGCCGAATCAGGACCGCGTGGTCAGCCGGGGTGAGTACCGCCCCGAAGACGGGCCGATCGAGGTCATCCGCTACTGGGCGGGCTACTCGGTCTACAAGCACAATGAGGTCGGTATCGGCGGCGACGGGATCGAGGGGATCCAGGCGACCTTCAAGAATCGCGAGGCCGAGGCCCGGGTCGAATTCCAGCACGTCCCGGTCTTCACCGCGCTCGGCAAGCTGACCGGCGCCCTCGGCTTCCAATCCGACCGGCGGGTCATCAACACCGCTCTCGAATCCTTCCTGCCGAAGACCGAGTCGCGCGCCAACGCGGTGTACCTGTTCGAGGAACTCGAACTGCGCCCGGGCACCCGCCTCCAGGCGGCGGGCCGCTACGAGGTCGATCGCGTGTCCGGTACGGCGGCGATCTTCCCTGAGAACTTCCTGCCGGAGAATGGTGCGGAGCCGTTCCAGTTCGCCCGCACGCGCCGTTTCGCGCCCAAGAGCGTGAGCCTCGGCGCCCTGCAAGATCTGCCCTTCGACTTCGTGGCGAGCCTCACCGGCTCCTATGTCGAGCGGGGGCCGAGCGGCTACGAGCTGTTCTCACAGGGGCCGCACGATGCCACGGCGACCTTCGAGATCGGCAACCCGAATCTTAAACGCGAGCGTGCCCGGACCATCGAGGCCAGCATCCGCCGGGCGGTCGGGCCGCTGCGCCTGGACGCCACCGGTTATTACACGCGCTATACGGGCTTCATCTACCGCAACTATACGGGCCTGTTCTGCGACGACGACTTCGCCTCCTGTGGCACCGGTACGGAAAACCGGCAGATCGTCTACCAGCAGCAGAATGCGACCTTCTACGGCGCGGAGATCATCGGCCAGTACGACATCCTCCCCATCGGTGATGGCTTCGCGGGTGTCGAAGGGCAGTTCGATTTCGTGCGGGCCCAGTTCGATGACGGCACCAACGTGCCGCGCATCCCGCCTTATCGCGTCGGCGGCGGCGTCTATGTGCGGGCCGATGGCTGGTTCGCGCGGGTGAACCTGCTCCACGCCTTCGACCACCGGAGCATTGCGCCGTTCGAAACGCCCACGGCGGGCTACGACGACCTCCGTGCCGAGGTGAGCTACACGAAACCGCTGGATCCGAAGCTCTACGGTGCGAGCTCGGTGACGCTGGGCGTCCAGGGCCGTAACCTGCTCGACGCGGATATCCGCAACTCGGCCTCGTTCAAGAAGGACGAAATCCTTCTGCCGGGCCGCAACGTACGCCTGTTCCTCACCGCCCGGTTCTGAGGACAATTCGCCCGATCACGGACGGGGCGTCCGTGATCGGGCGAGACGCCGCGCTCCTGCGACAAGCCCGGTGAGTGCGATCCCGCCGCAGAGCAGGTTCAGTAGCCATTGGCTCGCCTGCCGGGCCGAGGGGCGCAGGGTCAGGCCGGGAACGTCGAGCCTATGCGGGGCGGAGAACAGCCACCGGTTGATCCGGCCCGAGCGGTCGAGCCGGTTGAGAAGCGTGCCGTCGCGCGGATCGACATGCAGCCACGTGGCGGCCGGGTCATCGAAGATCAGGCGTAAGACCGGCAGTGGGCGCTCATCCCCCTGCGGATACCAATAGGCATCGTAAGCCGGGAGTCGCTCGACGGAGACGAGGCGCCCGCCCGAAACGTGCGCGGCGGCTTCGATGGCGGAGGCATCAAGTCCGGTCGCCTGCGGGCCGTCCCGCATTTCGCGGATCACGAACCACCGCCCGCCGATGGAGGCGAAGCGCATGAGCGTCAGACTCGGCCCGCCACTATCGCGAAGGTCGGTTGGCGAGAGGCCGACGGGGCCGGGCGTGCCCGCATAGGTGGCTCGCATGGTCGCGGGGGGCGTGAGCGACGAGAACCAACGGTTTGGATTCATGGACAGCCAGCCGCTCACGATGAATCCGATGAGCGCGGCGCCCCCAACGAGGCCGAACGCGTGGTGCCACAGGGCGAGGCCGCGATACGGGCTGACCGCGCCGCCACGATAGCGACGCCGCAGACGCATCCGCCAGATGCCGATGACGATGCCGGTGATGGCCGCAAGGCTCGCCGCGCCGGAGAGCCACAGCACCACCTGCCGCCACGCCTCGGGCGCCGCCCGCAGGGGCGTGAGATAGACCCAGTGGATGACCGAGCCCGCCCAGTTCCAGCCTCGTTGCCAGCGTGTGGTGACGAGGGCGATCTCCCCCGTAGCCACGGAGACGTAGGTTTCGGTGCCGTCCGGATCCCCGGCGAAGACTTTTATGAACGGCCGCAGGGGATCGTAGCGTGCGGTGACGGTCCACTGATCGCGCTCGACCGATTTGAACTCGCCCCCGCCCGCGATGCGCCGTGCGCTGTCGGCACTGACCAGCCCTAGCTTTTCGCCGGTTTCGGCCGAGACCGTGATGCGGGCGCCGTCAGGACGGGCGAAGCGATAGACCGGCGCTCCGTCCCGCATGTCCAGCCGAAGGCCCGATGCGGCATCCACCGGGCCAACTCCGGCCATCGCGGCATCGGGGCCGATTCGGACCCTGTCCCAATCCAGCGGCGCCAGCCGGGCCAACGTGTCCGCGCGGCTCAGCGAGGGAAACGGCACATAGAGCATGATGAGCCCGGAGCCGATCCATAGGGTGAAGAGCAGCGCCGTGCCGATCCCGAGCCATCGATGGCTCAGGAGCAGCCAACGCCGCGCTGCCTTTCCCGCTGCGCTCACCACGCCACCGTGTAGGCGACCTCGACCGAACGAGGGCGCCCGAGCAGCCAATTCGTGCCGACCCCGTCCACGGCGTTGCCGTTGATGGCGTAGACTTTGTCGAACAGGTTGTAGACTCGCAGCGACAGACGCGAATCCGCCGTCACCTGCCGGTCGAGCACTAGGTTCACCAAGGTATAGGCCGGGCGCCGGGCGGTGTTGCCGAAGTCGCTATAGACCTGACCGATGTTCTGCAGGCCGATCCGGGCCGCCCAATCCCGGCTCGGCTCCCAGGTGAGCCAGAGGTTGGCCACACGCTCCGGCACGTCGATGGGCTGCTTGCCCGCATAGGAGACGGTGGCGCCGTTCACCACTTGGGTGAAGCTGTCATACTGCGCGTGAAGCAGCGCGAGGTTGCCGTCGATCCGCCATCCGGGCGCGACACGCCAGCCGAGGGCCAATTCCACGCCTTGTGAGGATTGGCTGCCCACCTGAACGCCCGCGGCAGGCGAGTTCGGAAGCCGCGAGATCAGGTTGTCCTTCACGATGCGATAGCCCGCGAGCGTCCATTCGAGCTGGCCGTCGAAGGCAAGGCCTTTTGCCCCTACCTCGATCTGATCACCGGTCGCGAGCTTGAAGCCTGCCAGCGACTGCGACAACGTGATGAGGCTCCCCACCGGATCGGTAGCGTAGCTGTATTGGGCGTAGAGCGCGCTGTCCGGCGTCGGGTTGTAGACGAGCCCGAACCGGTAGCCGAGGGCATTGAACGTGCGTTCGAACTGCGCCCCAGTCTGCAGATCCGTCCGCCGCAGCGTCGGCACGTCGAGCCGGGCGCCGGTGAGGAAAGAGAGTTTGTCCGTGATGATCAGACGATCCTCGGCGAAGACCGAGGCTTGGCTCGTCTGCGTCGCGTAGGCCGGGCGAGCTCGTCCATTTTGCGGGAACAGGCCGGGATCATAGCCGGTAAGCGGCACGCTGGTGGTCTGGTCGAAGTAGAAGTTGTTCGTGTGCAGGAAATCGATGTGGTTTACATCGAAGCCCGCTGCGAAGACATTCGGCAGGCCGAGTACATCGCTCCGGAAGGTCGCGTCGAGCCGATTACCGACCTGCTCCTGATTGTGGTAGATTTCGAGGTAGTTGCTGCGGTCGACCAACCCTGTGCCGCGGTTGAACGCGTATTGCTCGACGTCGAGCCAATGCCGACGCGAGGTCAGACGGTAGGCCGTATTGCGGATGGTGATATCGGCGCTCGGCGACCATTCGGCCTTCAGCTGAGTCCAGTTGTCGGCCCAGGTGATCTTCGCGTCTCGCACATTGTAGTTGTTGAAGCGGATCAGGTCAGGGATACGCCCTTCGACGAGGGGCGTGCCCCAGTAGCGCGCGGGCTCCTGGTAGCCGAGATCGTGCGAGAGGGTGATCGCGAGATCGGGGCTCGGCTGGAACAGCAGGGCTGCCGAGACGGCGAGATTGCGGAAATCTCCCTCTGGCCGCAACCAGCCATCGGCCCGGTTGCCGCTGACATTGAGGCGGTAGGCGAACGTGTCGCCATATTCGGCCTGCGCGATGCCACCGCCCGAATCGAAAGCGAGCCGGGCCAACCCGTCGGAACCCACCACGGCGCGGGCGGTATTGATGGGAACGAAGACCGGCTTTTTGGGCACCACGTTGATGATGCCGCCGATTGCCCCGTCGCCGTAGAGCACGGAGGACGGGCCGCGCAGCACCTCGATCCGCTCGACGTTCCACGTGTCGAACGGGAACGTCACGGTTCCCGCGCCAACGTAGAAGCGCGTGCCGTCATAGAGTTGCTGGATCGAGTTCGGCCCCGCGAAGCCGCGGCTGGTGAACGCCCCGTTGCCGTTGCCGGGATCGGCGATCGTGGTGATGCCGGTGGCGTCCTGCGTCACCGCCTCGGCGATGGAGGTCTGGCCGCGCAGGCGCGCAGCCTCCCCCGACACGATGTCGATGCTGGCGGGCGTCTCCAGCGGGGTCAGGCCAATGCGGCTCGCCGTGCGATCGGGCGTGCGCAGGTTGAGACCGACCGGCGCGGCACGGGTGAGGCTGACCCCGCCTTCCCCTTCGACCGACAATTGTTCGAGGGTGACGACCTCCTGCGCCGAGGCGGGCGGCGCGGCGAAGATGAGGGGAGCATGGCTGAGCGCCGCGAACAGGCGCTTGCGGCTCAAAGGATGAGAAGCGGACATCAGACGGCGGACTCCGGCGCGGCGAAGACCGGCCTCGCTCCCATTGCAATGTAACAACATTACATGTCCAGAGCCGCGCGGACGAGTTCCTGCGAACGGGTCGAACGGACGAGAGGGGAACATGGCGGTTGCGGGCGCGCTTGCTGTGGCACGTCACCGCGAACGAGGCCTCGGCACGCCCATGGGGCAGTGCCTCGACACCCGCCGGGGCACCCCGCCCAGCGCGTTTCGCGTGTGACCACGGCTGACGGCAGGTCTCCTGGCTCGCGGGTCATCGCCCTCGCACCGTCTTCCCGGATGACAGGCATCCAGTGACGCGGTGGTGCTGGGCTCGCCGCTTACAGTTGCGGGGGCAGCCGCGGCTTCGGAGCGAGCTCCCCACCGCGTTCCCTTTTGATCCCTTTGCAGGGAACCGTCACGGCTAAGCTAGGCCACGGGATCGCCACGCGTCAACGCGGGCTCGGCGCTTATCGGCTACCATCCAAGGTGAAGACTTTGCCGGGTGGCTCCCGCGATGCTATGCGGCGGGCATTCCAGGAAGATCATGACCACACGACCTCCCCGCCGCGGCGGCCCCTCCGGCGGCAATGGCCGCCCCGACGGACGGCCCGGCCGCAAGCCCCCCTTTGGCGCGGATCGCGCCCGCACGGGCCCGCGCACCAGCGCCAAGGACGCCGCCGAACGCGCCGCACGGGCGCGGGGAGACGATGCGGGCGAGCGCGCCCCGTGGATCCCCGCCGCCGCGCCCGAGCCGCGCGAGAAGGCGCCTCCGCGCAAGCCCGCCAAGCCGGAGGCCGTCGCGCCCGCCCCTGGACCGACGCGCCGCGAGCAGCGCGCTGAAGCCTCGGCGACGCTGGCTTCCGGCGTCCAGACGCTGACGGTCGAGGCCGACGAGGCGGGAATGCGCATCGATCGCTTCCTGACCGCCCGCTTCCCGCAGCTGCCCTTTACGCGGGTGCAAAGCATCGTCCGCAAGGGCGAGTTGCGCGTGGATGGCAAGCGCGCCAAGCCGAATGACCGGTTGGAGCCGGGGATGAGCGTGCGCGTGCCGCCGCTCCGCCTCGACCAGCCGAGCGAGCGCCCCCGCAATCCCGCCCGCGAATCCGACGACGCAGCCTTCATCCGCAGCCTCATTCTCTACGAGGATGCGGAGATGATGATTCTCAACAAGCCGTTCGGCCTCGCCGTCCAGGGCGGCTCGGGCACCGTGCGCCATGTCGACGGCCTGCTCGAGTCGATGATCGGGCCGGATGGGCAGAAGCCGCGCCTCGTGCATCGGCTCGACAAGGATACGGCGGGCTGCCTCATCATCGCGAAGACGCGCCTCGCCGCCTCGACGCTCGCCAAGAGCTTCCGTTCGCGCGCCGCCCGCAAGATCTACTGGGCGCTGTGCGCGGGGGTGCCGCGCGTGCGCCAGGGCCGCGTTTCGACCTACCTCGCCAAGGACGAGCCGACCGATGCCGACGCACGGATGCGCATCGCCAAGCACGGCGAGGAGGGCGCGAGCCACGCGCTGACCTATTACGCCATGGTCGATCAGGCGGCGCAGAAGCTGTCCTGGTTGTCGTTCAAGCCGGTCACCGGCCGGACGCACCAGTTGCGTGCCCACGCGGCGCATATCGGCCACCCGATCGTCGGCGACCCGAAATACTTCTCGGTGGAGAACTGGGAGTTGCCCGGCGGCATTCAGAACCGTCTGCATCTCCTGGCCCGGCGGATCGTGATTCCCCATCCGCGTACGGGCAAGCCCGTGGATGTGAGCGCGCCTTTGCCGCAACACATGGCACAGAGCTGGAATCTGCTCGGCTTCGATGCGAGCCGCTACGATCCCGTGGTGGATGCACCCGAAGATTGAGCGGGTCGTGAGAGCCCACACCGGCGCCGATGCCTTGGCAACGGCGCCGACCGCCTCATATGCTGCGTTGCTCGGCCGTGCGCCTACCTGCCGGGTAATCCGACGGTCGAGACCCTGGGATATGAAGCACGCGATTCTGGCCTGCCTCGCCGCTCTCTGTTTGACGGCCCCCATCGCCCAGGCGGCGCCGGGCGATGCCGCTCAACAGAAGCCCGCCCCCGCGCGGCAGGAGGCTCCGAAGGCGGAGGCTCCCAGGGCCGATGCGGCGAAAGCCGAACCGCCCAAAACGGAAGCCCGTGCGCCCGGCGCACCAGTCGTGGCGGGGCGGGACAAACGGCGACGCTCCTATGCGGCCTGCAACCGTGCCTCGCACCAGCGCGGATATCGCGGCGGCAAACGACGGCGCTTTCTGATCCGCTGCCGCCTCGGCTACGAGCGCACCCGCGCGCATCAGCAACAACAGCAGCAGCAACAGGCGCCCACTTTGCCTGCCCCCGCGCCGACCCGTAAGCCATGACGAAGCGAGGCCGGAGATGAGGCTCGTCGTCTTCGACGTGGACGGGACGCTCGTCGACAGCCAGCACTTGATCGTCGCTGCGCAGGCTGTGGCCTTCGCCGAGGTCGGCCTTCCGGCGCCGGAGCGGAGGATTGCGCTCTCCGTGGTTGGGCTATCGCTGCCGCAGGCGTTCCGGCGCCTCGTCGGCGAAGACGGGCCGGTGGCCGAACTCTCCGAGGCCTACAAGAACGCCTATAATCGGTTGCGACTCGACCCCGAGCATGAGGAACCGCTGTTCCCCGGCATGGGCGACCTTCTCGATAGGCTCCATGCCCGGCCGGACGTTGTCCTCGGCATCGCGACGGGCAAGTCGCGCCGGGGCGTCGACCGGCTGATCGAGCATTACGGATGGGAGGACCGCTTCGTCACCACGCAGACGGCCGACGATGCGCCTTCGAAGCCGGACCCGGCCATGCTGCTGCAAGCCATGGAAGACGCGGGCACCACACCGGACTCGACTGTGATGATCGGCGACACGACCTTCGACATCACCATGGCGGTGAATGCGGGCGTCGCGCCCATCGGCGTCGCCTGGGGGTATCACGCGCCCGGCACGCTGCTACGCGCCGGAGCGGTGTCGGTGGTGGAGAATGCGCTGGCTCTGGAAGGCTTGATCGGCGGCGGAGTGGCCTGAAACCCTCTCGCGCAGCGCGTCCTGAACGCCTATGTCCCTCCCATGAGCGACGTGACGCGAGACTGGCTCGGTGAACCGGGCGACGAGGGCAAGCCGGACCCCATGCGGGCGGCCCGGACGGGAGCGAAACCCGCCCTCCCCCGGCGCTTCTACAAGGAAGCCGGGTTTGCGCCCGCAGAAGGCGGCTTCCGGCTGACCCTCGACGGCCGCTCGGCCAACACACCCGCCCGCAACCCGCTCGTGCTGCCGACCGATGCGCTGGCCAGCGCCGTGGCGGCGGAATGGGGGGCGCAGGACACATCGATCGATCCGGCGACGATGCCGCTCACACGTCTGGCCAATACCGCGATCGACGGCGTGGCGACTCGGATCGAGGCGGTCGCCGACGACCTCTGTGCCTATGCTCAGACCGATCTCCTGGCCTATCGCGCGGCCGAGCCGGATCGCCTCGTCTCGGCGCAAGCCAAGGCCTGGGACCCCTTGCTCGATTGGGCCTACGAAACGCTCGGGGCGAAGCTGATTCTCAGCGAGGGCGTGATGCACGTCACCCAACCGCCGCAGGCCATTCAGGCGCTCACTGAAGCGGTACGGCGAGTTGACGACCCGTTCCGCCTCGCGGCTCTGCATACGCTCACCACCCTCACCGGGTCCCTGATTCTGGCGCTTGCCGTCCTGGATGGCCGCCTCGAGCCTGGTGCCGCGTGGGATGCAGCCCATGTGGATGAGACCTATCAGGCCGATGTTTGGGGCCGGGACGAGGAGGCCGAGGCGCGCTTGGCGGTCCGCCGGGCCGAATTCGACGCTGCGGCGAAGACGATAGCCGCCTTGCCCTAAGGGTGTGGCGCCGATGCACGCCAGCAACATGCCGGCGCCATTTTCACCACAATCCTCGGTCCGCAAATCGCCCTATGGCGCAACCGGCCGAAATGCTATTAGCCTGGACATCGAAAGGTTTCGGCCGCCCGATGTCCGCTCAAAACACCGACGAAAACTCTATTGCCGATGAATTGAGAGCGATTTTTCGCGCCTCTCGGGATCATCGTGACCGCGATTCGCGCATTGCGTTATTCGACTCGCTCGCTGACCTGGAACGATCGATGGTTTTGAGCGGCGCTCCCGAGTCGTTCCTGCGCCGCGTTGCCGAATGCCGGTTCCTGGCCGGCATCCTGCGCGACTCGGTTTCGCCGGTGCACCATCAAGCGATGCGTGCCACCCGCCGTATCTGGACAGCTCCGCTCGAAGCGATCGAAGCGCGCTAACCCTTCAGGGCTTTCTCCACCGAGTCACGCAGCTTCGCGGGCCGGTCCGTCGGCGCGAAACGCTTGATCGGGATGCCGTCCCGGCCGATCAGGAACTTGGTGAAGTTCCACTTGATGTTGGACGTGCCGAACAATCCCCGCTTGGCCCGGCTGAGATAGACGAAGAGCGGGTCCGCGTCCGCGCCATTCACCTCGACCTTGGCGAGGACGGGAAAGGTCACGTCGTAGGTCAGCGAGCAGAACTTGGCGATCTCCTGTGCATCGCCGGGCTCCTGCTTGCCGAACTGGTTGCACGGAAAACCGAGGACGGTGAGCCCCTCGTCCTGTTTCTCCCGCCACAGATCCTCGAGCCCCGCATATTGCGGCGTGAAACCGCACCGCGATGCCGTGTTGACGATGAGCAGCGCCCGGTCGCGATACTGATCCAGAGGATGGGGGCTGCCGTCGGCAGCGCGGACGGTGAAATCGTGGACTGTCGTCATGCCCGTTCGAATCCCATGGCGCAGGCACGCTGCATAGAGCCTTCAGCCAACGGGCGGGCCTATCCCCAGCGGACCGATCGCCTCAGGCGGCGGACTTCACCTTCTCCACGTCGAAGGTCAGACCCTGGGGCGTCATGCGCTCGCGGGTGACGATGCGCTCGTCCGGCGCGACCGTGCCGAGGGCAACGTCTCTGTCCGGCAGAACCAGCGTGGTCGTCTTGTTCACGTGGACGAGGACGTGCCTGCCTTTGTCGGCCGAGGCCACGGCCCAGCGGCGCAATTGGCCGTAATACGGCTCGCGCTTCCACGCATTCGCCTGTCCGGGATCGACCTGCACGTTCATGTTGCGACTGACGGGGTCGAGGGTCAGCACCATCTTCGCGCGGTCTGGCTTCCATTCCGGACCGAGCCAGCCCTCCGTCATCCAGAGGCAATGAAAGGCGCGGCAATGGTCCGGCCGCGTCGCATGGATCGCGCAGCCCCGGCCGGAAACGGTGTGGCGGCACCATTGCCCGGCGACGCTCTCGACCGCCGGAACGTCGTAGACCTTGCAGCACAGGGTGCAGGTGCCGCAGGCGCGGCCGGGCGCAGGATGCGCGACGAAACTCTCTGGGCTCTGCATGGACTGTCCGGCATGCATCCGGGGCGGAGGAATCCACGGATGGCGGACCTTTCTGCGAGCCCATCGTGCCGGTAGTGTGGCACGGTCTCCGCCCAAGGACCGTTCGCATGCTCTCGAACCTCGCGACCCGCGACGTCGAAACCCTGCTTCACCCCTATACCCATCTGTCGAACCACCGCCGCACCGGCCCGCTCGTGCTGGAGCGCGGCGAAGGCGTGCACGTCTTCGACACGGAGGGCCGCCCCTACATCGAGGGCATGGCGGGGCTGTGGTGCACGGCGTTGGGCTATTCGAACGCGGAACTGGTTGAGGCAGCCTCTGCGCAGATGGGTCGGCTGCCCTTCACGCATCTCTTCTCCGGCCGCAGCCACGATCCGGCGATCGAACTCGCCGAGACGCTGAAGGAGCTGATGCCGATCCCGACCTCGAAGATCTTCTTCTGCTCGTCGGGCTCGGAGGCGAACGACACGCAGGTCAAGCTGGCGTGGTACTACAACAACGCGCTGGGACGTCCGAATAAGAAGAAGATCATCGCCCGCAAGAAGGGCTATCACGGCGTGACCATCGCCAGCGCCTCCATGACCGGCCTGCCCGCCAACCACATGGACTGGGATCTGCCGCTTCCCGGCTTTCTCCACGTTTCCACGCCACACCATTACCGGGGCGCCGCGGCGGGCGAGAGCGAGGAAGCCTATTCGGCTCGCCTCGCGGCGGAGCTGGAAGAGACCATCCTCCGTGAGGGGCCGGAGACGGTGGCGGCCTTCATCGCCGAGCCCGTGATGGGCGCGGGCGGGGCCATCATCCCGCCGAAGGGCTACTTCCCCGCCATTCAGGCCGTGCTCACCAAATACGACGTAAGGCTCATCGCCGACGAGGTGATCTGCGGCTTCGGTCGCCTCGGCACGTGGTTCGGCGGGCAGGCCCTCGACATGCGGCCCGACACCCTGTCCTTCGCCAAGGCCGTCACCTCGGGCTACGTGCCGCTCGGCGGCATCACCATCGATCCGGCCATGTACGACGTGCTTGTCGGGCAGAGCGAGAAACTCGGCGGCTTCGGCCACGGCACTACCTATTCCGGCCACCCGGTCGCCTGCGCCGTGGCGATCAAGGCGATCGAAATCTACAAGCGCGACCGCATCATCGAGGGTGCGGCCGAGAAAGCCCCACAGTTCCAGCGGCGGCTTTCGGCGCTGGTCGAGCACGATATCGTCGGCGAGGCGAAGGGAATCGGTCTGATCGGCGGGCTGGAGATCGTCGCGGACAAGGCGAGCCGCCGCCAGTACGACCCGAAGGCGGGCGTGGCCGCACGCTGCGTCGCCTTCGCCCAGGAAGAGGGTCTGATCGTCCGCTTCCTCGCGGGTGACCGTGTGGCGGTGTGCCCGCCGCTGATCATCACGCCGGACGAGATCGATGCCCTCTTCGACCGCCTGACCCGGGCGCTCGACCGCACACGGGATTGGATCCGCACCGAAGGCTTTGCGGCAGTGTAACCTTCGCGCTTCTTCACGGCGCGCAAGAACTCCATCATGCTGCGAGCTTGAGTGTTGGCTGACTCAAGCGATCAGCAATGGCCTTGACCTACGTACCCCGAGCGCATTTCTCGACCGACGCTCTGCCGGAGCGAGAACGTCTGGACGCGTGGCGCTCCTTGTTCTCAGCGCATGATCTCGCGGCCGACGCGCAGGGTTTCTCTGCGCGGATCGAGACGGCGCAAGTGGGTCCGATGTCCCTGCGCGTCATGAACGCGGTTAGCCAGGGTCCGGCGCGGAGCCGTCTACAGACCCGGCGTGATGGCCTCGATTCCTTCGTGCTGCACCTGAGCCGCCATGCCTACAGCGCCGATACCGAACGCGGCGTGGTGGATGTGCCGGCGGGTTCGGTCAGCTTCAACGATATGTCGCAGAGCTACCGGCGCAGCCTCGTGCCGGAGACGGATTCGGTCATTCTCGTGCTTCCGAGGGCGTCGGTGACCTCCGTGCTGCCCAACGAGGATGGGTTGCACGGGCTGGTTCTCCAGGGCGGCACGGGTCTGCTGCTGGCGGATCACCTGCGTTCGCTGGCCAGGAACAGCCACGCGATCACCACGGCCGATTCCGCCCACATCGCGCAGGCCACGCTGCACATGCTCGCGGCCTGCGTCCGCCCGAGCCTCGCGACTTTCGCCGAGGCGAGCGTGCCGCTCAACGACGCCCGGCTTCGGGCCGCGAAGCGCTTCGTCAGGGACCACCTGAATTCGCCGCTGAAGATCGACGCGATGTCGAAGGCGCTGGGCATGTCGCGCTCCCAGCTCTATCGCCTGTTCGAGCAGGAAGGTGGCGTCGCGCGCTACCTCGCGCGGCAACGGCTCTCAGCCCTTCGCGTTGCGCTGGAAGATCCGCTCGAACGGCGGACGATCGGCGAATTGAGTGACGCGTTCGGCTTCAGCAGTACGGCCGCCCTGTCCCAGGCTTTCCGGCAAGCCTACGGCCTGACCCCGCGCGACTACCGGGCGAGTGCGCGGGGCTTCTAAGCCGGTTCAGGCCTTGTGCACCACCGGCACGGCGGGCGCCCCCTCCCATTCGGTGTTGGCGGGGATCGACTCGCCCTTCATCACGATGGTGAGCGGGCGAAGCCGGGCATAGTCGCCGACCTTGGTATCGTAGAGCACCGTCGAGAAGGCGCCGACCGACACGCCGCGTCCGACCACCACCCGTCCGACCTTCATGATCCGATCCTCGTAGAGGTGGGTCTGGAGGGCGGAGACGCGGTTGATGGTGCAGAAATCACCGATCTCGACACAATCGAATTCGGTGATGTCGGTAGTGAGCATGCACACCCCCTGCCCCACCTTTACGCCGAAGAGGCGCAACGCCCAGGGCAGGAACGGCGTGCCCTGGAGGTGTTCGAGAAGCACCTTTCCGGCGAGACCCCAATAAGCCACGGCGATGGCCTCGGTGCGCATGGCCCACCACGACCACATCGGCCGCATGCCGGGGCGATAGACACCCATCAGCGCCCATTTCATCGCGATGACGGCCGAGGACTGGATCAGCGCGATGACGACGCTGATCGTCACGAAGCTGATGGCAAGGCCCGACCAGTCGCGTTCGAGGATCGCCGGGTAGAAGTACCAATCGATCGCCGTGATCGCGAGGGTGATGTAGAGCATTGGAGAGAACGAGGTCGAGAATGCCTCGAACACGCCGCGCCGCACCTTCGGCCACAGGCCGGGCTCATAGGTCTGGGCGGCGGAGCCGAGATCGACCTTCTGGCGGGCGGGTAAGCGGATCGGGGGCGAGCCGAACCACGTCTCACCTGGCGCCATCTTGTCGTTGGAAGGCGGCTTCGACTTGATGCCGATCAGCACGTCGTCGGGAATCACGGCGCCTGGCGGCACCACCGCATCGTTTCCGACGAAGACCCGCTTGCCAGTCTGGACCGGATCGAGATGCATCCAGCCCCGGCGGATCTCCTCCTCGCCGAACACCACCTCGTCGGCGATGAAGTTGCGCGCGCCGACCTCCGCAAGGTCATAGCGCCCGGCGAGATTCGTCGAGATCTCGGCTCCCTCGCCCATCCGGGCGCCCATCAGCCGGTACCATGCGCGCATGTAGACGGTGGCGAAGAGCGAGGCCAACGTCTCCAGCGTCACCTCGACGGCCAACGCCAGAGACCATTTCCGCAGATAGAACAGGGAGTGGATCGAGTAGGTCCCATGGCGGGTGCGCGGCAGGATAAGCCAGCGCAGGCCGGTGATCAGCAGCACCGTCCCGGCGGTCATCAGCATGGCGGTCGGCCACGTGAGGATCGGCAGATAGAAGTGATAGTCGATGTCGGTGATGTCGGAGAGCGAATCCGAGATCTGATCGAAGATGAAGAAGGCCGGGAAGATCGGCAGGAGCCCCACGGCAGGGATAGCGCCGAGCAGCAACACGTAAACGATGCCGAAGGCCATTCGGCGGCCGGGCGAGGCATCCGATTGCGGCGGCAGATCGCTCGTGTCGGCCATACCGACCTTGCGGCCGGGCGAGCCGTCCCATCGCTCGGCGTCGCCGACACGGCTGCCGGCCGGGATGGTGGTGAGGTCGGCCACCTCGGCCTGGGCGCCGATCACCGTGTCATGAGAAATGACGCAGGACGTGCCGATGATGGCATCGGCCCCGATCTCGACCTTGCCGATGACGAGTTCGTTGCCGACGATTTCCGCGTTGGCGATGACGAGCCGTCCGCCGAGCGAGGCACCGTCACCGACGCGCAGCAAGTCCGGTGCGCCGATCTCGATATCGGAGATGAGGGCGTCCTTGCCGATCCGCGCCCCCATGAGGCGCAGATAGGTCGCGATGGCGGGCGAGCCCTGGAGCCACTTCACGTGGACCAGCGGCGCGAGCCGCTGCGCCAGCCACCAGCGATAGTAATAGGCACCCCATAGTGGATAGCGGCCGGGCTTCGTCCGCCCGAGCACCAGCCACTTGCCGATGACCGCGATGGCTGCCGTCACCGCGTTGATCGCGATGTAGACGAGGAGCAGCACGCCGAGCTCGGCGAAGAAGCTCAATCCGCCGCCCGTCAGGAGCAGATAGGTGACGAAGATGCCGAGCCATTGCACCGTGGCGAGCGCAATGAGGAACGGCAGCGCGACCGCCTGGGCGAGCCCGCACAGGGCGCGGCGCAGGAGGGGCGGCGGCGCGAAGCTGAGGTCGCGCACGGCCGCTTCCGCGCCGACGCCACCGGTCCGCTCGATCAGCGTGCTGGCCATCGCCCGAAGGGTGCGCTGGGCATAGACGTCGGGCAGCGTGATCCCCGCGAGCGCGGGCGTCTCGCGCACGGCGGAGACGAAGCGCGCGGCCAGCAGCGAATGTCCGCCGAGATCGGCGAAGAAGTCGCCTTCGAAGGGGATCGGCTGCGCGCCGAAGACCTGCTTGGCGGCGGCGAGCAACGCGGCCTCGGTGTCGTTGTCCGGCGGCTCCTGCTCACCGTCCGCGGCGACCACGGTCAGCGGGGCGACTTTCAGCGCCTTGCGATCGACTTTGCCGGAGGTGAGGCGTGGCAGCGTCTCGGCCACCTCGAAATGGCCGGGCACCATGTAGGGCGGCATCTCGGCGGCGAGGCGCTTGCGCAGGGCGGGCGTGTCGAGAGGCTGTCCGCGCTCGGGGATCAGGAAGGCGACGAGGCGGTCGACCCCGTCGTCGGAGCGCAGGACCACCGCCGCCTGGTTGATCTCCGGCACCGCGCGGATGCGGGATTCGATCTCCCCCAACTCCACGCGGAAGCCGCGGATCTTCACTTGGTCGTCGATGCGCCCGTGGAAGACGATGCGTCCGTCCGCATCGAGGGAGACCGCATCGCCCGAGCGATAGAGCACGGGGTCCGACCCATCCGATGGGAAGGGGTTCGCGAGGAACTTCTCGGCCGTCAGTTCCGGCCGCTGCAGATAGCCCGCCGCGACGCCGGGGCCGCCGATCAGCAACTCACCGTGCTCGCCGCGCCCGAGCAGACGAAGCTCCTCGCTCGCCACATAGACCGAATAATTCGGGATCGGCCCACCGATCGTCACCGGCTCGCCGGGGCGCATCTCGGCGGCGGTCGCCACGACCGTCGCCTCGGTCGGTCCGTAGGTGTTAAAGAGCTGGCGGGTCGCCGTCGCCCATTTGGCGATCAGCGGCTCCGGCAGCGCCTCGCCGCCGAGCAGCACGAGCCGCACCTTCGGCAGGTCACCCGTGATCATGGCGAGCAGCGTCGGGACGGTGTCCAGCACTGTGATGCCGTTCGCCGCGATGATGCCGGGTAGCGCCTCCACATCGCCCATCATCGACGGGCTCGCAACGAACAGCGTCGCGCCGACGAGGTAGGGAACCCAGATCTCCTCCATCGAGAGATCGAAGGCGACCGAGGCGCCCTGGAACACCACGTCGTCGGCCCGCATCCCGTAGAGAGCGTTCCCCGAGCGGAGGAAATGGCAGATGTTGGCGTGGCTGATGACGATGCCCTTCGGCACGCCCGTCGAGCCGGAGGTGTAGATCAGGTATGCGGGATGGCCGGGGGTGAGGCCCTTGGTCCGGGCATCGGGCACGGGCGCGTCGGACGGCGTATCCCTGTCGAGGGCGGCTTGGGTCAGGGCCGGGGTGTTGGCGGGCGCCTGAGGCTCCAGGGCGGGCGAGACGAGAAGCGCCTTGGCCGCCGCATCGCCCAGACAGATGCCGACGCGATCCGCGGGAGCCTCGGCATCGAAGGGAAGCCATGCGGCGCCCGAGAGGGTGATGCCGATCTGCGCGACCAAGAGGTCCGGCCCGCGGGCCATCCAGAGGCCGACCACGTCGCCGGGGCCGATGCCCCGGTGCGCCAGCCCGGCGGCGATGCGCTGCGCTCTGACGACCACCTGCGCATAGCTCACATGCGGATGCAGGCCACCCGCGCCGAGGCTCGCGCCGTCGATGAGGCAGGGGTGATCGGGCCGCGCCTTCGCGGAGGCGAGGAAGATCTCACCGAGCACTTCATCGCGGATCAAATCGGGCCGCCGGTCTCCGTAGAGAACCGCCCCACCGTCCGACGGCCGCGCGTCCCGCGCCGCCGATGCGGGCAAGGACTTCTCGGCGAGGTCGCTCATGCGCTGCTCCGCTGCCGGCCACACCCGCCGGCGCTCAACATCCCAGCGCCCTATAGCCCGTGGATCGTGCCGTTAGCGAGGCGGCTTTGCACGCAAGCGCCTCAGAGGCGTTGACGAAGTGTCGACCGTGGCTTGCGGGTCATCAGGCCCAGCGCCAACCGGTCTCGTCCACGACGAGAACCTCGCCCTGGCGAATGCCTAGGCGCGGGGCGGCGTAGATGTCGAGTTGGCCCAGAGCCACGAGCATGGCACGCGCCACACCACCATGGGCGACCACGACGGAGACCGGGCCGAGTTCCGCGAGGAAAGGCGCGACACGCTCGGCGAGCATGGCATAGCTCTCCCCGCCCGACCCCGGCGGCTGATATTGCCAGCGGTTGCGGTCGCGCTGATGCGCTCCGGCCGGGTCTCGGCGACGGATTTCCGCCCAGGTCGATCCTTCCCAGGCGCCGAAGCCGATCTCCCGGAGGCGCGGATCGACGGCGTAGTCCTCCGGCGGCAGGCCGAGGGCTGCGCGCATAATCTCCATGGTCCGGCGCGTCCTGATCAACGGACTCGCGAAGAAGGTCGCCTCCGCGAGGGAGGAACCCGCTACGGCGGCAAGACGCGAGGCGACCGATGCCGCCTGCTCCTCGCCGATGCCGTTCAGATCGATATCGTGCGCTCCCTGGAGCCGACCTTCCGCATTCCAGCCCGTCTGGCCGTGGCGGATGAAATAGAGTGTCCGCAAACCCAACGTTCCTTACGAGGAACACGACACGCGGAACGAGCCGACGTCCCGGCCGTTCCGAAGCCGCACAGCAAAGCCCCCCACAGGCGTCACCGGATGTCCAAGAAAAACGGTAAGCACGAAAGCGGCCAATCCGTCTCCGGCAGCGAGGTAGCAGACCGGGACGATCTCTCACACGGGCAATTGAACCCACCATCGACATCCCTGTGGGCGAACGCCGCCGGGGTGATCGCCGGAGTGAAGCCCGGCGTCCTCGCGGGACACACCCCCTCCCCCATCGTGCCCGCGCCCGGACTGATCGCGGCGAAGCCCGGCGATGTCGTGGATCTCGCGCGCATCGACACCCGCGCCGATGGTGGTTTGGACAAGGCCTGGGCGGAGGCAGAGCTCCGCACGTTGCGCGACCGGATTTCCGACAGCCAGGAGAAACTCTACGCCGAGCGTCGACGCAGCCTGCTCATCGTGCTGCAGGCGATCGACACGGGCGGCAAGGACGGCACGGTGCGCGCCGTCTTGAAGGGCGTGAACCCCCAGGGCTGCACTGTGTCCTCGTTCAAGGTACCTTCGGCCGAGGAGATGGATCATGATTTTCTCTGGCGCTACCATCGCCGCGTTCCTGGACGGGGGATGATCGGCGTCTTCAACCGCAGCCATTACGAGGATGTCCTCGTGGTTCGGGTGAAGAACCTCGTGCCCGAAGAAGTCTGGCGTGCCCGTTACGAACTCATCAACGATTTCGAACGGCTGCTCAGTGAGAGTGGCACGACGATCCTGAAATTCTTTCTGCACATCTCCAAGGACGAGCAGAAGAAGCGGCTGGAGGAGCGCATCGCGGACCCGGCCAAGCACTGGAAGTTCGACCCGTCCGACTTGGTCGAGCGCAAATCATGGGACCGGTATCAAGAGGCCTTCGCCGACGCGCTCGGGCGTTGTTCGACGCCCTATGCGCCTTGGCTGATCGTCCCTGCGGACCGGAAGTGGTTCCGCAATTACGTGGTGGCCAAGACCGTGGCCGATACGCTCGACGCCATGAACCCGCAATTCCCCGAAGCCTCGAAAGACATCGCGTCTCTCAAGGTCGAGGATTGATGACGGCGTGGGTCAGCCCCGTTCGAATCAATCGACGAGGGCCGCGTAGGTCAGCACCCGCAGTTCCTTCCGGATCGGCAAGGCCGAGGAGGGAACGAGCTGGGTCATCAGCACCACGGCGAGATCCTCGGCAGGGTCGATCCAGAAGGCGGTGGAGGCCATGCCGCCCCAGGCGATTTCGCCCGGCGTCCCGACGATCTGCGCCCTGGCCGGATCGAGCATCACGGAGAAGCCGAGGCCGAAGCCGATGCCGGTATAGGTCGTCTCGGCGAAGCGCGGCGTGCCCATGGCGGCGAGATCGCCATTCAGGTGGTTCGAGGCCATCAACGCCACGGTCTTGCGCCCCAAAAGCCGCCGCCCGTCGAGCTCACCGCCGTTGAGGATCATCCGGCAGAAGCGGTGGTAATCCGCCGCCGTCGAGACGAGGCCGCCGCCGCCGGAGGGGATGGCGGGCGGACGCGCGTAGGCGGTCTCGATGGAATCGTCGAAGGAGCGCAGCTTGCGCTCCCGGTCGAAGACGTAGCAGGCGCAAAACCGGTCCATCAGGTCCGGGCGGACGTGGAAATCGGTATCGACCATGCCGAGCGGCGCGATCACCTCGTCCCGCAGGTAATCGGCGAAGGGGCGGCCGGACACGACCTGCACGAAATAGCCGAGCACATCGGTGGCGACGCTGTAATTCCACGCTTCGCCGGGTTGGGCGAGCAGGGGCGCCGAGGCCGTTCGCGCCGTCATTTCGGCGAGCGTGCCCTCGCGCGCCAGAAAGTCGATACCCTTCTCGCGATAGACGGCATCGACCAGCGTGGCGTCCATGAAGCCGTAGGTCAGCCCCGCCGTGTGGGTCAGCAGATCGCGGATGGTAATCGGGCGGCGAGCCGGCTCGGTCTCGATCTTCGCCCGGTTCCCGCCCACCGCAACCCGCATCTCCGCAAATTCCGGCAGGAAGCGCGAGACCGGGTCGTCGAGCTGGAATAGCCCCTGCTCGTAGAGCTGCATCACCGCCACCGAGGTGAGCGGCTTCGTCATCGAATAGATGCGCGTGACGGTATCCAGGGTGAACGGGGTGCCGCGCGCCATGTCGGCTTGCCCGCAGGCACGGGCGAAGACCGTCTTGCCGCGCCGCTGGACGCTGACCGACAGGCCCGCGAGGCGGCCATCGGCAACGAGGCGATCCATCCACGGCTCGACCCGCGCCAGACGCTGCGAGCACAGCCCCACTTCACGCGGATCCGCATCGAGGCTCACGCCCATCGGCCACTCCTTCGCCCTGAGGGTTGCGAAGGACGCTGTACGCCCTCCGGCGTACAGGCGCGAGCTGGATCTCAGCGTCCCGCGAGGAGCGGCGGATAGACGACCCGCACGGTGTGACGGGTTGCAGGTGTGTCGATCGGCGTCTGAATGGCCTCGCCCGGGCGCAGGGTCCATCGCGGCTCGGAACCCAGAGCGATGCGGTGAGGGGCGTCATCCGCGGCGCCGCTCGGGAGGGCGGCGAGGCCGCCGAGCGTGATCGTGACGAGGAGGGCGAAGCGCAGGCGGGTGAGCATCGGGAGGGGCTTTGCGATCACGCGTTGTGAATGTCCTCACGATGAAGCCTGGGAGTGAAAACGGGATCGAACCGAATCGAGCAAGCGACTGTTGCGAACAGCAAGTCGGTGGCGCGGTTTATCGCGTCTCACGATTCGTGGTGAACGGAGGATGGGGCTGCATGGCGACCAAGGTGGAGGGGGTGGCCGGTACGCCCGAACGCGCCGAGATCGGCAGTGTGGTCGATACGGATATCGCGGGGCGCCTCGATCGGCTGCCCTGGGGCCGCTTCCACGTTCTGGTCATCGTGGCGCTCGGGATCACCTGGGTGCTCGACGGTCTCGAAGTGACCCTCGCCGGCTCCCTGGTCGGCGCCCTCCGGCAACCGCCCATGGCCTTCTCCGAGTTCGATGTCGGCCTCGCAGCCTCATCCTACCTCGTCGGCGCCGTGACCGGTGCGGTGGGCTTCGGCTGGTTGACCGACCGGATCGGCCGCAAGAAGCTCTTCTTCATCACGCTGGCGCTCTACCTCGTGGCCACGGCGGCGACCGGCCTGTCCTGGAACGTGGCGAGCTTCTGCTTCTTCCGCTTCCTGACCGGCGCGGGAATCGGCGGCGAATACACCGCCATCAATTCGACGATTCAGGAACTGGTCCCGGCGAGCGCGCGCGGCTGGACGAACCTCGTCATCAACGGCTCCTTCTGGATCGGCGCTGCCCTGGGCTCCTTCATGTCGATCGTGCTGCTGAAGCCGGAGGTGATCGACCCCGCCTGGGGCTGGCGGATCGCCTTCCTCACCGGCGGCGCCATCGGCCTCGTCATCCTGTTCCTGCGGCGTTGGATCCCCGAAAGCCCGCGCTGGCTCGCGACCCACGGCTACACGGCGGAGGCCGACCGGGTGGTCTCGCAAATCGAAAAGCGGTTCACGGATGCGGGCGTCACCCTTCCCCCGCCGGACCCGAAGAAGCACACCAAGATCCGCGTTCGCCATCACACACCCCTCTCCGAGGTGGCGCGCGCGATGTTCGTGACGAGCCGCAAGGAAACCATCGTCGGCCTGTGCCTGATGGTCGGGCAGGCGTTCTTCTACAACGCCCTTTTCTTCACCTACGCCCTGGTGTTGGAGAAGTTCTACAACGTCCCCGGCGGACAGGTCGGCTGGTACCTGCTGCCCTTCGCGCTCGGCTCGTTCCTCGGCCCGGTGGCGCTGGGGCGTCTGTTCGACACGGTCGGTCGGCGGCCGATGATCGCCTTCACCTACGGCATCTCGGCCGTGATGTTGGTCGGCGCAGGCTACCTGTTCCTCATCGACGCGTTCGGCGCCGTGGGCCAGACGGCCGTGTGGATGGCGGTGTTCTTCTTCGCCAGTGCGGCGGCCTCGTCGGCCTATCTCACCGTGGCGGAAACCTTCCCGCTGGAGATCCGGGCACTCGCCATCGCGGCCTTCTACGCCATCGGCACGGGCGTCGGCGGCGTGTCGGGACCGCTCCTGTTCGGGACGCTCGTGGAAAGCGGTTCGCGCGAATATGTCTTCGCGGGCTACCTGCTCGGTGCGGTGCTGATGGGCATCGCGAGCATTGTGGGCGGCATCTGGGGGACCGCCGCGGAAGGGCGGTCCCTCGAGGATGTGTCAAAGCCGCTGGCCTCGGTGTGAGGCCTGACCTCAGCGATTGGCGACGTCGATCCGGGACACGGCGGCCGACACCTGACGCGGCGTGTCCGACGACAGGACGGGCTGCGGCGTCACGGTGAAATCGCTCGCCGGGTGGGCGGCCTGGATGGCGCGGGCATGCTCGCGGCTGATCGGCGGGGTGACGTGAATCCGGTCGTCGGCCGAGGCAAAGCCGGCGGCGAGGGTCGCCGCGGCGAGGGCGGACGACGCAAGAACGAAGATCGTGCGCATTGTGTGCTCCGATGCGGCGCCGGAACATCCCGGCCCACAAAAGAAAACACAGATTTGGTGCGTTGCGGTTTGAAAATTTCGCAATGCAACAAAACGCGGGCAGTCAAGCGGAGCAGCGCTATTTTGCGCGATACGAAGGGAAACAAACCGTTTCGACTGTCACCGTCCATGCATTTATCGCATGGCTCATGCCGTTAGCCGGCGCTCCCATGAACGAAACGGCTGACTGAATCAGGCGGGACGGCGCCACACCTGCCCGTGGTAGACGAATTTCTCGCCTTCGCTCGCCAACGCCGAAAGCCCATTGAAGGCCGGGTCATGAACGGTAATGACGCTTGTCGGGATGTCCCGCATCATGGCGGCGAAGGGCGCCTTGCGCTCGAAGGCGTCGCGAAAGCCACTTTCCTCCAGAACCTGTAGGATGCGGGGAGCGATGCCGCCGCCGATATAGACGCCGCTCGTCGCGAGGAATGTCAGGGCGAGGTCGCCGCAGACCCGGCCCAGCAGCCGGGCGAACAGGGCCAGAGTTTCCACGGCATGCGGATCGGAGGCGTTCAACCCGGCCTCCGTTATAGCGGCGGGATCGATCTTGTCGTGCGGGCGGCCGCTGCGGACGTGAGCGACGGCCGCATGGAGCCTGGCGAGTCCCGGGCCGGAGAGGATGGTCTCGACGGTGATGCGATCCTCGACGCGTTCCAGCGCGTGCCAGACCTTTTCCTCGAACGCGTCGGCCGGGCCGATATCGGTGTGACCCGCTTCGGTCGACACGATCGCGAGGTGAGCCGAATAGGGGACGAGGGCCGCCGCACCGAAACCCGTGCCGGGGCCCAGCACGACGCGGGCACCGCCGGGCACGGGAGGGCATCGCCCGACCGGCGTGAGATCATGCGGTTCGATATCCGCCGCACCGGCGGCGACGGGCACGTAGTCGTTCACGATCACGGTCGAGGACAAACCGAAATCCCCGGCGATGCGCTCGCCACACACGACCCAATCGGCATTCGTCAGCCGGATCTCGGGACCGTCCACCCGACCGGCGATGGCGAGGATGGCCGAGCGCGGCGGCGGCAATCCGTCTCCCGCCTTCGCGAGCGAGGCGCGAATGGCCGAGGACGGATCGGGATGCTGGGCCGTCGCCTCGTGCGAGAGCAGGCGCGGCTTGGCGCCCTGACGCTCCACCAGCCCAAAGCGGGCATTCGTACCGCCGATGTCGCCGATGAGGACCGGGAACTCGAACATCGACGCTAGCCTCCTTGCCACTGCCGCACGGGCCTGAGCGCCCTGTGTGGCAAATGGCGGGAGCTACGGGAAGAGCGCCTTATCCCGCCCGCTCATCCACCCTGTTCTGCACTCGACGCGCACCCCCGATGCGTGTGCACAGGCTTGAGCATCAGCCAGGCAGTGTCGCATCTACCGCCGTCAAATTTTGTTTCGCCATTCGACAAATATAATTTTGCAACTTGGGGCTGATCCTTCCTGATGATCGACGCTGACGACCGCTATCCGACCCTTAATGAGCACGATAATTCCGGCAACGTGAACCGTCGGCAACTTATCGGTACTGCGCTGACGGGCGCGGCCGTCGCCGCCCTGCCCTCGACGATTGCGGAAGCGGCAGCGGATACTCGCAAGGTCGATGTCCTGCTGATCGGCGGCGGCATCATGAGCGCCTCCCTCGGGATCTGGCTGCGCGAGCTGGAGCCGGACTGGTCGATGGAAATGGTCGAGCGTCTGGATGGCGTCGCGTTGGAGAGCTCCAACGGCTGGAACAATGCCGGGACCGGGCATTCCGCCCTGGCCGAGCTGAACTATACGCCTGAGGATACGAAGGGCCGGGTGACGATCGACAAGGCCGTCGCCATCAACGAGTCCTTCCAGATCTCACGTCAGTTCTGGTCCTGGCAGGTGAAGAACGGCGTTCTCAAGAACCCGCGCAGCTTCATCAATTCCACCCCTCATATGAGCTTCGTGTGGGGAGACGAGAACGTGGATTTCCTGAAGCGCCGTCATGAGGCGCTGAAGGGCAGTCCGCTCTTCTCGAGCATGCAGTTTTCGAGCGATCCGGAGCGCATCAAGTCCTGGGTGCCTCTGATGATGGAGGGTCGCGACCCCAAGCAGAAGATCGGCGCCACCTGGGCTCCCATCGGCACCGATGTGGATTTCGGCGAGATCACCCGGCAGTTCGTCGGCCATCTGAAGAGTCAGCCGAAGTTCGACCTGAAGACCGGCACCGAGGTCGAAAGCCTGACCCGCAACGGCGACGGCTCCTGGCGCGTGTCGATCCGTAACGTGAAGACCGGCGCGGTCGAGGCGATCGACGCCAAGTTCGTCTTCATCGGCGCGGGCGGCCGGGCCCTTCACCTGCTTCAGAAGTCGGGCATTCCGGAAGCCGACGAGTACGCGGGCTTCCCCGTCGGCGGCTCGTTCCTCGTGAACGACAATCCCGATACGACCTCGCTCCACCTTGCGAAGGCCTATGGCAAGGCCTCCGTCGGCGCCCCGCCGATGTCGGTACCGCATCTCGACACCCGGATGCTGGGCGGCAAGCGCGTGCTGCTGTTCGGGCCGTTCGCCACCTTCTCGACCAAGTTCCTGAAGGAAGGCTCGTACTTCGACCTTTTGTCTTCGACGACGACCAGCAACATCTGGCCGATGATGCGGGTCGGCATCGATCAATATCCGCTGGTGGAATACCTCGCGGGGCAGCTGATGCTCTCGGACGAGGATCGCTATCAGGCCCTGCGCGAGTACTTCCCCAACGCCAAGAAGGGCGAGTGGCGCCTGTGGCAGGCCGGACAGCGCGTGCAGATCATCAAGCGCGATGCTGAGAAAGGCGGCGTGCTGAAGCTCGGCACCGAAATCGTCGCGTCGAAGGACGGCAGCATCGCCGGCCTGCTCGGAGCCTCGCCCGGCGCCTCGACCGCCGCGCCGATCATGCTCTCCGTGCTCGAGAAGGTCTTCGCCAAGAAGGTCGCGACGCCCGAGTGGCAGGAGAAAATCCGCCGCATCATCCCGAGCTACGGCACGAAGCTCAACGACAATCCGCAGCGGGCCTTCGAATCCCTCGCCATGACCAGCGAGACGCTACAGCTGACCCCGCCTCCGCGGATCGAGGCCTCCATGCCGACCCCGGACGCCCCGGCGGATTCGGTCGTGAAGCCCGTGCCGGATATGGCTCCGTAAGGTCGCCCACGAGCCGTACCGCGTTCTATGCGGGCGGCAATGCGTCCGGGTCGATCGGTTCTCCGGCGGCCCAAGACGCGATGAGCGCCCGCACGGCAGCGGGGTCCGGCAAGCGCCGGGCGGCGGCGGTGTCCCCGTCGCCCACGCGGATTGCGACGCCCCCATCCTCCGCGACGCTGACGAACGCGATCTCGTCGGTCTTGTCGTCACCCAGGAAAACGGCACGGCGCCCGGCATAGGGAGCCTCAGCCATGAAGGCACGAATGGCGACGGCCTTCGTCGCCTTGGCGGGGACGATCTCGCCCACAGCCTTGCCGAGTTGCAAACGATAATCCCCGCCGAGCGCCTCGGCCGCCTGCTTCACCAGCGTCTCCGCGCGCTCGGCATCCGACGGGCTGGCGAGCCGCCAATGCACGGCGACGGAGGCACCCTTGTCCTCGATCAACACCTGAGCGAGCGGCGCAGATTCTCTTTGCAACCGCTCGACCTGAGCCCGAAGGGCCGGGTGATCCTCCGGCCGCCCCCCTTCGAGGTCGCCGTCGCGTCGCCGCTCGACCCCGTGCAGCCCCGCCGCATCGAGCAGGCTCGGCGCCAGGAACCCGTCGATCTGCGCGATCGGCCGTCCGCTGATGATGGCGAGCGCACCGCCGAGGCGCCGCCGCAGCGTTTCGAGATTCTCGATCAGGCCCTCCTCCACCTTCACGGCATCGGGCGTCGGCGCGATGTCGACGAGGGTGCCGTCGAAGTCGAGAAAGAGGGCGCAATCCATCGCAACGATCCTGGCGGCATGACGGCGCCTCGGCGAACGAGGCAGCCAGTGGCGGAGGTAGCGCGCGGGCCGATGCGCGCAACGGGAAGTGTGGTGGAGTGGGCGATCCACTCAATCCACAGCCTTTCACCGGCCGAGGATACGTCATGGTAACTCGACCGGCCGAACCTGCCGCCATTCCTTCGCCGGACAGCGGATATGATGACAAGCCAGCAACTTGCCGAGGAACTGAAGCGCATCGCCACGGCGCAGGTGAGCGACATCACGCGGGCTGTGAAGGAAGGCCAGAAGTCCATCGCCCTCAACGAGGTCCGCGACATGGCCCGCCGTATCAGCCTGCTGGCGGATGCCTTCGATCCGAAATCGGCTGCCGAACCCCCGTCCGGCGTCGAAGCGGCCTGATCCCCAGGCCTCGCCTCCCTCGCAAGAAAGCCTCGCCACTCATGCGTGCCTTCTTCAACATCATCGTGAACGGACAAGTCGTGCCGGATCGCGTCGGCCAGGAGGTCGGCGATGCGGCGGCTCTGCGCCTTGTCGCCTCGACCGTCGTGCGCGGTCTCGTCCAGCGCCACGGAGGCGAGGCGAAGCTCCTGGATGCGTCCCTCGTCGTCACGAACGAGGCGGGCGAGAACCTGATGGAGATCTCCTTCTTCGAGGCGCTCTACCTGCCCGTGGCGCCCGTGGCCGATCCGGCCCGTCGTCGGCCGGAAGAGCGCACGGAACGCCCCTCGGCCTTCCTCGGCGCGGCCCTGAAGCCGATGCGGCGCATTGCCGGGGCGGTGAGCGCCCGCGTCCAGTCGCTTGCGCATCCCTGACGGGCGGCGTCAGCCGAACAGATCGGTGACGACGAAACCGCGCGGCGCCAGCCGCTCGGCGAGCAGGCGGCGATGGCAGCGAGCCGGGTCGCGCTCGAAACACAGGAGACAGGTCGGCGCCTTCGCGGCGAGAGCTTGCAGCTCATCGAGGGCCGCGATGCCGCCCGCCGTCTCCAGCACCTCCTCGCAATAGATCCGCTTCAGCAGCGTGGCATCGTCCGCCCGCGCGGCCTCACGCCCGGATTTCGGCGTGCCGAGCGCACGCAGATGGGCGTAGCCGAGCCCAGCCTCCTCGAGCCCCGTTTTCAAGGCGTTCTTCGAGAAGCCGCGCTTGCGCGAATTGGCCACCGCCCGGACATCGGCCAGCACGGACACGCCCGCCGAGCGGAGCGCGCCTGTGAGTCTCTCTGGATCGAGGCCTTCGTAGCCGATGGTAAACAGTGTCTTGCTCACGCGCGCCCGGCCCGACTTCCCTTGCTCCGCCGGGACTTAGCCGTTGCCGACGCTTCCTCCAACCCCGTCCCGCAGCGGCCATGTCACTGGCAAGACACGCTTCCCGGAATTCCGCCGCAATGATCGCAAAGGTCCGTTAACTGAGCAGGGGTCATCGAATACGCCTGTCCTTGGCGCTTTTCTGAGAAACGGGCGGTGGCGCTGATGTTGGGGGATCGAGTGTCTTCATCGCTCTGCGAGGGCGCCTTGGGTGCGTCTCTCTCGGCGGTGATCCGGATGTCGCGCCGTGTTCTCGCAGTCGCGGCCCTGGCGGGGCTGGCGGCGTGTTCCAACGGCAGCGATTTTTATCCGACCAAGGGCGACGTGAAGCCCCATCCGGGCGTGGCCAAGGCCAAGCTTCATCCGATCCAGGGCATCGATATCTCGAAATGGCAGGGCCCGGTCGACTGGGCCTCCGTGCGCGCGGCCGGCACCCAGTTCGCCTTCATCAAGGCGACCGAGGGTGGCGACCACGTGGACGAGCGGTTCCGCGCGAACTGGGACGGGGCGGCGGCGGCGGGCGTTCCGCGCGGCGCCTACCACTTCGTGTTTTGGTGCCGCTCCGCCCGCGATCAGATGAACTGGTTCAAGAAGAACGTTCCCAACGATCCGACCGCCCTGCCCCCGGTTCTTGATGTCGAATGGAACGGTCATTCGCAGACGTGCCCGCGCAAGCTACCGAAAGAGCAAGCCCTCGCCATGGTGCGGGAAATGCTCGATGAAATGGAGCGCTATACGGGCAAGCGACCGATCATCTACACCGATATCACTTTCCATAAAGATGTTTTGGAAGGCGAATTGCCCGATTACCCGCATTGGCTGCGCTCCACCGCCGCCGAGCCTGAGCAACGCTTCGTGAACCGGCGCTGGATGCTGTGGCAATTCACATCGACCGGGCGCGTTCCTGGTGTGCGTGGCGACGTAGATCGTAACGCTTTCTATGGGACCCCCTCGGACTGGGCGTCCTTCCTATCGACGGATTGTGATCCGAGAGATCACAAGCGCTTGTCATCGCAGGGAATTTGTACCGATAAATAAGCCGATACTCGAACGGGCGTAAGAAATCCTCCGAAAGTCAGGAAATTCTTCAATTTCGGTCTATTGGTGAACAGACGGACCGCTTGTAAGTGGTTAGGGAGTAGGAAGAAAAACGACACTTCTACCGACCTATGGCTTCCGACACAGCTGCTCGCCTCGAAACGAACCTTCTGCTGAAGGCGCTTCGCGGTCCCGACCGCGATCTTCTGTTGCCTCATCTTGAACCGTTGAATTGCGGGAAAGGGGCGACGATTTTCGAGGCGGGGTCGCCGGTCACGCACATCACCTTTCCCTGCGAGCATGCGGTCGTGACCCTGGTGATCACCACCAGCGATGGCCGCAGCGCCGAGACGGCCACGATCGGCCATGAGGGCGCGGTCGGCGGTGTCGTGAGCCAGGGTTACGTCCCTGCCTCGACCCATGCCGTGGTGCAGATCGCCGGGCCGATGTTGCGGATGGACTCCTTTGCCCTCCAAGAGGCCAAACGGCAGTCGCGGCATGTGCGCGATCTCTTCGCCCGCTATTCGGATTGCATGCTTGCCCAGGTGCTCCAATCCTCGGCGTGCAATGCCCTGCACCCGATCGATCAACGCTGTCTCCGTTGGCTGCAGACCCTTCACGACCGGATCGGCTCACCTGTCCTGCCGATCACCCACGAATTGCTTGCCGCGATGCTCGGCGTGCAGCGGACCTACCTCACGCGCATTCTGCGGATCTTGCAGGATCAGGGGCTGATCAAGGTGGGCCGGGGCAGGATCACGATTTTGAACCGTCTCGGAATGGAGGCGGCGTCCTGCGATTGTCACGCGCGGGTGCGCGACCATTACCGCACCGTACTCGGCGCCGTGTACGACGATCACGGGCTGATCGCGATCGACCAGCCCCAACCGCGCTTCATGGCGACGGATCCCGAGGCCGAGGCCCGGCGGCGCGTCGATAGCTGGGCCGGAAAAGGCTCCGGCTCTCGCGTGGATCCCTGACGTTCAAGCCGCGCGCTGAAGCAACTCGATCACCGCGCCGTCGGGCCCATCCAAGAAGGCGATGCGCAGGGTCGGGCTGCGCGCGATGATATCGGTCCTGAAGGAGACTCCTTTGCCCTTCAGCTCCGCGACAGAGGATTCGATATCCTCGACGGCGAGTCCGATATGCTCTAGGCCGAGGCACGGCGTCGTCAGAGGCGCGTGTGCCTCCTCGGGCGCCTGCTCAATGAAGACGGCCAGGCCTCCCAGATCGAGAATCACCCGTTGGACGGTTTCGCCGCCGATACGGTCGGTTTCGCGGGCACCAAACATCTCCACGTAGAACGCAGCGGCAGCGACGGGATCGCGGCTGCGCAAATGGACGTGATCGCAACGATAGGTCATGGAATTCGCTCGGCTTCGGGATCGTCGAGTGTAGGTCGCTGGACACGCCCTGGCGATGCGTCGAAAGCCGGATCGGCCCGCAGAGTCTGCGCTTGACGACGGACACGTTCGGGCAGACTTTTGGCGATCAGACCGTTGCAGAGATGCAACAGGGCTCCCACATGGAAGCCGTTCCCGCTTCGCTGAAAGCAACTTACGACCGATGCGCAACCCATACGACGTTCTGGGCGTGCCCAAAGCTGCGAGCGAGGCCGACATCAAGAAGGCCTATCGCAAGCTTGCCAAGGAATTCCACCCCGACCGCAACAAGACCGACGCCAAGGCCAAGGATCGCTTCTCGGAAGTGAACTCGGCCTATGAGATCCTGGGCGATGCCGACAAGCGCAAGCAGTTCGACCGCGGCGAGATCGACGCCGACGGGCGCCCGCGCGCAGCCGGCTTCGAGGGGTTCGGCGGCTTCGGCGGCGGCGGCGGCGGCGCCCGTGGCTTCGATTTCGAATCCATGGCTCGCGGCGGGCGTGGTGGACCCGGTGGCGGCATGGGCGAGGACATCTTCTCGCACATATTCGGGGAGGCGTTCCGCGCGGGCGGTGCCGGGCCGGGCGCCCGTCAGGCCGCGAAGGGCGAGGATGTCGCCGCCGAACTGATCGTAACGCTGGAGCAGGTCGGCGGCGAAGACAAGCTGCGCCTCAACCTTCCGACCGGTCGGGAGGTCGATGTGATGATCCCCAAGGGCGTCGTGGACGGTCAGACGATCCGGCTGCGCGGCCTCGGCCATCCCGGCGGCATGCGCGCGGAGCCTGGGGACGCGCTTCTGACGATCCGCATCCAGCCGCATCCGCGCTTCAAGGTGGAGGGTGCCGATCTGCGGGCGAGCGTCGAAGTTCCCCTCGATGATGCGATCCTTGGTGGCACGATCCGCGTGCCGACCCTGACCGGCGCGGTCGAGATGAAGATGCCGCCGATGACGAGCTCGGGCCGCACCTTCCGCCTGCGCGGCAAGGGCCTGCCCAAGAAGGACGGGACGCGCGGCGACCTCTTCGCCGTCACGGCGATCGTCCTTCCCGCTGGCGATGACGAGGCGCTGGCCGAATTCGCCCGCGCTCGCCGGGCCGCCCGCGTCGGCTGAGGTTGCTTTCCGGCCCGCACAGGCGCGGGCCGGACTTCCGTCCTCGCCGCGCCTCCGGTAAGGGAACCCCCGGCGCTACCGGCGCCGCGTTACACCGGGAAGCGTCATGGCGGAACACGGGCACGGGATTCTGGCGGGCAAACGGGGGATTGTCCTCGGAGTTGCCAACAACCGGTCGATCGCCTGGGGTATCGCCAAGAGCGCCCGCGCCCACGGCGCCGAACTGGCCTTCACCTATCAGGGCGATGCCCTGCGCAAGCGCGTGGAGCCGCTGGCCAAGGAGCTCGACGCCCAAGTCATCGGCCATTGTGACGTCACGGATGCGGCCTCGATCGATGCCGTATTCGCCGAGGCGACGCGGATCTTTCCGGAGGGGATCGATTTCGTCGTCCACTGCATCGCCTTCTCCGACAAGGATGAGCTGACGGGGCGCTACCTCGAAACCTCCGAGGAGAACTTCACAAAGTCGCTTCTGATCTCCTGCTACTCGTTCACGGCGGTAGCGCAGCGGGCGGAGAAGATCCTGCGGCCGGGCGGCTCGCTGTTGACGCTGACCTATTACGGCGCCGAGAAGTGGATGCCCCATTACAACGTGATGGGCGTGGCCAAGGCGGCCCTCGAAGCGTCCGTCCGCTACCTCGCCGCCGATCTCGGGCCGAAGGATATCCGAGTCAACGCGATCTCGGCCGGGCCGATCAAGACGCTCGCCGCCTCCGGCATCGGCGACTTCCGCTACATATTGAAGTGGAACGAGTACAACGCGCCCCTGCGCCGCACGGTTACGATCGGCGAAGTCGGCGAGACGGCGGCCTACCTCATCTCCGGCATGGCCGCCGGCATGACCGGCGAGATCCTGCACGTCGATGCGGGCTATCACGTGGTCGGCATGAAGAATCCCGAGGCGCCGGACCTCTCCCTCGACCGGGATTGACCGGCCGGATGGCCTCAGAACGAAAAAGGGCTGCCCGGAGGGGCAGCCCTTTTTCGCGGACCTCTATGCCGACCTACTCGTCGGCAGCGGGAGCCTGAGCCGCCGGCGCGTGCGGCGCGGCGTTGCCGGTCGCAGGCTTGGCGGGTGCCTTGGCCGACGGCTTCTGCGCCGTCGCCGCTGCGGGCTTTGGCATGTATTCCGGGTCGGTACGCGGGCCGTTCGGGCCGTTGGTCGGACCACCGAGCTGGCCGGGGATCAGATCCGTCACCTTATTCCAGGTCTGCGACTTGCAGAGGAACGCGATCAGGCAGCCCTTCACGGTCAACTCGCCGGGCGTCTCCGTCCAGATCGTCACCTTGTAGAACTTGCCGTCCTCGGAATTGTAGATCTGCCCCTCGTAGCGGGCTTCGTCGTTGGGCTTCAAACCCATGATGAGCTGGTGGCCGAGCGAGGGCCGGGCCTGCTTCTTCGGATCGGGGTTCTTGAAGTCGGTCCGCGGCTCACCCTTGTCATTCAGGGGAACCTTCAGCCACACGACGTAGCCGCACAGCTTGTCATTGGCGGCGCCGCACTTTTCCAAGCGGACGCGCGCACGCCCATCCTCAGTGAGGTAGGTGCCGCTGGGGTCGGTCGGTGTAGCGGCGCGGGCCGGACCGGCGAAGGCCGCAAGCGCGAACAGCGCCAGCGGCGCAGCGCGGCGACCGAGCAAGCGAAACATCATCCCTAAACTCTCCTCCATCGCGCGCCGCAGGCCATGACCAGACCCTGCCTTCGCCGAGGCGCCCCATGCCGCTCCCGACGGGCGGCACCGATGCTGCCGTGAGCCGTCTCACGCCCGATGGTGGCCGGATGATGACAGCGCGCTTCGAACAACGCCTTTTGCGCGGGACGTCGTGGTGCCGGAAAAACGAAGGGGCCGGTGCATGGCACCAGCCCCTCCGAAGCTCTCATGAGATGCGCCGGATTACTCGGCGGCGGTCATCTCGGCGGTGAAGTGGCCGCACCAATCATGGGTGGCGACAACCGGCCACAAACCCTTCGAATCGGGACCCGGCTGGCTGATCGGCGGGTTGAAGCGGCAGAGGCCCTCGTCGGCCTTTGCGACAGCGCCGTTGCCTTTGTGCTCGTCGTAGAAGCGGCAGCTCTCGCAGGACGCATTCGCGGTACCGGCCATGCTCGTTCTCCTCAAAGCTTGCGGCGGGAGACGTTGGCCCCGCCCGTAGTTCTTAATTAGAACAGCTCTAATGACGCGTCAATGACAGGCCCTCACGCAAAATGGCCCGGGGCAGCGAGCCCCGGGCCATTTGACGCCGACAGCTATGAGGGGAGATCGTTCAGGCGGCCGGGCGGGTCGCTTCGAGCGGCCGGTCCCGGAACAGGGCAGTGCAGCCCGAGCCACGATGCATGCTGAGGATCGAGGCACGGTCGATCTCGGAGTGACGCTCCAGCACGCCGCGTACGCAGGACACGACCTTCTCGTACTGTACCGGGTCGAAATTCGGCTCGAGCGGGCTCACCGCGATGTAGGTCTCGACCACGAGGACGCGCTCGGCCCGCTCCCGGCCAACTTCGACCGCGATCCACGACGACTTGATGAGGCTCGTGCTGTTGAGCATGAGAACGTCCTCCCGGTTGACCGCCGCTTAGACACAGACATGTGCGGTACGGCACTTACCGGCATAGTACGCCTCTCTGCCCGGCTCACAAGTGCGCCGGGCTCGGGGCTACTCCCAGAAACCCGGCTTGCTCTCTTCGAGGTTGGGGCCGATGCGGATGGCGGCGACCTTGGTGGCAAGTCCATCGGGCCCGGTCTCGATGGCAATTCCGCTCAACGTGCCTGGACCGCCAGCGACTTCCCAGCGCGAGCCGGGTGTCTTCTGGATCAACCGGCGGATCGGCTCATCCTTCTGCATGCCGATCACCGAATCATAATCACCGCACATCCCCGCATCCGACATGTACGCGGTGCCGCCCGGCAGGATGCGATGATCGGCGGTGGGCGTGTGCGTATGGGTGCCGACAACGAGGCTGACCCGCCCGTCGAGGTAGTGGCCGATCGCCTGCTTCTCACTCGTCGCCTCGGCATGGACATCGACCACAATGGCATCCGCTGCCGCGCCAAGCGGGCAGGCGGAGATCTCGCGCTCCACCGCCGCGAAGGGATCGTCCATCGGGTCGAGGAAGACACGGCCCATCACGTTGACGACGAGCACCCGTGCCCCGGCTTGCGTCTCCACGATGGTAGCGCCCCGGCCCGGCGTTCCCGGCGGGTAATTAGCCGGGCGGATCAGCCGCTCCTGCCGCCCGATGAAGACCAGCGCCTCGCGCTGGTCGAAGCTGTGATTGCCCAGCGTGACCGCGTCGGCACCCGCGCCGATCAACTCGTCGCAGATCGCCTCCGAAATGCCGAAGCCGCCCGCCGCGTTCTCACCGTTGATCACCACGCAATCGAGCCGCCACTGCTCGCGCAGGTTGGGCAAACGGTCGAGGACCACCGAACGTCCGGGACGCCCCACCACGTCGCCGAGGAACAGGAGCCTCATGCGCGCGGACCTTCGAACTGGAGTACGCTGTTTTCGGTGACGATGGCCGAGAGCGACTTGTCGTGCGGCTCCACCGGCACTTCGGGCACTTCCTGCGCGGCGTAACAGATGCCGATCGTCAGCAGGGATCGACCCTGCGACAGCCGGGCAATGGCACCGTCGTAATAGCCGCGCCCATAGCCGAGGCGGCGTCCCGCGCGGTCGAAGGCGGCAAGCGGCACGAGGAGCGCGTCGGGCGCCACTTCCGGTAGGGAAGGGTCCGGCTCGCTCAGGCCGAAGCCACCACGCACCAGCGCGTCGCCGGGCTTCCATTCCCGGAAGACGAGACCGCCGGGCGTGACGTGCGGCAGCGCGATCCGGGTGCCACGCGCCGCCAGCGCCGTCATCACCGGGCGGGGGTCGACCTCACTGCGGATCGGCCAATAGCCGGCGACCAAGGATGCATCGAGAAGCGGCTGGATCGTCAGGAGCCTGCTGGCGATGGCCGAACAGGCCTCTCGTCGGGCGTCGACGTCGAGGGCATCGCGGGCGGTCAAGGCCGCGCGGCGGGTCTCGGCCTTACGGGCCGCCAGCGAATGAGGATCAGGGTGCGGAGCCACGTGAGCCGTTGGAGGATCGATCCCGGGAAACCTACAGAGTAGGTGGGCGCCGTGTTGGCCAGGTCCAGGGACGAGGCCAGTGACAGCTCCCGAGGGAGTCGATAAGGCCCCGGGGATAGTGCTCCTGACGAACTCTGCAGCCCCGCCTCCACTATGTAGCCTCGCACCGATCTCCGCGCCAGGGTGATCCGCGAGAAAACGGCGAGGCTCCTTCCCTAGCGGGGGATGACGGGAGACAGATCCGCGAGGGCGGCGAGGCAGGAGTCGATATCGCCCTCTTCGGCCCAGACGTGGGGGCTGAATCGCAGGCCCCCTCCCCGCTCGCTGGCGAAGACCTTCCGCTCGGCGAGTTTCGCGACGATGCCTTCCGGCAGACCATCCGGATGCTTCACACCGAGGACATGCGGCACCCGTAGCGATGGCGGCGCGACCTCCAGACCCAAAGCCGTGCATCCATGCGCCAGACGGTCGGTAAGCACCTTGAGGCGCTGGGAGATGACGGGCGCCCCCCATTCCGCGACGAGCGACAGGCCCTCGGCCGCCATGGGCAGGGCGACGGGATCGTGCAGCTCACCCCTGTCGTAACGCCGGGCTCCGACGGCCGGGGGCCGGTTACCGTTGTGTTCATCGAGCGGCAGGCCATCCTGCCGGTGAGGTGCCGCGTAGAGGAAGGCGAGGCCGTAGGGGCCGAGGGTCCACTTGTAGGTGGGAAAGGCGAGGTAATCCGGTCGCCAGCCTGTGACATCGACGGGTATGGCCCCGACCGCTTGCGTCGCGTCGATGACGAGGATGGCTCCCGAAGCGTGGACGGCGGGCGCGATGCGGTCGAGATCGATGAGAGTGCCGTCCATCCAGTGCAGGGGCGTCAGCGTCGCGAGGGAAAGCGGCGGCGCCCCCGGCCGGGCGATGGCCGCGAGCAGCGCCTGCGTCCAATCACCATCCGCAGGCCGTTCGACCACCTCGACGATCAGCCCGCATCGCGCGGCCAGTCGGTCGAAAGGCAGGCAGAGGGACGGAAACTCATCCGCGACGCGCAGGATGCGACCGCCCGGCGAGAGCGCGAGCTGATGGGCAACGATGCTCATCGCATGGCTCACCGCGCCGACGATGGCGATGTCGTTCGGCGAAGCGCCGATCAGCGCCGCAGCCAGTGCCCGAGCCCGCTCGGTCTGCGGCGGAAAAGCCGTTCGCGAATGAGACCAAGGCTGGCTCTTGGCACGGATGCCGGCTTCACCGGCCGCGCGCGCCGCATGGGGCAGCGGCGACCACGCCGCCGCATCGAGGTAGCTCACGCCTTCGGGGAGTTCGAAGTGCCGACGCTGGCTCGGAAGGATCGGGTTCGATTCCATGGTGTCAGCCTAAGGGATCGTCCGCAGCGGGCGAAACCCGCGCCGGGCTTGATCCCCGCATGCGCATGCCGCATCCCGTGACGGTTCACAGCGACGATGAACCGACGCGTCCCAACTCGCCTTAGTCCTCTGCCATGAGTCTTCGGAGCTGCGACGCCCCTGCGAACGAGCCTGCGCCAATGCGGGTCGCCGACGCCCTCGCGTTGATCCGTGGGCGTCTGCCGATCTCGGCCGGTGTCGAACGGTTGATCTTGGGCGAGGCGGCTGGACGCATTCTGGCGCAGGACGTGTTCGCGCCGCTGTCGCTGCCGCCTTTCGATAATTCTGCCGTCGATGGCTACGCGTTCCGCCTCGATGATCGGGGGGGCGCACCTCTCCCGGTCGCCGCCCGCGTTCCGGCAGGCGCGTCCGCCCCCGCGATCCCGCCGGGCGGCGCCGTACGCATCTTTACCGGCGCGCCCCTGCCCCCCGGTGCCGACACCGTGGCGATGCAGGAGGATGTCCACGTCGAAGGCGGGGCGGTTCGGCTTCCCGAAGGCCTGACCCGAGGCGCCAATTGCCGTCGCGCGGGCGAGGATGTGAGGGCGGGAAATCTCGCCGTTCCGGCCGGGCGCCGTCTGGGTGCCCGCGATATCGCGCTGGCTGCCGCCCTCGGCCTGCGCGAACTCCCCGTACGGCATCGCCTGCGGGTCGGGCTGTTCTCGACGGGTGACGAAGTGACGGCGACAGGCGACGGACTCGCGCCTTCCGGCATCCACGATGCCAACGGGCCGATGCTCACCGCCCTCTTGGCGCGCTGGGGCGCGATTCCGCTTCAGCTCGGCATCCTGCGCGACGATCCCGCCATCGTCACAAGACGTCTCGCGGAAGCAGCCTCCGGTTGTGACCTGATCGTCACTTCCGGCGGAGTATCGGTGGGCGAGGAGGATCATGTTCGCGCGGCCGTGGGAGGGGCGGGCGGCATTGCCCTCTGGCGCCTTGCCATCAAGCCGGGTCGCCCGCTGGCCTTTGGCGAGGTCGGCGGCACGCCCTTCGTCGGCTTGCCCGGCAATCCCGGAGCCGCCTATGTGACGGCACTCGCGATCCTCTTGCCGGTCCTCCTGCATCTCGGCGGCGGCGCGGAGGAAGCCCCCCTCCCCCTCGTGCGCAGTGGTTTCGCCATGACGAAGCGGCTCGGACGGCGTGAGTACCTCCGCGTTTGCCTCCGGCCGGGGGACGATAGCCTGTCGGTGGCTATGCCGGCGCCGACCGGCGCTCTGTCCGGCTTGGCCGCCAGCGATGGCTTCGCCGAACTTCACGAGGATTGCGAGGCAATCCGCCCCGGCGACCTGCTGCCCTTCCGGGCGCACCCGCTCGGCTGACGCGCCTTGCCGGGAACCGGTCCGGCCTGTAGGCCCGAGCCCGCCCGTCATCCAGCCGCGGATTCGCCGTGACCCTCCTGACAGATCGCGCGCCCGCCAAGGTGAACCTGACGCTGCACGTCCTCGGGCGGCGCCCGGCCGATGGCTATCACGTGCTCGAAAGCCTCGTCGCCTTCGCGGGCACGGCCGACCGCCTGACCCTGCGCGCCGGGGAGACGCTCTCCCTAACGGTGAGCGGACCGACCGCAGGCCCCGCGGGGCCTGATGCGGACAATCTCGTGATCCGGGCGGCACGGAAACTGGAAGCGAAGGTGCCCGGCCTGAAGCTCGGAGCCTTCCACCTCGTGAAGCGTCTTCCGGTGGCGGCGGGAATCGGCGGCGGCTCGTCCGACGCGGCAGCGGCCCTTCGGCTGCTCGCGTGCCTCAACGGCCTGCGGCTCGATGATCCCGCGATGGTGGCGGCCGCCCGCGAGACGGGAGCCGACGTGCCGGTCTGCCTCGATCCGCGCGGGCGTATGATGCGCGGCGCAGGCGAGGATGTCGGCCCGGCCCTGAATTTTCCTGCCCTGCCTGCGGTGCTGATCAATCCCGGCGTGCCGGTGCCGACCGCGCCGGTCTTCAAGGCTCTTGGCCTGACGGTCGGGCAAACCCTTCCAGGCGCCCATCACCCCGAGATTCCGGCAGACTCGACTAGCGGCGCGCTGCTTACGGCGCTCGATCCGGCCCGCAACGATCTCGAAGGCCCGGCGCTGACGGTCGCCCCGGTGATCGGCGAATGCCTCACGGCCCTGCGGGGTCAGAAAAGTCGCCTTGCCCGCATGTCCGGCTCGGGCGCCACAGTGTTCGGCCTGTTCGAAGATCGTCACGCGGCGGTTGCGGCGGCCAAGCGTCTGCGCGCCGCCCATCCGGGCTGGTGGATCGCTCCGACCTTCCTGCGTTAACGATTGGCGGTGGTGACCGGCGAGGTCGCGCCACCGAGCGACACCCAGGCCGTCGCATCCTGGCTCTCGCGCTTGATGAAGACGTAGCCGGTGCGGTGCCAGGGCAGGATCGCGTTGGTCTTGTTGTCCAGCACGATGTCGCCCCGATCGGTGATCAGCGTCAGGACCGCGTGACCCTCACCCTTCTCGTCGATCACGACCGTCATCCGCATGGCCCGGCGCGGCAATCCGGCCTCGGCCAAGAGATGACGCTTCAGAAGCTGAAAATCCTCGCAATCGCCGATGCCGTCCTCGGCAAGGTCCCAGCGATCGGCGACATGGAGATGGTCCATATCGGTCATCGGCTCGACCGACTTGTTGATACGCTTGTTGACGGCCGTAATCGTGCTCCAGATCGCCGGAGTCAGGGTGATCCGAGCCGGCTCGCTACGGTCGACGGCGCATTCCGCCGCGTAATCCTGGCAGAAGGTGGTCCAGGCGGCGATCGGCTTGGCGTCGCCTCGCACCTTAGCTCCCACGTCCGAGGTCGACAGGCTGGCCAGCGTCTGGGCAGCGGCCCCACCCGTCATCGCGACGGTGGCGACGGCGACGACGGCGAGCCCACGCCGCAGCGTGGAAACCGCATCCCGCATCTTGGAAGCCGCGAACAGCATCGCCGTGACCCAACCGTTTAGCTCTCGTTAACGAAAGCTCTCACGACGGAGGCCTGACCGCAATCGCCCCCTTAACAAAAGGTTAATGCTGTGAGGAGTGGGCAGCAATTTGGCCACTTCCTGACACGTCGAACCAATTTTTCGGGACGGTTAATAACGTGAGGGCTGAGCAAAATCATTATCCGCCAATGTCTTGGAGGGTCAGAAACCTACCGGGCGCCCCAGACCGCCGGGTGGAGGGACTTGATTAACGAAACGTTAGCTGGGTCGACCGCCCTCCGGCGGAATGGCCGAACCGTGAGGCTTTCTCTCGCCTGCGGCGTTCCGGCAGCGTACAGACGGCGCGACCCCCGAAGAAGCCGGAGCCGAGAGCGCGTGCGCCTGACCCAGATCACCCATCACGACCTCGACGGTTATGGCGCCTCGACCGTGGCCGCCGCCTGCGCCGAGGTCGAGCGCGTTATCCATGTCCCGCGCTACAGCGATGTTGGGCCGGTCTTCGAGGAGGAGGTGAAGCGCCTCGGCAAGGCTCAGGCGTCGGAAACGCTTCTGATGACCGATCTCGGCCTTGAGGAGCAGACCATCGCCGGGCTCAAGCGGTTCGCCGCCATGAATCGCCGCCGGGACAGCGAGAAGCACCGCCTCGTCGTCCTCGACCACCACGCTTCTTCAGCCGAGCAGCTCGCTCGCCAGGGACTGGAGCCCATGCCGGTCGCCGACCGGCCCGGCCTGTCGCGCTCGGAATTCAACGATCCCGAGATCACGCTGCTGATCGAGGAGGATTCCTGCGCGTCGGCGATGACGATGACGCATCGTGCCCTCTTCGGCACGCGCGAGCCGGAGCGGGCGGAGGACCTGACGGCGTTGATCGCGGCGATCGACGCCCTCGACCTGTGGCGCAAGGAATCCCCCGCCTTCCCAGGCGGCATCGCCCTCGACGAAATCTTCTGGGAGAACGCCACGGGTTTGATCCCGCCCGGTCATCCCTGGCACGACCGGTTCGTTTCGGCTCTGCTGATGGCGGCGGGCGCCCGGCTGCGCGAAGGCGCGACCCCTGCGCAGCTTGAACAGGATGCTGTGGCGATCCGAACCCGCATCGTCGACGACCTGCTCGCCAACGAGCCCGACGACGATGCCGGCCTGACCACGCGCTCGCGGCTCGCCCGCGCGCTCGCCCGCTCGGACACGCTGTTCCGGCCTCTGAAGGATGGGACGCTACTCTCCTTCGGGCTCGATTCCGGCATGTTCCAGCGCGTCTCGGACCGGATCATGGAGGCGGGGCGGACCAAGCGGGTTGTGAACGTGCAGCGCATGGGGACGCTCTCGTTCCGCTCGGTCGACGGCACCGCGCTCGACGGCGCTCGCCTGTTCCGCGGCGGCGGCCATCGCGATGCGGCGGGCGGACGCCTGCAAAGCGGCTCGGCCTTCTCGCTGGCGGATGCGATTTCTCAGGTGGAGCCGGTTCTGAACCCGGAGAAGCCTGCGGGTTCGGATAGCCCCTTCGCGGCACTCAAGAACTGGAAGGGCTGATAGAGCTTTCCTTCGTCATTGCGAGCGTTAGCGAAGCAATCCAGGGCAGCAGGACGCTTTAGAACGGCGAGCCGTCCTGGATTGCTTCGCTGCACTCGCAATGACGACAGGGCCTAGAGCCGGAAATCCTCGCCGAGATACAGGCGTCGCGCCTCCGGGTCGGCGACGATCTGTTCGGGCGTGCCCTCGGTGAGGATACGGCCCGAATGGGCGATGTAGGCGCGGTCGATCAGGCCCAACGTCTCGCGCACATTGTGATCGGTGATCAGCACGCCGATCCCGCGCTGCTTCAGGTGCTTCACCAGATCCTGAATATCGCCCACCGCGATGGGATCGATGCCCGCGAAGGGCTCATCGAGCAGCATGAAGGTCGGCGACGAAGCGAGCGCGCGGGCGATCTCGCAGCGCCGCCGCTCGCCGCCTGACAATGCGATGGAGGGCGACTTGCGCAGGCGGGCGATGTCGAACTCTTCGAGGAGGGATTCGAGCTTGCGCGCCCGCTCCTTCCGGTCGGGCTCGGCGACTTCGAGCACCGCGCGGATGTTGTCCTCGACGGACAGGCCCCGGAAGATCGACGCTTCCTGCGGCAAGTAGCCGATGCCGAGCCGCGCCCGCTGGTACATCGGCAGATGCGTGATCGGCAGGCCGTCGAGGGTGATCTGGCCCCGGTCGGCGGCGACGAGGCCGGTGATCATATAGAAGATCGTGGTCTTGCCCGCGCCGTTCGGCCCGAGGAGGCCAACCGCCTCGCCGGTATGGACCGTCAGCCCCGCCTCATGGACGACCGTGCGCGCTCCGTAGCTCTTGCGCAGGCCCCGCACGCAGAGAATTCCAGGGCCGCCCTCTTCCACTGCTTCGACAGACGATACCTCGTCCGGCGCGATCGTGGTCGCGGTCGCCACCGGGCTCGACTTGGGCTTACGGCCGAACAGCCGCCCGAGCAGCGAGGGGCGGGCCGTCGCCCCCGGCTCGGCCTGGAGAGCCACGGTGTCGCTCAATTGGCTTGTGCCCGCGGCTTCGCCGGCGGGACGCTACACCCCTTGGCCTTCGTGTCCTTGCCATCGGACTTCTCGCCCGGCACGAACATGGCCGAGACGCGCCCGCCCGCCACCGGGTCCATATTCGCGCGGCCGCTTGCCATGTCGTAGACGAGACGCTGACCGCGGGTGACGTTCTGACACTGGCTGAGCACGACATTGCCGGTGAGCACGATGCGCTTCGCATCCTGGTCGAACACCGCATTGTCGCCGGTCGCGACCTGATCCTTTTGGGTCACCGTCACCGGCCCGGCGCACTCGACCTTCTTAATGCCGTTCTCGGCGGGGTTCTTCGAGGTCTGATCGTCGCTGCCCTCGCCGGACTTGTCCTTCGAGGCGGCGTCCTTCCCGCGCTTGTAATAGACGGTCATGGTCGTGCAGCGGATCGTGCTCTCGCCTTGAACCGCGACGACATTCCCGGCGAAGATCGCCTTGTTTTCCTTGTCGAACACGTCGAGCCGGTCGGCGTCGATCTTGATCGGCTCCTTGCCGCCGCCGCCGATATTGCCGAAGGCCGAAGACGAATCCCCCTTGGCGGCCTTCTCGGCCTGGGCCGGGGCCACAAGAGCAAAGCCGAGGGCGAGCGCGAGGGCACCGAAGCGAGCGACACTCATGGCCGGGGCTCCGCGGACGCAGCATCCGAGGTGAGGATCGTGCCCTTCAGCTTGTCCCCCTTCGCCGGGTCCGGGCTTTCGGAATTGATCACCACGCGCACGTTGCCGATGAACGAGATGACCTTGCCGTTCTCCACGACGTCGAGCCCGTCCGCATCCACGGTGCCCTTGGGTGTCGTGACGGTAACGGGCTCCTTCGAGACGATGGAGCCGGTCTTGAAGGCAATGGCCGCCGTCTTGAGCAGCGCCTCCTCACCCTTGTCGGTCCAGACGCGGATGTTGTCCTTCAGATCCAGCGCCTCACGGGCGCTATCGAACAGGCCCGATGCCGCCGAGAGCCGGGCAATCCCACCCTTGTCATCGGTCGCGATGTGACCGCGCATCTGCTGCAGTTCGATCTGGCTCGGCTTGCGGACATCCTGCAGCGCCGCCTCGGCCGTCACCTCATAGGCGCGATCGCCCTTGCGGAAGCCGGAAAGGCGCGGATTCTCCATCTTCACTTTGGAGCCCGCCAGCGTGACGGGTCCAACGGAGACACCGGGCAGGCTCGCCGCGAAAGGATTGAACAGATAGGCGAGCAGCAGCACGGTGGCACCACCGGCCACCACGGGGATCACGCGCCGCAGGCGGCGGACCCGACCGCTGTGGCGGTAGGCATGGGCATGAACGCGCCTGCGCGTTGCCGCGACAGCCTGTCCATTGCCGGCTTCAGCCTCGACGAGATTCATGCCGCGTCCGATGGGCGAGACTTCTGGTTTCTCGCCATGCCAGTGAGTTTGCGCCTGCGGCCCCCACCGCGCCCGCGCATCCGGCTGGGATGATCCCAGCCGGTGGCGAAGTTATGACTCCCACGTTTCCGAATGATCAATCATCGCGGGGCGTGGCAGGTGCGCGCCGTCACTCTTTTGGTGTTTGGGAGGCCTCGGCGAGGGCGGAAGCCACCTTTCTGGCAAAGGCAGCCGGGTCGCGAGGGCTGTCGCCATCTTGGATCCGCGCGAGATCGAGGAGCATCCCGGCCGATTCCGGCACCTGTGATTCGGGCGACGCCGCCAGGGTTCGGATGAGCGCGTGGCGTGGGTTGATCTCAAGCGTCGGCTTGCCCGCCCCACCGGCGCGACCGGCCCGCCGCAAGAGCCGCTGCATCTGCAGGTCGGGACCGGCACCGCCTGCCGAGAGCACGACCACGCTGTCGACCAGCCGATCGGTGACGCGAACATCGGCCACCTCGTCGGCCAGCGCTGTCTTCACCGCCGCTACGAAGGCATCGAGCCCTTCGACGGCCTCGGCCTCACCGCCCTCGGCGGCGAACTTCGACAAGTCGAGGCCGCCCTTCGTGACCGACTGAAGCTTCTTCTCCTCGAAGGCGCCGAGCTGGTCCGGCCAGAACGCATCGACATGATCGGACAGGAGTAGCACTTCGAGCCCACGCGCGCGAAACCCTTCGAGCTGCGCGGAGGATTTCAACGCCTCGGCATCGTCGGCGACGAGATAATAGATCGCCTCCTGACCGTCCTTCATCCGGGACACGTAGTCGGCGAGCGAAGTCCAGCCCTCGACGGCGGAGGAGCGGAAGCGCAGCAGAGGGGCGATCTCCGAGCGACGCTCGAAATCCTCGTAGATCCCTTCCTTCAGGACAGGGCCGAAGTTCTCCCAGAACGCCTCGTAATCCTCACCCTTCTTGGCGCGGTTCGTCAGCTCGGTGATGACCCGGCCGGTCACCGCCTTACGGATGCGGGCGAGCGCCGGGGTCGATTGCAGCATCTCGCGCGACACGTTGAGGGGCAGATCCTCGGTGTCGACCACACCCTGCACGAAGCGCAGCCAGGACGGCAGCAACTCGGCTTCATCGGTGATGAACATGCGCCGCACATGCAGGCGCACCTTGCTCTGCCGCTCGTTCTCGATCGGCTGGAACGGCTTCGAGCCTGGCACGAAGAGGAGCGCCGAGAATTCGAGCTGCCCCTCGGCCCGCCAATGCAGCGTGGCCCAGGGCTTGTCGAAGTTCATGCCGAGCGCGTGGTAGAACTCGGTGTACTGCTCTTCCGAGATCTCGGATTTGGACTTGCGCCACAGGGCGGTGCCCTGGTTGGCCGCCTCGTCCTTGCCGTCGCGCACGATGGCGACGGGCACGGTGATGAAGTCCGCCCACTTCCGCACGAGATGATCGAGCCGATAGGGCTCCAGATACTCGTCCGCATCCTCCTTCATGTGGAGGACGATGTCGGTGCCGGGCTCCGCACGCGTACCGGGCTCCAGCGTGTAGCTGCCCTGGCCCTCGGAGGCCCACGTCCAGGCCTCGTCCGAGCCGACCTTGCGGGACGTGACGGTCACGCGGTCCGCTACCATGAAGGCCGAATAGAACCCCACGCCGAATTGGCCGATCAGGCTCGGCCGGTCCTCGGCCTTGGCGGATTCGAGCGTTTGCGAGAAGGCGCGGGTGCCTGAGCGGGCGATGGTGCCGAGGCTCGACGCGAGGTCGTCCTTGGCCATGCCGATGCCGGCATCGGAAATGGTGAGGGTGCGTGCCTCCTTGTCGGGGGCGATGCGGACTTTCGCGTCCGGCGGAAGGGCGCTGGACTCGCTGGTCAGCGCCTCGAACCGACGCCGGTCCATGGCGTCGGCAGCGTTGGCGACCAGCTCGCGCAGGAAGATCTCACGGTCGGAGTAGAGCGCGTGCACCACGAGGTCGAGGAGACGGCCTACCTCCGCCCCGAATTCGTGCCGCTCGATCGTCTCGCTCACGGATTGAACCTCCGGTTCATTTAAGGAAATGGCGCCGCGCATATGCGCGCGAGCGCGGCCGTTTTCAATCCGTTCCCCCGCTTCCGTCATTGCGAACGCCGTGAAGCAATCCAGGGCAGCGGGACGCCATCAGGCGGGGAGCATCCCTGGATTGCTTCGCATTCGCTCGCAATGACGTGGGGGTGTTCAGATCGCGTCCAGACCGAGATCGATGATCGCCGCCGAGTGGGTGATCCAACCACACGAGATCAGATCGACGCCGGAGGCCGCGACGGCCCCCACGGTCTCGACGGTGATGCGCCCCGACGCCTCGGACAGGGCTCGGCCATCGATGATCGACACAGCCTCCGCGAGCGTCGCCGGGCTCATGTTGTCGAGGAGCACGGCATCGACACCGACCGACAGGGCCTCGCGCAGCTGATCGAGCGTATCGACCTCGCACTCGATTTTCACGAGGTGGCCGGCGCGGGCTTTCGCCCGCTCGATCGCCTGCCTTACGCCACCGGCCACGGCGATGTGGTTGTCCTTAATGAGCACTGCGTCATCGAGACCGAACCGGTGGTTCGAGCCGCCCCCGGCCCGCACCGCGTGCTTTTCCAGGGAGCGCAGGCCCGGCGTCGTCTTGCGGGTGCAGGCGATCGATGCCTTGCCGTGCGGTCGGGCCGCCTCGACCAAACCGTTCGTGGCAGTCGCGACGCCGGACAGGCGGCAAAGCAGGTTGAGAGCCACCCGCTCGGCGGTGAGGATCGCCCGAGCGGGACCATCGAGATGCAGGACTACGTCGCCGGGGGCGACGCGGGCACCGTCGCCGCGTTCGACGCTCACGCGCACTTCGGGGTCGACCAACGCGAAGGCAATCGCCGCCGCGTCCGTCCCGGAAATCACCCCCGGCTGACGGGCGGCGATGACACCGCGCATCCGCTCGCCCGGCGGGACGATGGCATCGGTGGTGATGTCGCCCGCCCGGCCGAGATCCTCGACCAGGGCCGCACGCACGATCGGCTCGACGAGGAGCCGCGGCAGGGGGAGAATGTCGGTCACGAAATGTCTCACTCTGCGAGCGCGGGAGCGGCGATGCCGGTGGGCGTCGTCTCGGTGTGGCGGGCTGGCGCCTGATGGGGATGGTCGCTGCGCCAGTGGGCGCCACGGCTCTCCTCACGCGAGAGGGCGCTGCGCGCGATGTGAGAGGCCACGAGGGCGGCGTCGCAGGTCTGCGCGAGGGGGGCGAGGATCTCAACGGCCTCGTTCAGGCCCTTCGCCTCCCGCACCACGCCGACATGGGTTTCCATAAGCGCGCGGATCGCAGGCAGATCGGAGGGGGCACGCAGGGTCGGCACGTCGGCCAGGATCCGGCGCGGCGGCGGCGCATCGAGCCCGTCCGCGATGAACCCGGCATAGGCCAGCCCTTCGAGCAGCGAATTGCTGGCAAGGCGGTTTGCCCCGTGCAGCCCGGTGGAGGAGACTTCGCCGCAGGCATAAAGGCCCGGCACGCTGGACGCGCCCTGCGCATCCACCTTCACGCCACCCATGTGGTAGTGCGCCGCCGGGCGCACCGGGATGAGCTGCACAGCCGGATCGATCCCGGCCGACGCACAGAGCGCGGCCACGGTGGGAAAGCGCATCGGCATCGCGGCGCCGAGCGCCCCGCGCGTGTCGAGATACACCGTGCGGCCCCGTTGCAGCGCCTGGAAGATGCCGCGAGCGACGACATCGCGGGGGGCGAGGTCGCCCCCGGCAATGCCCGCCATGACGGCAGCGCCGGTCTCGTCGATGAGCCGGGCGCCCTCACCGCGCAGGGCTTCGGTGGCGAGCGGCATGGGATCGCGCCCGGCCGCGATCGCCGTGGGGTGGAACTGCACGAATTCCATGTCGCGCAACACCGCGCCTGCCCGCGCCGCCAGCGCGAGGCCGCGCCCGGTGGCGCCGGGCGGATTGGTAGTGGACGCATAGAGCCCGCCGAGCCCGCCCGTGGCGAGCACGACGGCCCGTGCCGGGATGCGGAACCGGGCACCATCGCTGTCGCCGACGATGCCTGCGACAGCCCCATGCTCGTCCCGCAGGAGGTCCGTGACGGCCGCCGTCACCACCTCGATCCATGGGGCAGCCTTCACGGCGGCGACGAGGGTCTCCAACACCCGTGCGCCCGTGGCATCGCCGCCCGCCCGCACGATACGGCGGCGGCTGTGAGCGGCTTCCAGACCGAGGGCAAGCTCACCCTCGGCAGTCCGGTCAAACGGCGCGCCAAGGCTCACCAGCCAGTCGATCAGGCGCGGCCCTTCGGCGGCAATGCGCAAAGCGACATCCGGCTCGGTGAGCCCGGCGCCCGCCGCTCCGGTATCGGCCGCGTGCAGGGCGGCGGAATCGTCCTCGCCCATGGCGGCGGCGATGCCGCCCTGAGCCCAGCCGGTCGCCGTGCCGGAGCCGAGGGGCGCTGCGGTGACCAGCGTGACCGGGCGCGGCGCAAGGCGCAGGGCCGTGCTGAGACCTGCGACCCCGCCGCCGACCACGATCACGCGGTCGGCCGGGTTGCGAGAAAGAGCGTTCATCGCGTCTTGACCGCCAGCATGCGCTCCACGGCGGCCCGCGCCCGGTCGGCCAGGGCCGGATCCACCGTGACCTCGTGGGTCATCGTTTCGAGCGAGCGCCGGATGTTGCGCAGGCTCATCCGCTTCATGTGCGGGCACATGTTGCAGGGCTTGATGAACTCGATATCCGGGTTCGCCGCCGCGATATTGTCGGCCATCGAGCATTCGGTGACGAGCACCACCTGCGCGGGCCGCTTCTCCACGACGAAGTCCATCATCATCGCGGTCGAGCCGGAGAAGTCCGATTCGGCTACGACATCCGGCGGGCATTCCGGGTGGGCGATGACCGTGACGCCGGGATAGCTCTCACGCACGTCGCGGATATCGGCGGGCGTGAAGCGCTCGTGCACCTCACAGTGTCCGGCCCAGGTCAGGATCTCGACCTCCGGCACTTCGGCCTGGACGTTCTGCGCCAGGAACTCGTCCGGGATCATCAGCACGCGCGGCGCATTCAGCGAGCGAACGACCTGCACGGCGTTGCCGCTGGTGCAGCAGAGGTCGGACTCGGCCTTCACGGCGGCTGAGGTGTTCACGTAGGTCACCACCGGCACACCGGGATACTTCCGGCGCAGCGCCCGAACGTCCTCGGCGGTGATCGAATCCGCCAGCGAGCAGCCCGCGCCCATATCCGGGATCAGCACCGTCTTCGATGGATTCAGGAGCTTGGCCGTCTCCGCCATGAAGTGCACGCCCGCGAGGACGATCACATCCGCATCGACGTTCACCGCCTCACGTGCCAGGGCGAGGCTGTCGCCGACGATGTCCGCCACGGTGTGGAAGATCTCCGGCGCTTGATAATTATGCGCCAGGATGACGGCGTTCTTCTCGCGCTTCAGGCGCAGGATCGCCTCTATGTCCGGTGCCAGCGCGGGCCATTCAATCGCCGGAACGTGACGGCTGACCTTCGCGTAAAGGTCGGGCAGCGGAAGGGCTCCCGGAATGCGGGAGACGGGCGCGATGGTCGCCGTCATGGCGTCCTCCAATTATGCTCACTTTGAGCATTGTGCCGCCTAACTTATGAGCCTCCCGAGCCGCTGTCTAGATATGCTAGGTTTGAGCATAAATTGTTTGCAGCGCATTTGTCAGGGTGCGCCGCAACATCACGCTTCGCCCTCGCTGATCGAATCCGCGGGCGATCAGCAGAACGTTGCCGGATCGGGGCCGATGCGCCCGTTCGGATCGTCCAACGTTTCGATCTTTGTCATCTCATCTTCGCTGAGAGCGAAGTCGAAGATCGAGATATTCTCCAGGATCCGCTGAGGGCTCGACGTCTTCGGTATGGCGACGTCTCCGATCTGCGCGTGCCAGCGCAGTACGATTTGAGCGGGACTCTTACCGTGCGCTTTCGCGATGGCGGCAATGGCCGGATCGTTGAGCTTGCCCTGGCCCAGAGGGCTCCAAGCCTCGGTCACGATACCGCGAGCCGCGTTCGAACCCCGCGCCTCCCGCCGCTGAAAGGACGGGTGAAGCTCGATCTGGTTTACCGCAGGCGTTACGCCGGTCTCCCCGATCAGGGTCGCGAGATGCTCGTCGGTGAAGTTCGAGACGCCGATCGACTTGATCTTCCCTTCGTCGCGCAGCGCGATCATCGCCTTCCATGTCTGCACGAACAGGCGGCGCTGCGGGCAAGGCCAGTGGATCAGGTAAAGATCGACGTATTCGAGCCCGAGCTTCTTGCGGCTCTCCTCGAACGCTTTGGCAGCGTCGGGCCCCTGCCGGTCGTTCCAAAGCTTCGTCGTTAGGAAGATCTTGTCGCGCGGTACGCCCGATTCCCTGATGCCCCGGCCGACCCCCGCTTCGTTGCCATAGGCGGCCGCCGTGTCGATCAGGCGGTATCCGGCCATGATCGCCTGGGTCACGAGGGTGGGAGCCTGCGCCTCCGCGATCTGCCAGCAGCCGTAGCCGATCTGCGGGATCTGGCGTCCGTCGTTCAGGGCGAGCGTCGGGATGGATGCCATGCGGGGACCTCTCCTGCATCGGGTAAGGCCTTCACCTGTGGCGGAGGCGGCACCGGTGCCAGACCGGGCTTCGATCCCCGCGCGAATCGGGCGCAGTTTTGAGCGGATCCAGCGTGAGCGGTGGAACGTTTCCCCGCCGCACCAGAACATCGGCGCTTCAGGTTTTTTGCCGCGCGGTCGCGCAGGCCTGTCTCAGCGGGATCGCAGCATGACTGACCACTCACCGGGAAAGGCGGGTGCTCCGACGCGCCGGGCCGTCGTGGAGGGGTGTGCCCTCATCGGTGCGCTCGGAATCGGTGGCTTCGGCTTTCGGCCGATGGAAGCCCGTGCCGAGGCCCCCGCGCCCGGCGATCCCGCGCCCCAGACCATGCCGGTGCGCCTGACCATCAACGGCAAGGCCCACGATCTCACCCTCGATACGCGCACGACGCTGCTCGATACTTTGCGCGAGCATCTCGCCCTTACCGGGACGAAGAAGGGCTGCGATCACGGGCAGTGCGGCGCCTGCACGGTGCTCGTGGATGGCCGCCGGATCAATTCCTGCCTCACCCTCGCCGCCATGCACGAGGGTGATGACATCACCACCATCGAGGGCTTGGCCGAGGGCGACACGCTGCACCCGATGCAGGCCGCCTTCATTCAGCATGACGGCTTCCAGTGCGGCTACTGCACGCCGGGGCAGATCTGCTCGGCGGTCGGCATGCTGAACGAGGTGAAGGACGGCTTCCCGAGCCACGTCACCGACGACCTCGCGGGCAAGACCTCGCTGAACGATGCCGAGATTCGCGAGCGAATGAGCGGCAATATCTGCCGCTGCTCGGCCTATCCGAACATCGTCGCGGCGATCCGCGACACCGCCGGCACGAAACTGTGAGAGGCGTACGATGAAGGCCTTCACTTACGAGCGTCCGGCAACGGTGCAGGAGGCGGCGAAGATCGTCGCCGAGCGACCCAACGCCAAGTTCATCGCAGGAGGCACCAACCTCCTCGACCTGATGAAGCTTCAGGTCGAAACGCCCGCCACCCTCGTCGATGTGAACCGCCTGCCCCTGTCGCAGGTGGAGGACACGGCCGAGGGCGGGCTGCGGATCGGCGCCCTCGTCCGCAATTCGGACCTCGCCGCCCATCCCCGCGTCCGGAAAGATTACGCGGTGCTGTCGCGCGCCCTGTTGGCAGGCGCCTCCGGCCAGCTGCGCAACAAGGCGACCACCGCCGGAAACCTGCTTCAGCGCACCCGCTGCTTCTACTTCTACGACACGTCCATGCCCTGCAATAAGCGCGAGCCTGGCTCCGGCTGCGCGGCCATCGGCGGCTACAACCGCATCATGGCGGTGCTGGGCACGAGCGAACAGTGCATCGCCACCAACCCGTCCGACATGAACGTGGCCATGCGGGTGCTCGATGCCACGGTCGAGACGATCAACCCGGACGGCCAGACGCGCAGCATCGCCTTCGCCGATTTCCACCGACTGCCGGGCGACACGCCGCAGATCGAGACGGATCTGAGGAAGGGTGAGCTCATCACGGCCGTGACCCTGCCGAAGCCGGTGGAAGGCACGCACATCTATCGCAAGGTCCGTGACCGCGCGTCCTACGCGTTCGCCACCGTCTCCATCGCGGCGGTGATCGCCTCCGAGGGCAAGGGGCGGGTCGGCTCGGCCCGGTTGGCCTTCGGCGGGTTGGCGCACAAGCCGTGGCGCATCGCAGCCGCCGAGGAGGCCCTGATCCGCACCGGCTCGGCCGATACCGCCGCCGACGCGGTGCTGAAAGGCGCCCGCGGCTATGGCGCCAACGACTTCAAGATCCCCCTCACCCGCCGAACCCTGCGCGCCGTCGTCGCGCAGGCGACGCGCGCCTGACGCCGAACGCAGGACATCCGCCATGGAGATGAACCAGCCGATCGGCCGCACGCCGCTCGATGACCGCGCCGAGGGCCTCGTCGGCAAGCCGCTTGATCGGGTCGACGGCCCTCTGAAGGTCACCGGCCGCGCGCCCTACGCCTACGAAAGCCGGGCGCTGAAAAACCCCGTCTACGGGTACATCGTTACCGCGACGGTGGCGGCCGGGACGATCACGGCCCTCGATGCCGAGGCGGCTCGCAAGGCGCCCGGCACGATCTTCGTGATGACCCACGAGAACGTGCCCGAGCAGGGTGAGAAGAAGGAGCAGGTCTGGCCGCAGCTTCAGGGGCGCGAGGTCAAATTCTACGGCCAGCCCATCGCCTTCGTCGTGGCCGAGACTTTCGAGCAGGCGAGGGCCGCCGCGATGCTCGTGACGGTGATTTATGACAAGGCTAAGCCCAAAGGGCTGCTTCGCGAAAACCTCTCGGCCGCCTACGAACCGAAGCCGATGCCGACCTCGCCGGGCGTGAAGCCGGATTCGGCGCTTGGTGATTTCGATGGTGCCTTCGCCAAATCGCCGGTCCAGATCGACGTCGAGTACACCACACCGACGCAGATCCATGCGCAGATGGAGCCGCACGCGACCATCGCGGAATGGCAGTCCGGCCCGGATGGCGATGCGGTCGTGCTCTATTCGGCCAACCAGATGCCGAACCGGAACCAGCCCTCCGTTGGTTCGGTGCTGAAGATCGCGCCGGATAAGGTGCGATTCGTGACGCCGTATATCGGCGGCGGCTTCGGCTCGAAGCTGCAATCCCTTCCCGAAGCGACGCTCGCGGCCCTGGCCTCGAAGGTGATCAAGCGGCCGGTGAAGGTCACCATGACCCGCCAGCAGGAATTCCACGTCGGCACGCACCGGACGGACACGATCCAGCGCGTCCGCCTCGGCGCCGACAACGACGGTCGGCTGACGGCCATCGCCCATGAATCGTGGTCGGACACGGCGATCGACGATGGCTTCTACGAGACGTCCGCCAACGTCACCCGCTCGCTCTACGCCGCGCCGAACCGCATCACTCGCCACCGAATGGTGAACCTGAACCTGCCCATCGCCTCGTCCATGCGGGCGCCGGGCGAGGCGGTCGGTCAGTTGGCCTTCGAATGCGCGATGGACGAGTTGGCCGAGCGGCTGAACATCGATCCGGTCGAACTGCGAATCCGCAACGAGCCGCAGGAAGATCCGGAGAAGAAGGTGCCCTTCTCCACCCGCCGCCTCGTGGATTGCATGAAGGAGGGTGCGGCCCGCTTCGAATGGGACAAGCGCGGCAAGCCCGGCGCCACCCGCGACGGACAATGGCTGATCGGCCTCGGCATGTCCGCCGCTGCCCGCCAGAATCCTCTGAAGCCGTCGGCGGCCTCAGTCCGCCTCGGGCCGGATGGCGTGCTCACCGTCCGTATGGCGATGACCGACCTCGGAACGGGCACCTACACGATCCTGACGCAAATCGGCGGCGAGATGATGGGTCTGCCGCCGGAGAAGGTCCGCGTCGAACTCGGCGATACGAACTTCCCGAAATCGGCAGGCTCCGGCGGCTCGTTCGGCGCGGCCTCGGCCGGCTCGGCCCTCTACGTCGCTTGCGACAACCTCCGGCAGGCGCTGGTCGCCAAGTCCGGGCTCGATGCGGGCGAGGCGCAGTTCGCCCACGGCGCCGTCTCGGCCGGTGGCCGGAGCGTCCCCTTCACGGATCTCGTGGGGAGCGAGGGCCTGGAAGCTAAGGGCGAGATCAAGCCCGGTGAGATGGAAAAGAAGTTCTCGCAATACTCGTTCGGAGCCCACTTCGCCGAGGTCGGGGTCGATATCGATACGGGCGAAGTCCGGCTGCGGCGAATGCTCGGCTGCTTCACCGGCGGCCGAATCCTCAACGAGAAGACCGCGCGATCCCAGGCCATTGGCGGGATGATCTTCGGCGTGGGCGCCGCGCTGATGGAAGATGCCGTGATCGACCCGCGTTACAGTTATTACGTCAACCATGATCTCGGCGAATACCACGTCTCGACCCATGCCGACGTGCCGAATGTCGATGCATTCTTCCTGCCCGAATTGGATGACAAGGCGAACCCGCTGAAGAGCAAGGGGCTCGGCGAACTCGGCATCTGCGGCGCGGGCGCTTCCGTGGCGAATGCGATCTACAACGCCACCGGGATCCGCATCCGCGATTACCCGATGACCCTCGACAAGGTGCTCAAGGGGCTGGAAGAACGGGAGACGCAGCGGCGGACGTGAGATCCGCCGCGCCCGCGAGGGAACGCCCGTTGACCGAGAGCCGCCAACCGCCCGTCCGCTTCAACGCCGCGCGCTACTGCCTCGGGGAGAATGCCCGCCTCCGCCCGGAGAAGACGGCCCTTATCCTCGTGGGCGATAGCTCCGAGGCGCGGCTGACCTTCGGTGAGGTGGACCGGGCGGTGCGCGGTATCGCGGCGGGTTTGCTTCGCCTGGGGTTGAAGCCGGGCGACCGGGTAATGATCCGCATGGGCAACGATGCCGATTACGCTCTCCTCCATTTCGGCGCGATGGCGGCGGGACTGGTCTCGCTGCCCTCCTCGCCGCAATTGACGGAGGGCGAGGCCGCTTTCCTCATGCAGAATTCCGGCGCGGCGGCGGTCGCTCTGGCGGGTGGGTGCACCGTCGATCCGGCCGTGTTCGGCGACCGCATCCTGCTCGACGCCGCAGCCATCGCGGACCTGAAGGCGGGTCAGCCGCTAGCCGATTACGCCGACACGGCCGCCGACGACGCAGCCATGCTGATCTACACGTCGGGTACCACCAGCCGCCCGAAGGGTGTGCTGCACGGTCACCGGTCGGCCTATGGCCGTCGGCCGATGCTCGATCACTGGATCGGCGTCACCGAGCACGACGTGATGCTCCATGCGGGCACCATGAACTGGACTTACACGCTGGGCGTCGGCCTGTCCGATCCATGGTCGGTCGGCGCGACGGCGGTGCTTTATAATGGACCACGCGATCCGAGTGTCTGGCCCCGGCTGATCGCTACTTATGGCGCGACGATCTTCGCCGCCGTCCCGACCCTCTACCGTCAGATCCTGAAATACGGCGACCTGCCCGCGCACGATCTCAGCAGCCTGCGCCATGGCTGCACGGCAGGTGAGGCTCTCTCCACCGAACTCCTCGACGCCTGGACCTCGGCCACGGGCAAGCCCCTCTACGAGGCGTTGGGGATGAGCGAGATCTCGACCTACATCTCATCCGGGCCGACGATACCCGTGCGTCCTGGCTCGCCGGGCAAGCCGCAGCCGGGGCGGCGCGTGGCGATCCTGCCCGTGGAGGGCGCTCCCGAGCCGTTGCCGGTGGGAGAGAGCGGGCTCCTCGCTGTCCACCGCTCCGAACCCGCTTTGATGCTGGGCTACTGGAACCGCCCCGAGGAAGAGGCAGAGGTGCTGCGGGGAGATTGGTTCGTCGGCGGCGACCTCGCACGGTTCGATGAGGACGGCTACCTCTGGTTCGAGGGACGCAACAACGACCTGATGAAGGCGATGGGCTACCGCGTCTCTCCGAACGAGGTCGAAGTGGTGCTGGCCGCCCATCCCTCGGTGGCCGAGGTCGGCGTCACCGAGTTGCCGGTGAGAGCCGACGTCACGGTGATTTGCGGCTTCGTCGTTCTCCAACCGGGCGCCGCCGCGGATGCCGAGGCGCTGCTCGATTGGTGCGCGGAACGGCTTGCCGCCTACAAGCGCCCCCGCGAGATCCGCTTCCTCGACGCCCTCCCCCGCACGGCCAACGGCAAGGTGCAGAGGAAACGGCTAGTCGAGGCGGCGCTCTCCTAAAGCAGCGTCCCGCGCAGGATCAGCAACGCCACCGAGAAGTAGATGACGAGCCCTGTCACATCGACGAGGGTCGCCACGAACGGGGCCGAGGCCGTGGCGGGGTCGAAGCCGATGCGTTGGAGCAGGAACGGCAGCATCGAACCTGCGAGCGAGCCGAAGGTCACGATGCCGACCAGCGCCGCGCCGACCGTCGCGGCAACAAGCGGCCAATGCTCGCCGTAATCATAGAGGCCGAGCTTCTGCCAAGCTACGATGCGAATGACGGCGATGACCCCGAGGATGGTGCCGAGCACGATGCCGGTCGGCAATTCTCGGATCGCCACCTTCCACCAATCGCGCAGGCGTACCTGCTGCAGGGCGAGAGCGCGGATCAGCAGGGAGGTGGCTTGTGAGCCGGAATTGCCCCCCGAGCTCATGATGAGCGGGATGAACAGGGTGAGGACGATGGCCTTCTCGAGCTCGCCCTCGAAGCCTTGCATGGCCGAGGCGGTCAGCATTTCGGAGAGGAACAGGGCGCACAGCCACCCGGCCCGCTTCCGGATCATCGTAAGAAAGCCGATATCCATATACGGTTCGGGCAGCGCCTCCATGCCGCCGAAGCGCTGCACTTCCTGAGTCTGCTTCTGGACCATGGCGTCGATCATGTCGTCCACAGTCACGATGCCGATCACGTGGCCGACAGCATCCACGACTGGCAAAGCGAGCAGATCGTATTTGGAGATCAACCGCGCGGCCTCGTCGCGGCTCGCCGTGGGCGAGACGGCGAGCGGCGCCCGGCCCGGCGCGACGCTGAGCACGTTATCCTCTGGATTGCCGGAGATCAGTCGCCGCAGGGGTACGGCCTTGGTGAGCGCGCGGGTCCGCGGGTCGAGGACGAAGATCGAGTAGATCGTCTCCCGTGTCTTCTCGACATGACGGCAGTATTCGAGGGTCTGACCTACCGTCCACGTGCCCGGCACGGTGACGAACTCGGTCGTCATCAGCGAGCCGACGGTCTCCTCGCCATAGGCCGACAGCCTATCGACCGCACCACGCGTCTCGGCATCGAGCCGGGCGCGCAGATCGGAGCGGCCAGGCTCCTCGATTTCGCGGAAGACGTCGGTCACACGGTCGGCTGACATGCCCGACAGGAACGAGGCCACCCGGTCCCTGGGCAGCATCTCGATGATTTCGCTGGCGGATTCGAGCTCGGGCTGGTCGAGCACCTCGACCGCCTTCTCCATCGGCAGGCCGAGGAGGATCGCAGCGGCGACTTCCGGCGCCTCGTTGTTCAGCGCCTCGACGATGTCGGGCGCGCGTTCGTCAGCCAGCCTCGCGGCCAAAGCTGCGGGTTCGACGCGGGTGTCGAAGGGAGCCATCTCGTTCATGACGCGCCTCATGGGACGAGGCGGCGCGCCGCTGGATGTCAGGCCGCTCCCAGGCCGCTTGCCGGTCCCGCAGACCGGCGCAAGGGCGGCTCAGCGGAAGCGACGGCGCGAGGCCGGGCGCGGCAGGCACGATCGGTCGGGCACGTCGCTCACTGATCTCAGGATTGAAAGGGGGCGCGGCCTCGCCTGGGCGATACCGTGCGGCTGCCTCGTGCGCCCGGCCGCGAGTTCCGTCAAGCGCAAACGCGCCGCCCGCGCGGAGTCTACGGAGTCACTGTCCGCCGCACCACAAAGCGCCTAGCTTCCATAGGCGGTCAGCAGCCGAATGTGAGAAATATAAGCTTGCGTCCGCTTGTATTGCGCCCCAACGAACGGTTACATCCTGCATATCGCAGGGCCGGAAGGCAGGCGGTTCGGTCAAGGCCGAAGCGCAAGTCGGCTCGGATCCTCTGCGGCCAGTTCGAGCGGCCCGCGCCGCGGCGCCGTGGTTCTTATGCAGGAGATGGTTCAGATGGCTTGGTCTGCCCCCGTCGTGTCCGAGATCTGCGTCGGCATGGAAGTCACCAGCTACGAGTCGGCCGAGATCGACACCTTCAACTGAGGCACTTGCGGTCCTGAGGGATTGCAGCCTGGTTGTCGCTCAACATCACCCGAAGTCTAATCTGGAGGAATTGTAATGGCTTGGTCCGCTCCCATCGTGTCCGAGATCTGCGTCGGCATGGAAGTCACCAGCTACGAGTCCGCTGAGATCGACACCTTCAACTAAGTCGATCCGCGACCGTAGAGGTCTCTGGCGCCGCCTCCTCCCGGGGGCGGCGTTTTTCGTTTCAGGTGATGAACAGACCCGCCACGGCCGCACTCGTCAGATTCGCCAACGTGCCCGCGAGAATCGCCCGCAAGCCATAGCGCGCGACCTCTGCCCGCCTCTCCGGGACGAGGCTCGAGAAGCTCGCGAGTTGGACGGCGATCGACGCGAAGTTCGCGAAACCGCACAGGGCGAAGCAAACGATCGCCTGCGAGCGCGGATCGAGGATCCCCGCCTTCAGCGTCGGCGAGAGGGCGGCGTATGCGAGGAATTCGTTGAAGGCGAGCTTCTGCCCGATGGCCCCGCCGACGAGTCCAGCCTGATCCCAGGGCACGCCGAGCACCCACGCGAGCGGCGCCAGGACATGGCCGAGCACCGCCTCGATCGACAGGCTGGGCCATCCGACGACGCCACCGGCCCAGCCGAGCAGGCCATCGGCCAGGGCGATCAACCCGACGAAGGCGATCAGCATCGCGCCGACGGAAACGGCGACGGCCAGCCCCTTCTGCGTGCCATCCGCCGCCGCCTCAATGACGTTGGCCGCGCGTACCTCCCCGAAGGTCACACGTGTCGTCTCGATCCGCGTCGGCTCGGTCGAGGGGAACAGGATCTTGGCGTAGAGCAGCCCGCCGGGAATCGCCATCACCGAGGCCGCGAGCAAATAGGTCATGGGCACGCCCAGCGCGGCATATCCCGCGAGGATGGAGCCGGCGGTCGAGGCGGCGCCGCTCGTCATCACAGCGAAGAGTTCCGCCCCCGTCAGCAGCGGCAGGAACGGTCTGAGGGCGACGGCGATCTCACTCTGCCCGATGGCGATGGTGATGACCGCCGAGAACGATTCGATCGGCGAGGTGCCGATGATCCGCCGAAGCCCGGCGCCGAGAAAGCGAGCGGCGGCCTGCATGATCCCGAAGTGGTAGAGCACGCCGATCAGGGCGGAGACATACAAGATCTGCGGCAGCACCCGCAGAGCCAGGATGAAGCCCGAGCCGCCGAACAATTCGAACATGCGGGGCTCGACCAGCCCACCGAACAAGAAGGCGGTGCCCTTGTCGCCATAGGCGAGGAGCGCGGCCACCACATCGGCTGCTGCGTGCAGCGCTGCCTGTCCGGCGGGCACGAAGAGCACCAAAGCTCCAAGCCCGATTTGAAGGGCGAGCGCGCTCGCCACCACGCGGGGTCGCACCGCTCGGCGGTTCAACGAGAACAAAAAGGCGATGGTCAGCAGCAGTGCGATGCTGAGCGCCGCGTGGAACAGACGATCGATCATCCCTCCGGGGATGGAAGGATCGGGCCAAAGGTCAAGCTCAGGTTGTTGTCGTCGGTGTGAGGTAGGGCAGGAACAGCGCTCTCACCTGCTCGAACCCCCATTCCAGGTCCGCAGCGTCGAGGTCGGCTTTGCCCTGCAGGCGAAAGTTCATCCAATGGCTCGACACGATCCAGGCATTGTCGAGAAGCCGCGACAAGGTGGCCGGATCGATCCGCAGACGCCCGGCCTCCGCCGCCGTTTCGAAGACGCGCCGTGCCAGGGCCTGGGTGCGGTGTCGCAGCGCCCTGACCTCACCGCGTAGGGACGGCGCGATCTCAACCATGGCGATGCCGTCCCGGTAGACGCAGCGATACCGCCAGACCAGATCGAACCACGCCCGTTGATAGCTGAGCAACGCCTCGGCCCCCTCGGGATCCGCAGGCAGATGCCCCGCCACCGCTTCAGCCTCGGCGGCGAAGGTGGCGAACACCGCCTCCACCAGCAGGCTCTTGCGCGGAAAATGGTAGTGAAGGTTCCCCTCACGCATGGCGGAGGCGCCGGCGATTTCGGCCGTCGTCACACGGCCGATCCCCCGCTCGTTGAACAGAATGAGGCTCGCCGCGACGATCCTGTCGCGGGTGCGCGGGGCGTTGGGGCTCGAAGTCGCGGCACTCATGGCATCGATTGCTTTAGGGTAATCACCCTAGACAGGAAAGGCCGCCGCGCCTATCAGATCCACGGTTCCGGCTCGGCCGGAGGCGAGCCGGGAGAGACCCTTGGCCGACAAATTCCGCCTGAACGGCACCGTCGCTCTGGTGACCGGCTCGGCGAGCGGCATCGGCGCGGCACTGGCCGTCGCCCTCGCGGGCCGGGGCGTGTCCCTCATGCTCATCGATCGGGACGCCGACGGGCTGGCAGCTACCGCCGCTCGGACACGGCAGGCCGGAGCCGAAACCGAGACCCGCACCCTCGACCTCACCGATGCGGCCGCCATCGCCGCTCTGCCCGCGCAGGTCGCGGACAGGTTCGGGCGGCTCGATCTGCTCGTGAACAATGCAGGGGTGGCGCTCGGCGGACGGTTCGAGGAAACGCATCTCGACGATTTCGAATGGGTGCTCGACGTGAACCTGCGGGCCGTCGTGCGCATGTGCCACGCGTTCCTGCCCATGTTGAAGGCGAGGCCTGCGGCGCAGATCGTCAACATCTCCAGCCTGTTCGGCCTCATCGCGCCGCCCGGTCAGAGCGCCTATTGCACCAGTAAGTTCGCCGTGCGCGGTTTCTCGGAATCGTTACGCCATGAATTCGCGGGCACAGGACTTGGCGTCAGCGTCGTGCATCCCGGCGGCATCGCCACCGGCATCGCCCGCAATGCCCGCAACCCGCGCGTGCCGGATGACGACCCCGAGGTGGCGGAGACGATGCGGCTTGCCGCCGAGGCAGGGCGAATCGCTTTCGAGAAGCTCTTGACCATGCCCGCCGAGACGGCCGCCGCCGAGATTCTGCGCGGCATCGAGCGCCGGGCGCCGCGCATCGTGGTGGGCAAGGATGCGCGCAACGCTGCGTTCATCCAGCGTCTGATGCCGACGGGCTATTGGCGGGCCATCCTGCGGCTCTCCGGCGGAAAGGTATGACCATGGCGAGCCTGCGCGCGCATATCGGGGCCTGGATGGTCCGTCGCCGGGTCAAGGCTCCGCTCGCTCGGGCGCAGAGCGTCGAGGATGTCCGCCGCATCCTCGAAGGTGCCGGCTTCCCGGACCCACGCGACGTCACCTTCGAGCCCGGCAGCCTCGGCGGGGTGACGGGCGAGTGGGTGCGGCCCCTCTCCGGCAAGGCGGATCACCGGCTGCTCTACGTCCATGGCGGCGGCTTCGTGGCCTGCTCGCCGAAGACACATCGGCCGCTGACCGGGGCGCTGGCCCGGCGCGGCTTCACGATCTTCGCACCGGCATATCGGCTCGCGCCGGAACACCCCTTCCCGGCCGGGCTGGAGGATATCGTCGCGGCCTGGACCGCTTTCCGCGCGAGCGGCCCGGCGAGCCTTGCGGGCGAATCGGCGGGCGGGAACCTTGCTCTCGCGACTCTGCTCGCCGCGCGGGATCGGGGCATCCCCCTCCCCTCGGCCGCATGCCTCTTCTCGCCTGTCACCGACCTGACGGCCATCGACGGCTCGCGCATCACGAATGGAAGCCGGGACGCGATGTTCCACGCCCGCTCCATCGTCGAGGTAGCGCCGCTTTATGTCGGCGAGGGCGATCCCCGACAGCCTTTGGTCTCGCCGGTCTTCGGCGATCCGGCCGGGCTGCCGCCCCTGTTGTTCCACGTTGGAGACCGGGAGATCCTGCGCGACGATGCCATCCGCATGGCTGAGCGAGCAAAGGCGGCGGGCGTCGATGCGCATCTGCGCACATTCCCGGTCGTCGCCCATGCGTGGCAATTCGCGGATCGCGTCCTGCCGGAGGCGAAGACGTCCCTCGACGAAGCGGCGGCCTTCCTGAAACGCCATGCGGACTTGGAGACCAGCCGATGAGCGCTGCCACGGATCGCGACGGCGTCCTCGCCGTCCTCATCGTCGGCGCTGGCTTTTCGGGGATCGCCATGGCGATCCGCTGCCGCCAAGCGGGCATCGGTCCGATCACGCTGATCGAGAAAGGGGCTGGCATCGGCGGGACGTGGCGGGAGAACACCTATCCCGGCGCCGCCTGCGACGTGCCCTCGCATCTCTATTCCCTGTCCTTCGCCCCCAAGGCCGATTGGAGCCGCCTCTACGCAAAGCAGCCCGAGATCGAATCCTATCTGCAAGACGTGGCGGATGAGCACGGGCTGATGCCGCTCATCCGTTTCGGCACCACCCTGCGCCGGGCAGCCTGGGACGAGGCACGCAGCCTCTGGCGGGCGGAGACGGACAAGGGCGAGATCCTGGCCCGCGCCATCGTCTCCGGGGCGGGTGGGCTGCACCACCCTTCCTTTCCGAACATTCCCGGCCGGGAGAATTTCGCCGGATCGAGCTTTCATACGGCGGCCTGGGATCATTCCGTCGATCTCACCGGCCGGAAAGTCGGCGTGATCGGCACCGGCGCGAGCGCGATCCAGGTCGTGCCCGAGCTTGCGGGCCGGGCGGGCCACCTCACCGTGTTCCAGCGGACACCGCCCTGGATCATGCCGAAGAACGACCGGCCGATTCCGCAGGAGCGCAAGGATCGCTACGCGCGCTTCCCGCTCACGCGTTTGCTGGAGCGGTGGCGCCTGTTCTGGCGTCTCGAATTCCCGGCGCTGGTTGGCTTCACCCGCGTCTCGAAAGTGACGGATCAGGCCGAAGCCATGGCGAGGCACCACCTGCGCAAAGCTGTGCCGGATCGCGCGTTGAGGGAAAAGCTGACGCCGCGCTACCGCTTCGGTTGCAAGCGCGTGCTGCTCTCCGACGATTACTACCCCGCCCTTCAGCGGCCGGACGTGACGCTGGAAACCGGCTCGATCGCGCGGATCCGGGCCGACGGCGTGGAGATGGCGGACGGCACCGTCCACGCGCTCGATGCGCTGGTCTTCGCCACCGGATTCGATGTCCTCGGCGGATCGCTCCGCACCGAAATCGTGGGGCGTGAGGGGCGCCGCCTGTCCGAGGCGTGGTCGGACGGGATGCAGGCCTTCCAGGGCATCACCGTCGCGGGCTTCCCGAACTACTTCATCATGCTCGGCCCCAATACCGGCATCGGCCACAACTCGATCATCGCGATGATCGAAATCCAGGCCGCCCACATCCTCACGTGCCTGAAGGCTCTGATGAAGGGCCGCGATGCGATCGAGGTGCGCGAGCCGGTTCAGGCACGCTTCGTCGATCGCATCCGAAACCGGATGAAGAAAAGCATCTGGCAGGCGGGCGGCTGCACCAGTTGGTATCTCGACCCGAAGGGCCGCAACACGACACTCTGGCCGGATTCGGTGCTCGCCTACCGGCGCAGCGCCCGTCGGGCGCGCCTGTCCGATTATCGCCTGCGCTGAGCGTCTCAGGCAACCTTCAGGACAGGCGGGGCGAAGGCATCGAGGACCGACGCGGCTTGGGTAGGCCGTCCAAGATGATAGCCCTGCGCGAAGGGGCAGCCCATCTCGCGCAGCGCGATCAGATCGGTCTCGGTCTCGACGCCTTCGGCCACGACTTCGAGGCTGAGCGCCTTACCGAGATCGATCACGGCCTGAACGAGGCCGCGCTTGTCGCCCGCCTCATTGAGGCCGGTGACGAGGCTGCGGTCGATCTTCACGCGGTTGACCCGCAACTGCCGGATCCGCGAGAGCGAAGAATATCCGACGCCGAAATCGTCGATGGCGATGCTCACCCCCGCCCTGGAAAGCACGGCGAGCCGTTCCGAAGCGATGGTGGAATCGAGGGCGGTGTCCTCGGTCAGCTCGATCTCCAGCCCGTCCGCCGGAATACCGAAGGCGTCGAGCTTTTCGAGGATGAGTTTCTCGAAAGCCGTCTGGGTGAGTTCGCGCGGGCAGACATTCATGGCGATGCGGACCTCATCAAGGCCACGCTCTCGCAGAAGGAGCTTCATCCGGTAGACGTGATCGAGGATATAGCGCAGCACGGCTTCCGAGAGCCCGATGACCGCTGCGGCGGCGATGATGTCCGGTGGCGGCACCCAGCCGTGGCGCGGGTGCTTCCAGCGGATCAAGGCTTCGAGCCCGGCAAGACGGCCGGTCGGCACGTTGAGAATCGGCTGGAACCAGACCTCGATCACCCCATCCGCCAGAGCTTCCGGCAAGTCGCGTTCAGCATCGCGGCGCATGTCGAGCCGGGCGCGCAACGCATCATCGAAGACGCGGTAATGATTCCGGCCTGAGGATTTGGCGGCGTAGAGGGCCTCGTCGGCGCGGACCAGCCTTTCCGTCAGGCTTTCGGTGTCGCCGAGATGAATGCCGATGCTGACGCCGACGCGGTCGGTTTCGAACCGGTCGAACGGCTCTGCGACCGCCGCGATGATCGCCTCGGCGAGGTCACGATAGGGCAAGCCCGTGGCATCCGGATCGTAGAGCACGGCGAACTCGTCACCGCCCAGGCGTCCGACATGTCCGCTCGCGGGCACCTGCTGGCGCAGACGCCGACCGACTTCCGCCAGCACCTGATCGCCGATCTGGTGTCCGTAGATGTCGTTGACCGATTTGAACCCGTCGAGATCGAGCACCATCAGGCACGACGCGGGGGCCACCTCCGCCTCTTCGGCGAAGCCGACGCGATTGAGAAGGCCGGTGAGGCCGTCCGTAACGGCGCGCATCGCCATGCGCACCGCGAGCGCGCTCGCCTCGTTCTTCAGACCGCTAGACTGCCGGAAGCTCGCCTCGACTTCGACGGTGGCCCGGGTCAGTGCCAGCAGATAAACGATGCAGGTGGCCGCGAGGCAGTTGTGCTCGAACCCGCCCGTCAGGACTAGGCAGGCCGCGGCCGCCAGCAGCGGAGGCACGATGAAGGAGATCGGGATGCGCGCGAAGGAGGTGCCGTAGCAGACCGCTCCGGCGGTGATGCCACAGGTGACGGTGAGATAGAACAGTGTCTGCGACGACGTGTAACCGGCGCACAACAGCGGCAGGCACCCCCAGACCGTGCCGGAGAGCAGAGCCGCGAGCGCCATGAGGTGAAGCCGCCGGTCGATGGCCTCCGCAACGTCGTCGTGCTCGATCGGCGCAGAATCGTCGAGCCCTTTGCAGGGGATGCGGCAGAGATAGACCCGCAGAATGTTGGCGAGCGACGAGGCTGCGAACCAGATGCTGCCCGCCAACGCCTGATCCGATTGGATCGCGACGGCGAGGCAGGCGAGGCCGAGCATGAAATTGATGATGAGGGCGCGCAGGATGCTGCGGCGGGCTGCATCGAGCTGATCGCGACGGATGGCACGCTTCAGAAGCCGCTCCGTGGGGGCGGCGTAACTGTCAGCGATACTCGGCTCAGGGTTTGTGCCAGCGACCGCTGCCATCTTTCCATTCCTCGCGCAAAGAATGGTCTAGAGCCGGAGCGTAAATAATTCATCGAAGTCTGAGGCGCAGGCGAAGTTGGCTGACCGCGTTGCAGCGCGCTCCTGATCAGGTCCGGAGCAATGCCCGCGATAAGCTCATTTAGCCCCGCCCAGGATTGACCGGTTTCGACTGTCATCTACTCGGCGGGTGACCCGGCATGTGCCTTGCCCGCTCGCACAGCCTGAACCCGACACCACCGGCGACGTTCTGGAAAAGCACCACGGCGACGAGAGGACGACCCGATGGCACGGCATGACGAGTATATGGACGAAGCAGTGCGAATCGCTGCGGACAACGTCGCTGAAGGCGGCACGCCCTACGGCGCCGTGATCGTGCGGAACGGCGAAGTCGTCGCCAAGGCTGCCAACACGGTCCACGTGAACCACGACGCCACCGAGCATGCCGAAATGGTCGCCATTCGGCTGGCAAGCCGGGCGCTCGGCCGCAAGGACCTGTCGGATTGCGTGATGTATGCGAGCGGGCGCCCCTGCCCGATGTGCCATGCAGCTATGCGGCTTTCAGGCTTCAAGGAAGGCTATTTCGCCTTCAGCGCCGAGGAGGCGCAGCAATACGGCGCGGGCAGCGCCGAGATCTACGCAGAACTCTGCCAGCCCCTCGACCGTCAGCCGATGCGGCTCCAGCAGCTTCGTCCGGAGGGACCCTCGCCCTATCCAGCGTGGCAGGAGCGTCAGCGAGGCTGATGCGCTCCCTCCGTCGCGGTCAGTGCGTCCAGGGCGCCGTGCGGTTGAACTTGAAATTGTCGGAGTAGGAGAGGCCCTTGCGCACCGTCTCCTTGGCGGGCTCCTCGACACGATAGGTGATGCCTTCGCGCTGCGCGTAGGCCACCGCCTCCTCACGTGTTTCGAATTCCAGCCGCACCTGCTGCATCATATCCTTCGAGCCGTACCAGCCCATCAGCGGATCGGTTTCGCGCGGGCTGGTCTGATCGAAGACCAACGCCCAATGCTTCGTGCGGGCGACGCCCGACTGAGACGCATCCTTGGCGGGGCGGTAGATGCGGGCACTCGGCATGGGTGTACTGACGGCTCCAGGCATTCGGCGCTGCGGTGGATGGTCGGGGCGATAGGATTCGAACCTACGACCCCCTGGTCCCAAACCAGGTGCGCTACCAGACTGCGCTACACCCCGACGCCCATCCAAGGCCGGACAGCCGTACCGCTTCGGACCCGCCTCGGCAAGGAGGCAACGCGTCGCCTCAAGCGCTTCCTGCGGCAAAGTTGGCCGGGAAGAATGTTACGGAACTAACGGGCAGATTCGGTGATTGCTTCTACGATTACAATCATCGGAGGAAATTCTCATGAAGGTTACTCGCGCGCTCGGAACTGCGGCAATTTTCGCGCTCATGTCTGGCGCGGCCATCGCCGCACCGTGTTCCACCGGCACCACCACGCCGGACAAGCAGGCGATGAACCCGAAGAGCTCGGACGTGGACAAGTCCAGCGCTAACCTTGCGGGCGGTAACCAGCCGGCCTCGCCGGGCACTGTCGGCGCCATGAACAATGCTGGCGCGACGCAGGCCCCGACCGCCACGGGCGGCACCCAGACCGCCGACAAGGCTGATCCTGCTTCCAAGAACATGGCCGGTGGCCAGCAGCCGGCCTCGCCGGGCACCGTTGGCGCCATGAACAATGCCGCCGCCGCTGGTTCCACCACCAAGATGTCCGACAAGGACTGCTGATCGAGCCTTTACACAGCTCCGTTTAAGCAAAGCCCGCCCGGCGCACGCCGTGGCGGGTTTCTTTTTTGCGTGTGGTTGAATCGGCCGGGCGTTCGGTGCACGCACCCGGCGATGCGCGTGGACATATTCGATTTCGACCTGCCGGAGGCGAGCATCGCCTTGCGCCCCGCCGAACCGAGGGATGCCGCCCGCCTGCTCGTCGTCGAGCCCGGCCGCGACTTCGCGGACCGTGCAATTCGCGATCTGCCGAATCTCCTCAGGCCGGGCGATGCCCTCGTCTTCAATGACACCCGCGTCATTCCTGCGCGGCTTCATGGGATCCGCACGCGTCCCGGCGCGCCGGGGCAGCGCACAGAGATCATGCTCCACATGCGCGAAGCCCCGGATCGCTGGCGCGCCTTCGCCCGGCCAGCCAAGCGCCTCGCGCCGGGCGATGACCTGACGTTTGGTCATACCGCCGAGGGCATGGCCTGCGAGGGGGGTACGCTCCGCGCCAAGGTGGAGGAGAAGGCCGAGGCGGGTGAGATCGTGCTGGCCTTCGAAGTTTCGGGCCCGGTGCTGGACGAACGGATCGCGGCCCTCGGGGAATTGCCGCTGCCCCCGTACATCGCCGGTAAGCGGCCGACCGATTCTCGCGATGTCGGCGACTACCAGACGGTCTATGCCCGCGAACCGGGTGCAGTGGCCGCCCCGACGGCAGGCCTGCATTTCTCCGATTCGCTCCTCGCCGCCATCGACGGCGCAGGTCTCGCACGCCACCATCTCACCCTCCACGTTGGCGCGGGCACGTTCCTTCCGGTCAAGGCCGACGACACTGAGGGCCATCGCATGCACAGCGAGATCGGCCATCTCGATGCCGCTACGGCCGAGGCGCTGAACCGGACCCGAGACGCAGGCGGGAGGATCGTCGCCGTGGGCACTACCGCGATGCGGTTGCTTGAAAGCGCCGCAGGCGAGGATGGGCGGATCGCTGCCTTTTCCGGCCCCACGGACATCTTCATCACGCCGGGCTACCGCTTCCGGGCGGTCGATGCCCTGGTGACGAACTTCCATCTGCCGCGCTCGACCCTCTTCATGCTGGTGAGCGCCTTCTCCGGCCTTGAGACGATGCGCGCGGCGTATGCCCACGCCATCGCGACGGGCTATCGCTTCTACTCGTACGGCGATGCGAGCCTGCTCTTCCCGGCCGCACCCGGAGATGCCGCATGAACCCGACGAATTTCGGCTTCTCCCTGCACGCACAGGATGGTGCTGCGCGCACGGGCGAGATCGCCATGCCGCGCGGACGCATCCGCACCCCCGCCTTCATGCCGGTCGGCACGGCCGCCACGGTGAAGGCGATGTACGCGTCGCAGGTGCGCGAACTGGGCGCGGACGTCGTGCTCGGCAACACCTACCACCTGATGCTGCGACCGGGCGCCGAACGGATGGCGCGTCTCGGCGGCCTGCACCGGTTCATGCAATGGGACGGGCCGATCCTCACCGATTCCGGCGGCTTCCAGGTGATGTCGCTGTCGGCCCTGCGAAAGATCGACGAGACGGGCGTGACCTTCCGCTCGCATATCGATGGCACCGCCTACGAAATGAGCCCCGAACGCTCCATCGAGATTCAGGGGCTGCTCGGATCCGATATCCAGATGCAGCTCGATGAATGCGTGCGCCTGCCCGCCGAGCGCGCCGAGATCGAGAAGGCGATGCGCCTGTCGCTCCGCTGGGCCGAGCGGTGCCGCGTGGCCTTCGGTGAGCAGCCCGGCAAGGCCATGTTCGGCATCGTGCAGGGTGGCGACCTGACGGATCTCCGCGCGGAGAGCGCGCGCGAATTGGTGGATCTCGACCTCAAGGGCTACGCCATCGGGGGCTTGGCGGTGGGTGAGCCGCAGGCGGTCATGTTCACGATGATCGAGGCCACCGAGCCGCACCTGCCGCAGAACAAGCCGCGCTACCTCATGGGCGTCGGCACCCCGGACGACATCCTCGGCGCGGTCGCGCGCGGGATCGACATGTTCGATTGCGTGATGCCGACCCGCGCCGGGCGGCACGGGCTCGCCTACACGCGCAACGGCCGGGTGAACCTGCGCAATGCCCGCTGGGCCGAGGCCATCGAGCCCCTGGACGAGCAATCCTCCTGTCCCGCCGCCCGCGATTATTCCCGCGCCTATCTCCACCACCTCGTCCGTTCGAACGAGATCCTGGGGATGATGCTCCTGACGTGGAACAACCTTGCCTATTACCAGGACCTGATGGCGGGCGCCCGTGCCGCCATCCGCGAGGGGCGTTTCGCCGATTACTGCGCCGAGACGCGCGAGGGCTGGGCGCGTTCCGAGCAAAAGGCGGCCTGAGGCTTTATCGCGCCAACACACGATAGAAGCCCTGCGGATCGTCCGCCCCCATCCGCGCCGCGTCCTTCAGGCCTGCAACGATGCGGGCCGCGATCGGCAGGCGGTAGTGAAGCGCGTCCCAGTAATTCGAATCGTCCCGCGTGACCGGTGAGATCATGCGGAAATCGACAGTCAGCGCGTGATGCCGCGCCCCGATCTTTGCTGCACGTGCCTTGCAGGCGGCTTCCCGATCACCGGCGGGCGTTCCGGGTTGTCCCTGCGCGCGGGCATGAACGGGCATGAAGGCGATGATCGTTTCAGTCTGCGGCGGCAGGCTGGCCAGTACCGCGTCGAGCGCGTCGAGGGCCGGGAACGGCGCCTCCGGCGAGTCCGTCGTCATCGTAGGTTCGGCTGAAGCGATATGCATCCGCGCCCGGTGGAGGTCGTAGCTCGCCTCCGGCGGGGTAAAGACGGCATAGCCATCCGAGCGAATGCGCGGCTTCGCGCGTCCCAGCCGAACCTGAACCGCATTGAAAGCTGCCGTCAGCCCGCGCAGATTCGCTTGCCGCAGCACACCCCAGGGGGCGCCCGGCTCATAGAGCCAATCCGGGAAGGCGTGGCTCGTCCGCGCTGCGGGACGTGCGGCGCACCAGGGCGCGTCGAGGGCGAACAGCACCGCCTTCACCGGCCGCCGGGCCAGGAACAGGGCGGCGAGGCGCAGTTGCTCGTCGGGTGTGGCTGCGTTGATGGCGAGGTTCGCGAAGCGCGCCCCAAAGGCACTATCAAGCGACGCCGGATCGAGGAGGCGGGCCGTGGAAGTGCCGAACACGGCCGCGTCGAAATCGCCACCGCGGGCGATGGCTGGGTAGGAGAGCCGCTGGTTCGTGTCGACGATGGGACCCGGCGGATGCCCCGGCGCAGCGCGCAGACCGTAGGGATCGGCCAGTGCGATGAAGCCGACGATGACAAGCCCGGCCAGGCAGGTGGCGATGAGGCAATCCCGGGCGAAACACCACCAGGATCGATCTGAGCGAACGAGAGACACGCCGCGCTCGTCTGCGGCGATTGCGTCACTTTTTCGGCCGAAGGGGGCACGGCACCGTGAAGTGCCGCGCCCCCGTCCGATTAGTTCAGGGTTGCATCGGTCGGGCGCCGTTCCGCGCCGACCGTCACATCGCCGATCATCAGGCCGAGCGGGCCGAGATGAACCGGGACATGCTCCCCGTCATGAACCTTACCGGCGAGCAGGAGCTCCGCCAGCGGGTCCTGGACGTTCTTCTGGATCACCCGCTTCAAGGGCCGCGCCCCGTAGGCCGGATCGTAGCCCTTGTCGGCGAGCCAGTTGCGCGCATCCTCATCGACCTCGAGCGTGATCTTGCGCTCGTCCAGAAGCTTCTGCAGCCGCCCGAGCTGGATCTCCACGATCGACCCCATTTCCTCCCGCTTGAGGCGGTGGAACAGGATGATCTCATCAACCCGGTTGAGGAATTCCGGGCGGAAGTGACCGCGCACGACGCCCATCACCTCGTCGCGCACAGCCTCCGTGTCCTGCCCTGCGGGCTGGTTCACGAGGTATTCCGCCCCGAGGTTCGAGGTCATGATCAGGAGCGTGTTGCGGAAATCCACCGTCCGCCCCTGCCCGTCCGTCAGCCGCCCATCATCGAGCACCTGCAGCAGGACGTTGAACACGTCCGGATGCGCCTTCTCAACCTCATCGAACAGCACGACCTGATAGGGCCGCCGACGTACCGCCTCGGTGAGGGCACCGCCCTCCTCGTAGCCGACATAGCCGGGAGGCGCACCAATGAGCCGGGCGACCGCGTGCTTCTCCATGTACTCGGACATGTCGATGCGCACGAGCGCCGTGTCGTCGTCGAACAGGAAGCCCGCCAGCGCCTTAGTCAGCTCTGTCTTGCCGACGCCCGTCGGGCCCAGGAACATGAACGAGCCGATCGGCCGGTTCGGATCCTGCAATCCGGCACGGGACCGCCGGACGGCCGTGGCGACGGCTTCCACCGCCTCACGCTGACCCACGACGCGCTTGCCCAGCGAGGTTTCCATCGCCAGCAGCTTCTCGCGCTCGCCTTCGAGCATCTTGTCGACGGGCACGCCTGTCCAGCGCGAGACGACGCCCGCGATATGGCTCGGCGTGACCGCCTCCTCCATCAGACCGTTGCGTCCACCTTCGCCAGCGGCTTCCGTATCGGCGAGCTGCTTCTCCAGCCCGGGGATGATCCCGTAGGCCAATTCGCCCGCGCGCTGATACTGACCCTGACGCTGGGCGGCGGCGAGTTCGTTGCGGGCTTCGTCGAGCTTCTTCTTGAGTTCGGCGGCCGTGCCGAGCTTGTCTTTCTCGGCCTTCCAGCGCGCCGTGATCGAGGCCGAGCGCTCCTCAAGGTCGCCGAGTTCCTTCTCCAGCCGCAGGAGGCGGTCGCGAGAGGCAGAATCGGTCTCCTTCTTCAAGGCCTCGCCCTCGATCTTCAGGCGAACGATCTCGCGGTCGATGGAATCGAGTTCCTCCGGCTTCGAATCGACCTGCATGCGCAGGCGCGAACCGGCCTCGTCCACGAGGTCGATGGCCTTGTCGGGCAGGAAGCGGTCGGTGATGTAGCGGTTCGAGAGCGTCGCCGCCGCGACCAGGGCCGAGTCCTGGATGCGCACGCCGTGGTGCTGCTCGTACTTCTCCTTCAGCCCGCGCAGGATCGAGACCGTGTCCTCCACGGTCGGCTCCGAGACGAAGACAGGCTGGAAGCGGCGGGCGAGCGCCGCGTCCTTCTCGACGTGCTTGCGGTACTCCTCGAGGGTGGTCGCGCCGACGCAGTGCAACTCACCACGGGCGAGCGCGGGCTTCAGCAGGTTCGAGGCATCCATGGCCCCGTCCGCCTTCCCGGCGCCGACCAGCGTGTGCATCTCATCGATGAACAGGATGATGCCGCCCTCAGCCGCCGTGACCTCGGAGAGCACGCCCTTCAGCCGCTCCTCGAACTCGCCGCGATACTTCGCGCCCGCGATCAGCGCGCCCATGTCGAGGGCGAGCAGGCTTTTCTCCTTCAGAGACTCCGGCACGTCGCCGTTGACGATGCGAAGGGCCAAGCCTTCCACGATCGCCGTCTTGCCGACGCCGGGCTCGCCGATGAGCACGGGGTTGTTCTTGGTGCGCCGGGACAGAACCTGGATGGTGCGCCGGATTTCCTCGTCGCGGCCGATCACCGGATCGAGCTTGCCGTCGCGCGCCGCCTCGGTGAGGTCGCGGGCGTACTTCTTGAGGGCGTCGTAGCTGTTCTCGGCGCTGGCGTTGTCGGCTGTGCGGCCCTTGCGCAGGGCGTTGATCGCCGCGTTCAGCGACGCGGGCGTGACGCCCGCCGCCTGCAGAGCACGACCGGCCTCGGATTCCTTCTCGACCGCAATAGCAAGCAAAAGCCGCTCGACGGTGACGTAGGAATCGCCTGCCTTCTGCGCGGCGCTCTCGGCGGTGTCGAACAGGCGCACGAGTTCGCGCGTCGCCTGTGGGGCGGACGCGTTGCCGGATACTTTTGGCTGCTTGGCGAGCCATTGCTCGGTCTGCGCCAGCGCCACACGGGACTGGCCGCCGGCCCTATCGATGAGGCCCGCGCAAAGGCCCTCCGGATCGTCCAACAGGACCTTCAGCAGATGGCCCGGCTGCAACTGGGGATGTCCCTCGCGCATGGCGAGATTCTGCGCCGCCTGCACGAAGCCGCGGGCGCGCTCGGTGTATTTCTCGAAATTCATAAGTCGCCTTTCCCGTACCGGCATCCGCCGCCCACGAGAGGCGCGGCGCCACCGAAACGTCGCCCTCCGGCACTCTGCCGAGCGAGGGCATCGGCGCCTTGCGACCGCCGACTGGTCGGATGTGGTGTTGCATATGCGCACCACAAGACCCGGCGACGCTCTTGCGCGACATGTCACTTCAGGGCCACGATCCACGCATGACCGCATTGATTCATGTCAGCGCCCTCCACCGCTACCCCGTGAAGGGCTTGAGCCCCGAACGGCTGGACAGGGTGGAGCTGGAAACCAGCGGATTCTTTCCCGGCGATCGCCTCTACGCGGTCGAGAACGGTCCATCGGGCTTCAATCCGGTGGCCCCCCGTCACCAGCCCAAGACCAAGTATCTCATGCTGATGCGGGACGAGGCCTTGGCTCGCCTGCACACCCGCTACGACGACGCATCCGCGACGCTTCATGTCGAAGCCGGGGGCGAAACGCTCGACGCCAAGCTCGACACGCCGGAAGGCCGCGCCGCGCTGGAAGATCTGCTGCGCCGCTTTGTTCCGGACTCGCTGAAAGGCGAACCGAAGGTGTTGGCAGCCCCGCCGCAATACCGCTTCACCGATTCACCGACCGGCTACGTCTCGCTGATCAACCGCGCCAGCGTGCAAATGCTCGAGGATGAACTCGGCGTGCCGGTGGACCCTCTGCGCTTCCGAGGCAACCTGCTGGTCGAGGGTCTCGCGCCCTTCGCCGAATTGGACATGGTGGGTCAGGTGATCGAGGCGCCGAGCGGCCTCCGCCTCAAGGTCACCAAGCGGACGGTGCGCTGCGCGGCGACCAACGTGGACCCATCTACCGGCCTGCGCGACCTCGACATCCCCTGGACGATCGACAAGCGCCTCGGCCATCGCGACCTTGGCGTTTACATGGAGATCATTGCCGGGGGTGCACTGGCGGTAGGGGATGATCTGCGGGTGGTGGGCTGACGTTCCTCACCTTCGTCATGGCGAGCGAGGCGAAGCAATCCAGGGCAGCGGGCCGTTTTCGAACGTGGTGTCCCCAGATTGCTTCGCCGATGCTTGCAATAACGGAGAGGCCCTACGCCGCGGGCCTCGTCTCCAAGAACGCCTTCATCCGCTCCAGCGCACGGCGGATGTTCTCGGCGGAGTTGGCGTAGGACAGTCGGATGAAGCCTTCGCCGTTTATGCCGAAATCCGGGCCGCCGATCGTGGCGACCCCTGCCTCGTCCAGCAGTGCCGAGGCGAGTGCCTTGGCTTTCCAGCCGGTGCGGGACACGTTCGGGAAGGCGTAGAACGCGCCCTTCGGCACGATGCACGAGATGCCCGGCAGGGCATTGAGCCCATCCACCACGATCGTCCGGCGGCGGTCGAACTCGGCCACCATCTCGGCCACGCAATCCTGAGGACCGTCGAGGGCTGCGATGCCCGCCCACTGGGTCGAGGCGTTGACACAGGAATGCGCGTTCACCGCGAGCTTGCGGGCATTGTCGTAGAGGGGCTTCGGCCACACGGACCAGCCGAGCCGCCATCCGGTCATGGCGTAGGTCTTCGACGCGCCGTCGAGATAGATCAGCCGGTCGCGGATCTCGGGATACTTGAGGAGGGAGTGATGCACCTCCCCGTCATAGGTCATGGTGCCGTAGATCTCGTCCGACAGCACCGCCACGTCGGGATGCTCGGCGAGCCCCTTCACCAGGGCGTCGATCTCGGATTTGGGGCTCACGCCGCCGCAGGGATTGGCGGGCGAATTGACGATCAGCAGCCGCGTCTTCGGCGTGATGAGGGACAGCGTTTCCGCCGCCGAGAAGGCAAAGCCGTTCTCCTCGCGGATCGGCACCGCCACCGGCGTCGCACCCGTGAACTCGATCATCGAGCGGTAGATCGGAAAGCCGGGATCCGGATACAGAATCTCGGCGCCCGGCTCGCCGAACATCAGGATCGCCATGAACATGGTGACCTTGCCGCCCGGCACGACCATCACCGATTCGGGTGAAACCTCGACGCCATGACGGCGGAGGATGTCGCGCGAGATTGCCTCTCGCAGGGGCAGGATGCCGGTGGCGGGCGTGTAGCCGTGATGACCATCACGCAGGGCCTTGATCCCCGCCTCCACGACGTGGGGCGGGGTCGGCATATCGGGCTGGCCTATGCCGAGATTGATAATGTCGCGGCCCTGTGCCGCCAGCGCCTGTGCGCGGGCGAGCACGGCGAAGGCGTTCTCCTCGCCGATGCGCGAGAAGGACGGGACGACATTCAGCATGGCGGCCTCCGGGCCGAAAATAAGGGTCTTTCAGCCGGGGCGCAGAACGGCGCTTAGGACTTGGTGCGCTCGGCGAGCTTCGACGCGGCGAAGGACATGCCGATGGAAACGGCGCCGAGGATGATGAAGGTCTTCACCGAGGCGTAGAACAGCGCCGGCTCGATCCCCGTATCCGTGTAGAGCACCAGGCCGATCGCGGCGAGCGGCAGGGAGAGAAGGATGAACAGCGGGACGAGCGGGTTCATGCGGGACACTCGGAAACCGGCGCGGAGCGCGCCTGAAGGTTCAAGGCGCCCTGCATAGCATCGCACGGCGACGGTTGGCACCCCCGTTTCGGAGGAGATTGATTGCCCCGGTTCTCTCTGCCGCAGGCGCGTTTCGAGGGGCGATTTGTTTACATCCCTTGCCTCACAACTGTCGTTACGAAGTACGGTGGAGCGAGATAGTGTTTACGTCCGTATCGCGCGCATCGTCGGCCGGTGACCTGCACGCGCTCGTGCGCCAGATCGCACGGCTCGTGCGGCATCCCGCCTATCGCAGGAACCAGATCGTCAGCCCGATGCTGCTTCGCCATCTCCCGGCCGATGCTGGCTATGCTTGGCAGGGCGAGGCCGTGCTGCTCGAAAGGCTGACGAAGGCAAAGCTCGATAACCCGTCCATAGATCATCTGATCGGCAGCGTGCAGACCGAGATCGCTCGGCTACGCGGCCCCGCGGGTGGCTGATTCTCAGGCTGGCACCCTGACGGTGGCGCGCAAGCCACCGAGGGGACTGTCATGCAGGGTGATGTCGCCGCCATGGGCACGGGCGATATCGCGGGCGATGGCAAGCCCCAGTCCTGATCCGCCCGCATCCTGCCGGGCGTCGTCCAAACGCAGGAACGGCTTGAACACGTCCTCCCGTCGCTCCGGCGGGATCCCGGGGCCGTCATCGTCGATGGAAACGAGGAAACTCCGCGTCTCCCGCTTCCCGCGAATCGAGACCGTCTCGCCGTAGCGAGCCGCGTTCGAGGCCAGGTTGAACAGGCAGCGCCGAAACGCATCCGGACGCACCGTCACGATCGGACGATCCGTCAGTTCGACCTCGGCCACATGGGCGCCGAGGCGCTCGAGATCGGTCCGGAGGTCTTCGAGCAGGGCGCGCATGTCGGTCGGCGCCGCCGCCTCCGCCGAATCGCCGCGTGCGAAGGCGAGGTAGCCTTCGAGCATCCGGCTCATCTCATCGACGTCGCGGGTCAGGTCGTCGATCTCGTCGCTGTCTTCCAACAACGCGAGCGAGAGGCGGAAGCGCGTCAGGATGGTGCGCAGATCGTGGCTCACGCCGTTCAGCATCGTCGTGCGCTGCTCCATCGCCCGCTCGATACGCCGCTTCATCTCGATGAAGGCATGGCCTGCCTGCCGCACCTCGCGCGCGCCGCGCGGGCGAAATTCGATCTCGCGGCCTTTGCCGAAACCCTCGGCGACCGCGGCGAGACGCAGGATCGGCTTGATCTGATTCCGCAGGAACAGGATCGCGACACCGAGCAGCACCAGCGAGGACCCGATCATCCAGACGAGAAAGATGTGCGAGTTCGAAGCATAGGCCTGGCTGCGCCGGGCAGTGATGCGCATCACGCCGCCGGGAATGGCCACACGGATCTCGATGAGGTTCGAGCGGCCGACCGTATCGATCCAGAACGGACGGCGGATCTGCCGCTTGATCTCGTCCGACAGGGCCTCGTCGAGGATCGAGAAGAACGGGCGCGGGCCCGGTGCGGGCAGCGTCGTGCCTTCCAGGATGTCGAGGTCGAGGTTCAGGCGCTCGCCCGCGATCCGGGAGAGCGTCTCGGCATCCTTGTCCTGTGGGTAGCTCTCGTAGATGTCGATCAGCGCGGCGACATCGGCGACGACCGAGGCCGAGAGACGTTTTGTCACCAACTGCCAGTGGCGCTCCATGAAGGTGTACGCAATCACCGATTGCAGCAGCACCATCGGCGCGATGATGATGATGAGCGAACGGGCGTAAAGGCCTTTCGGTAGCGCATCGCCGATGGCGCGCGACAGGCGCTTCCAATGGCGGCGCGGCGCCGAGAGAGCACGGGAGGGGGGCTCGGTCGAACGCGCCGTCCGCGCGAGTGCGGGATCCTCGGCGTTCACGGGCCGCGGCCTTCGTGGCGGGGGATCCGGTGGGCGGTGGATGGCATGGAGAGGCGAGCCTCGGCTCCGGCCCGAAGCGGGCTCACCTTCTACCGGCCGGTGCCGCCAGCGCCAAGGGTGACAGGATCGAGTCACCACGGGGTGGCTTGCGCTGCCGCGTGGTGGCCATACCTCTGGGGCACGGGCGCTTCCGTCTTCCTCAGGCTCGCATGGCCATGCTCAGCACCGATTCCGATATCCTGGCCGCCGCGCAAGCGTGGCGGCGCGAAGGTCGCGATGTCGCCCTCGCCACCGTCATCGAAACCTGGGGCTCCGCACCCCGGCCGGTGGGGAGCCATCTCGTCATCGACGGCGAGGGCAATTTCCTTGGCTCCGTCTCGGGCGGCTGTGTCGAAGGCGAGGTGATCGTGGAGGCCGCCGACGTGATCGAAGCCGGAACGCCCCGCGTGCTCGAATTCGGCGTCGCCGACGAGACGGCATGGCGGGTGGGCCTGTCCTGCGGCGGTCGCATCCGCGTCTTTGTGGAACGGATCGACTGATGCGCGCCGACATCCTCGCCGCCCTCAACGAGGAAAGGGCCGCGCGGCGTGCGGCCATTCTCGTCACCTCCATCCCCGACGGCGCTCAGCGCCTCGTGCGCGAGGCGGAGATCGCCGCCGATCCCTTGTCCGATCTGCTCGGCAAACACCTCGCCTCTGGCAAGAGCGGCTTGGTCGAGACCACGGAGGGATCGGCTTTCCTTACCGTGCAGGTGCCGCCCGTGCGCCTCGTGGTGATCGGTGCCGTGCACATCTCGCAGGCCATGGCCAGCATGGCCGCCGCGCTCGATCTCGCGCTGACCGTGATCGACCCACGCAGCGCCTTCGCGACACCGGAGCGATTTCCCGGGATCGACCTTGTTGCGGAATGGCCGGATGCCGCCTTCGCCGGGCCAGTCCCGCCGCTGGACCGCTACTGTGCCGTTGCGGCCCTGACCCACGATCCGAAGATCGACGATCCAGCGCTGGTGGGGGCCCTCAAGGCGGGCTGCTTCTATATCGGCGCCCTCGGCTCGCGGAAGACGCATGCGGCGCGGGTCGGGCGGCTCACGCAGGCAGGCTTTTCGGAAGCCGAAATTGGCCGAATCCATGCACCGATCGGGCTCGCTATCGGCGCGGTGAGCCCGGCTGAGATCGCCCTGGCGGTCCTATCGGAAATCGTCGCCGAATTGCGCCGGGCGCCCCGGCCGGGGGCGGCGTGAGGTTCGGGCCCGTTCCTGTCGCGGATTCGGCGGGTCTCATCACCGCACATTCCCTGCGCAGCGGAGGCGAAACCCTTCGCAAGGGTTCGATCATCAGCGCCGACACGGCCGCGCGGCTTGCCGCCGAAGGGGTTCGAGAGGTCGTGGCCGTCTCCCTCGATGACGGCGACATCGGGGAAGACGAAGCGGCGGGCTCTCTGGCCGCCGCACTTCGTGGCGACAACCTGCGGGTCGAAGAGCCCTTCACCGGCCGATCCAACCTCTTCGCGACGTCGCCCGGCCTGCTTCTGATCGACCGGACGCGCGTCGATGCCGTGAATGGCGTGGACGAGTCCATCACGGTCGCGACCCTGCCTGCCTTCAAGCCCGTGGCCGAGGGCGAGATGGTCGCGACCGTGAAGATCATCCCCTACGCCGTGCGCCGCACCATCCTGGCCGAGGCGCGGGCGGAAGGCGCGGGCGCCCCCATCTCAGTCGCGCCCTACCGGCGATCGCGGGTGGGAGTCGTCTCGACGCGGCTCGCCTCGCTGAAGGATTCGACTATCGACAAGACGCTCCGCGTTCTGGCCGAGCGCTTGGCCCCCACGGGCGCTGAAATCGTGGCCGAGACGCGCGTGGCCCATACGGCGGATGGTGTGGCAGCAGGCCTTCGCGAGATCATCGATAATGCGGGCGCCGACTTGGCCGTGGTGTTCGGCGCCTCGGCCATCGCCGACCGGCAGGATGTGATCCCCGCCGGGATCGAGCAGGCCGGCGGACGGGTGGACCATCTCGGCATGCCGGTCGATCCAGGCAACCTGCTCCTTCTCGGGACACGGAACGGCGTCCCGGTCATAGGCGCACCGGGCTGCGCGCGCTCGCCCAAGGAGAACGGGTTCGACTGGATCCTCCACCGTCTCTTGGCGGATGTGCCGGTCCGGCGGGCCGATATCGTCGCCCTCGGGGTCGGTGGTCTGCTCATGGAGATCGTGTCTCGCCCGCAGCCTCGCGCGGGTGGGACGGCGGCGGACGCTGATGACTAGGGTCGGAACCATCCTTCTCGCGGCCGGGCGCGGCACCCGCTTCGGTGAGCAACCGAAGATGCTGGCGGATTTCGGCGGACGTCCGCTGGTCCGGTGCGCCGCTGAAGCAGCCCTGGCCGCCCGTCCGAGACCGGTCGTCGCGGTCCTCGGTGCTCATGCCGACGCGGTTGAAGCAGCATTGATGGGGCTCGACCTGACGCGCGTGCGGAACGAGGCCTATTCCGAGGGCCTGTCGAGCTCGCTCAAAGCCGGGCTCGCCGCCCTGCCGCCTTGCGACGCCGTGATCGTGATGCTGGGCGACATGCCGCTGATCGGTGCTGCCCTCATCGACCGGCTCACCGACGCTTTCGAGAGCGGCGGATCGACGGCGGCGGCGGTCGTCCCCGTCCATCAGGGGACGCGGGGCAATCCGGTGCTGCTGAACCTGCAGGTCCTCGCGGGAGAATTGTCCTCGCTTCGAGGGGATCGCGGTGCCGGGCCGTTGCTCGCCGGACGCACGGATATCGTTGAGATCGAAGCGGAGCCCGGCATCACCCTCGACATCGATACGCCGGAGGCGCTGTCGGCGGCGCGCAACCTCGCCTGATCGTCACTGGCCCTGGGCCTTTGCCCCACCGCGCTTGGCCTCGCTCCGGCAGCGATCCGAGCAATAGCGAACCTCGTCCCACACCCGCTCCCACTTCTTGCGCCACGTGAAAGGGCGTCCGCATTGGGCGCAGATCTTGGTGGGCAGGTCGCCCTTCCGGCGCATGGGCGGCATCAGTTGGCTCCCTTCGCTCGTGCGGCGCGCCGCCTCTGCCGCGCGTCGAAATACAGGCCCAGGCCCAGCATCAGCGACAGGCCGGTGAGGTTCACCGCGACCTGTAACGGCCAGATCGCATCGAAGGACCGGTAGAGGACGCGCCCGATCAGAGCGCAAAGACAACCGACGGCAAAGATCTCAAGCGAATGCTTTCCGCACGCCTCGGCTGCGCGCAGGAACGGCTTTTCCGACAGGCTCCGGACCGCAGGGCTGCTGAATAGCAGATAAGCGAGGGCCAGAATGTTGATGAGCCGGAGCGGCGGCACATAGCTCTTGTTCGGCGGCTCCATGGCAAGGGGATGCAGGTCGGGCAGGCCCCACTCGCTCCAGGCCCCGGCCTGGAAGAACGCGAAGGTGAGAAAGGCAATGGCGAGCGCCACAAGCGCAGGATGGCGCGGCAGAAATCCGCCCGTGTTGCGGACCGCGACCGCCAGCGCGCAACCGATCACGAACAGGAATTGCCATGCGAAGGGATTGAAATACCAACCGTCATCGGCCGCCGCGTTGGGCAGGTTGAGCTGGTGATCGACATTGGCTGCGAGCCAGATCGTCGCTGAGAGGGCCAATGTCCCCCAGATGCCTTTGGCCATCCCGAGATAGACCAGGGGAAACAGCGCCAGCAGCACGATGTAGAGCGGCAGGATGTCGAGGTAGTTCGGCAAGGCGTTCAGCGCGAGGCCGCGCAACAGGCCCTGCCACATCCCCATCTCGATGAGCGGCTTCACGCCGAAGCGCGGAGTGAGGCCGGTGATCTCCATCCAGACCCGCACGATTAGCAGCGTCGCGATCAGAAGCCCGGCTTGGTAGAGGTAGATCCGGAAGCACCGTTTCGCGATGCGCAGGAGCGTGGTGGCGACCCCAGCTCGCCGGAACAGCCCGCCATAGGCCACCATGGACGAATAGCCCGCGAGCAGCACGAACAGCTCGGCGGCATCCGAGAAGCCGAGATTATGCAGCGTGAACAAGGCGGGCACGTTGCGCGGGATGTGATCGAGGAAGATCATCAGCAACGCGAGGCCGCGCAGCACGTCGACGCGGGGATCGCGCTTGCGTGCCTGCGGCTCGGGCGACGGGTCGATCGACCCGCCTTGCGTCATCTTCGGCAAAGAGGCGTCCATCGCCTACCGCATCAACGACATGCTGGAGAGCCAGAAGCGGTAGAGGCGAGGCCACAGCGCGACAGGCGTGTCGGACTGCCCAATCCCGAATCCATGCCCGCCCACGGCGAAGCGGTGATATTCGACCGGCACCTCGGCCTTGCGGCAGGCGGCATCGAGGATGCGGCTATGCTCCGCGCCGATGACCCGGTCGTCGTCGGTCTGGACCAGAAAGATCGGCGGGCAACCGGTGCCGAGGTAGGTTTGGAGCGACCAAGCCTCGCTCTCGGCACGGCTCGGCGTCTCGCCCACGAGGGTACGGCGGGTGGTGGTCTTGTCGTTCGGCGCCTCGACCGAGACGACCGGATAGATGAGACTCGCGAAGTCCGGCCGGGCCGACATCTCGTCGGTCCCATCGACGGGCGCATAGGAGCGGAAGGCCGAGCGCGCAGCAGCCATGCCGCTGAGATGTCCGCCCGCCGAAAATCCCATGACCCCGACCCGGGCCGGATCGACCTTTAGCCGCGCCGCATGTGTGCGGATGAGGCGAAGGGCGCGCTGCATGTCCTGCAAAGGGACGTTCGACCCGTCGTTCCAACCCTCGCGCGGCAAACGGTACGTGAGCACGAATGCAGTGATGCCCTGGGCCACCAGCCAATACGCGGCCGGATAAGCCTCTTTCACGAGGCCGATGCGGGCGTAGCCGCCTCCCCCCGCCACCAACACGGCGACGCCGGTCGGCTTCTCGGGCAGGAAGGCCTCGAGGATGGGGGTGGCGATGTTGGTGACGGCGCCGCTCTCGTCGCGCCGCAGCGGTCCGGTCGGCCCTCCCCCGCCGGGAGGCGTCGCAGGCCACAGGACCATACGCTCGGGCGCCGTAATCGCCCGCGCCGGCGACACGGCGAAGGCGGCGGCGAAGCCGAGGAAGAGTGAGCGGCGATCCGGCATGCGGCGTTCCCGCGGCTGCTGCATCCCGTCGCCGCCGCTGCCAAGCAAGATCGCTGGCCCGTTAAGGTTCCGCGCTTGCCATTCCCGGCGGCTTTGTGCCGCCGGGAATGAAGCCTCAGCGAGAGAACTTCTTGTACTTGATCTTCTTCGGCATGATCGAGTCTGCGCCGAGGCGGCGCATTTTGTCCTGCTCGTAGTCGGAGAAGTTGCCCTCGAACCACTCGACGTGGCTGTCGCCCTCGAAGGCGAGGATGTGGGTCGCGATGCGGTTCAGGAACCAGCGATCGTGGCTGATGATCACAGCGCAACCCGCGTAATCCTCAAGGCCCTCTTCGAGCGCGCGCAGGGTCTCCATGTCGAGGTCGTTGGTCGGCTCATCGAGCAGGAGGACGTTGCCGCCCTTCCGCAGGGTCGCGGCGAGGTGGACGCGGTTGCGCTCACCGCCCGAAAGCGTGCCGACCTTCTTCTGCTGGTCTGGGCCCTTGAACGCGAAGGCCGCACAATAGGCGCGCGAATTGATCTCACGCTTGTTGAAATACAGGATGTCGTTGCCGCCCGAGATTTCCTGCCAGACGGTCGCGTTCGGATCGAGCGCGTCGCGGCTCTGATCCACGTAGCCGAGATGGACGCTCTCGCCGACCTTGATGTCGCCTGCGTCCGGCTTCTCGTTTCCGGTGATCATCTTGAACAGCGTGGTCTTGCCCGCGCCATTCGGGCCGATCACGCCCACGATGCCGCCCGGCGGCAGCTTGAAGGACAGATCCTCGATCAGCAGCCGCTCCCCGAACGCCTTCGAGAGGTGGTCGAACTCGATGACGTTCTGGCCGAGCCGCTCAGTGATCGGAATGACGATCTGCGCCGTGGCATCGACCTTCTGGGCCTGCTTCGCCACGAGTTCCTCGTAGCGGGTGATGCGGGCCTTCGACTTGGTCTGGCGGGCCTTCGGCGAGGCCGAGATCCACTCCTGCTCGCGGGCGATGGAGCGCTGGCGAGCCATGTCCTCGCGGCCCTCCTGCTCGAGGCGCTTCTGCTTCTGCACCAGCCAGGAGGAGTAGTTGCCCTCGTAGGGGATGCCCTTGCCGCGATCGAGCTCCAGGATCCAGCTCGTCACGTTGTCCAGGAAGTAGCGATCGTGGGTCACGATCAGGATGGCGCCCGGATACTGGCGCAGGTGGCCTTCCAGCCAGTTCACCGTCTCGGCGTCGAGGTGGTTGGTCGGCTCGTCGAGGAGGAGCAGTTCCGGCTCCCACAGGAGCAGGCGGCACAGGGCGATACGGCGGCGCTCGCCGCCCGAGAGGGTGGCGACGGGCTGCTCGTCGCTGGGGCAGCCGAGGGCCTCCATGGCCTGATCGACCTTCGAGTCGAGCTCCCACAGGCCGAGCGACTCGATCCTGTCCTGAAGCTCGGTCATCTCGTCGGCGGTTTCCTCCGAGTAGTTCATGGCGAGCTCGTTGTAGCGGTCGAGCATCGCCTGCTTCTCGGCTACGCCCTCCATCACGTTCTCGCGGACGGACTTGGTCACATCGAGTTGCGGCTCCTGCGGCAGGTAGCCGACGCGGGCCCCCTGTGCGACCCAGCCGTCACCGGTGAAATCGGTGTCGATCCCGGCCATGATCTTGAGCAGCGTCGACTTGCCTGCACCGTTGATGCCGAGCACGCCGATCTTGGCGTCCGGGTAGAAGGAGAGGTTGACGTTATCGAGGATCTTCTTGCCGCCGGTATAGGCCTTGGTCAGCCCCTTCATGTGATAGATGAATTCGCGGGCCATCGCGGGTCGTCCTTGTTCGGAATGGGGTTCGAGTCGCGGCGTTTGGCGGCGGGCGTTTGCGCCGGCCCTGTCGCGCGAGTCGGGATGTTTCGAGTGATCCGCTCGACCTATCAGGACGGCCTCGGAGCGGCAAGGATCGGGCCGCCGACGTCGCTCTCAGGCGAAGGGGTTCTTCACGTGCTTGGGGGCGATGTCCGCTGCCTCGGCCACCTTCTCCGGAAGATCCGCCGCTTCGAGGGCCTTCACGATGGCCTCGAAGGTCTCACGCAGGAGACGGGCTTGATCGAGGCCGATCCGGTCCTTGGTGACGTCGAGGCTGCCGTGCACGGCAATGCGGGCGGTGCCGTTCTCGATCGAAAGGCCACCGACGCTGCGGACGCTGGCCTCGTCGGCGAAGGGGTCGAACCGGTCCTTATTCGCATCTGTCATGGTCGCCTCAGAAGATCTGGCGAAGGAAGGCGCGGATGGTCCGCCGCAACTCACGCATCACCTCCCGCCACAGCCATTCGCGCCATCCGTGATCCGGTGAACCGTCCTGGCGCCGCGCCTCGCCGCGCGAGCTTGCCTGTGGGTCCGGCAGGGTGATGGCCGTCGCCTTGGCCTGCGGCGAGAGGGCCGGGAAAACATCGACGCCGGTCGCTTGGCGGAGCGCTGCAAGGGACAGGCCCTGCCAGTCCCGCCCAGCCGTGTTCGCGATGAGATAGGCTCCGGCCTCCCCGGTCGCCGGATCGTAGACGGCTTTATAAAGTTGCGTCGGAACGAGGACACCCGCTCCGATCTCGCGCAGCGAATCCCCGGAGAAGACCACGCCGGTGACGACATAGAGCGAGCCCCGCCGGGTCGCGAGGCGCCGTACGCTTTCCTCGATATCGCCCCAGATGCCGCGATTCATCGTCCGGTCCTGGGGGACGATATTGGCGAGACTGAACGATTCCGCCTGGGCGTTCACTGACGGCATGTCGGCGGCGGGGGCGAGATGACCCCGGTCGAAGCCGCTGCGGACGTAATCTTCCAGCCGCGCGCGGGCCTCCGGCGGGAGCCGGGTTTCTTCATGGAAGGAATCGTCACGCGCCACTGCGCGGGCGGCCGCGATGCTCTCGCGGGTGAGGTGCTCGGCCGAATAGAGCGGCGTGCGGGTCACGCCGGAATGCAGCACTGCAAAGGCCTCGAAGCACAGGGCCTGCGTCCGCTCGGCGAGCTTGGCATTGACCAGAACCGGCGCCTGCCCCCCCGCGTACAATGCAGGGCAGTCTTGAGCCTTGGCCGTAGAGACGCCTGTCGCAACAAGGATGAGGACGAGGAAACGGAAACCGTTCACCAGCAGGCCCGGACGTGCCGCGGACCCTCCGGCGTCGGCCGGTCGCGGCGCGTGCAGGGGCGCCCGAGATTCCGGGAAAACGGACGCACATCGCGGTCCGGCCCTCCGGGAACGAGCCGGGGCGGGCAATCGCCGAGGAAGTTGCAGGCAAAGCTGAGATTGCCGTCGGGCGCGCGCGGGTCGGCCAAAGCTTGGCCGGACAAAGGAAGCAGCGAGATCAGCAAAATTTTGCACAGACGAGTGACGCTCAACGGAGAACCTCATGTGGCGGCAAGGGCACGAGACTGGAAAAAAGCGTCATCCCGACATTGATCGAAGCGGCAATCGTTCGTACGTGGAACTATCGTGATAGCGGTGGCATCCCGGATTCTCATACGGTTGCGCCCCGCTCAAGGCCCGTGCGGCGTCAGGTTCTGAATCGGCGCGACGGGCGGCACAGTGAATTAGCGAGTGCGAGCATTGGCGATCACCCCTGAGCAATCAGCGTTGCTGGATCGTGTGAACGAGCCGTCGGATCTGCGGCGCGTGCCGGAAGGCGAGCTGCAGAACGTGGCCGATGCCGTGCGCGCGGAGATGATCGACGCGGTGTCGGTGACCGGCGGCCATCTCGGCTCGGGGCTGGGCGTGGTCGAGCTGACGGTGGCGCTGCACCACGTGTTCGACACCCCCGACGACC